>CAVYIL010000050.1:0-46360 GCA_963768325.1 uncultured Flavobacteriaceae bacterium | reverse complement strand
CTTTAACTGAACATCGTCAATAAAAAAGTTTTCTAACGTGTAATTTATAACTAATGAATTTACATCCGTATCCTTGCTATAATCCATAATTATTTTCCCTTTGAGAATATGACCGCTTTTTACCTTGCATCCTTCCGTTCCAAAGTCAATAGTTACCTTTTTAGAATTCGATGTTAATTCTACTGTTACCTTAGCACAATCTGGAAGAAAAGGTTTCCCAAATCCTTTTTTAGGGTTCTCCGTGTCTTCAAACCCTTGTAATGTAATATCACTTAATACCTCAACACCACTATCTACTTTTGCGGTTTGTTCAGCTTCACTTAGATCAATGTCTGTATTTGTTTGACCAGAATCGTCATCTTTATTACACTCAATAAACAGTATAGATATAAATGCAATAAAGCCTAATTTAAAAAAAAGATTATTCATTGTTTATAGTTTTTATGTTACTGTACTGTGACTAAAAATTTTAGTAAAGGTTTAAATAAAAAATGATTTTTTTACAAAGAGCATTTATAATCCAAAAAATGCTATATTTGCCGACTAATAGTAATACATACTATTAATACATAAAAATCATTTAAATAATATTGGAATGTATTTAACAAACGAGGTTAAAGAAGAAATCTTCACAAAACACGGTAAAGACAAAAAAGACACTGGATCTGCTGAAGGGCAAATCGCATTGTTTACACACAGAATTACACATTTAACAGAACATTTAAAAAAGAATCGTAAGGATTTTAACACAGAACGTTCGTTAGTAAAACTAGTTGGTAAACGCAGAAACTTATTAGATTATCTTATCAAAAAGGATATCTTGAGATACCGTGCTATAGTAAAAGAATTAGGATTAAGAAAATAATCAAAAAAGATAAAGAGAGGCACACTAGCCTCTCTTTATCTTTAATATAAAATCACTTTTTTTGTATCTATTATAAAAAAATATTCTAGCTTTATGTAGGTTAGAATACATGCCTTAGTTTTTCATTGGTCACGTACAACCACAACAACAACAACACAACCTTGTCCGTCCGAGTAAGACGGAAACCAATGTTTAATAAAAACCTTTTAGTAAGATCTTTATGTGTTATTTAGATCAATTAATAGGTTAGAATCAAAAAAAAATATGATTCCAAAAGTTTATAAAGAGGTCATAGACCTAGGAGATGGAAGAGAAATTTCTATCGAAACTGGTAAATTAGCAAAACAAGCTCACGGATCTGTAGTTATACAATCAGGTAAATGTATGTTACTATGTACGGTTGTATCTAATTACAATCAGAGTGACGTTGATTTTTTACCATTGACTGTCGATTATCGCGAAAAATTTGCTGCATCTGGTCGTTATCCTGGTGGTTTCTTTAAAAGAGAAGCTAGACCAAGTGATGGAGAGGTGTTAACAATGCGATTAGTTGATCGTGTATTACGTCCTCTTTTCCCAAAAGATTACCATGCAGAGACACAAGTAATGATCCAATTAATGTCTCATGATGATGATGTTATGCCAGATGCTATGGCTGGTTTAGCTGCTTCTGCTGCAATACAATTATCTGATTTTCCATTTGAATGTGCTATCTCAGAAGTTCGTGTAGGGAGAGTTAATAATGAATTTATTATTAACCCTACCAGATCACAATTAGAAGAATCTGATATTGATATGGTAATAGGAGCATCTGCTGACTCAGTAATGATGGTAGAAGGGGAAATGAAAGAGATTTCTGAGGAAGAAATGGTTGAAGCCATTAAATTTGCTCACGAAGCGATAAAAGTACAGTGTGCTGCTCAATTAAGATTAGCCGAAGCTTTCGGTAAAAAAGAAGTTCGTGAATATGAACCAGAAAGAGAAGATGAAGATTTATCTTTGAAAATTCATCAAATGGCATATGATAAGGTATATGCTATCGCTAAAGCTGGTTCTTCTAAACATGAAAGAAGTGCTGCTTTTGCTGAAATAAAAGAAGAAATAATTGCTTCTTTCTCTGAGGAAGAAATAGAAGATTTTGGTAATTTAATTTCTAAGTACTATAGTAAAGCTGAAAAAGCAGCTATTCGCGATTTAACATTAGATGAAGGGTTACGTCTTGATGGTAGAAAGACCAACGAAATCAGACCTATTTGGTGCGAGACAGATTACTTACCTTCTACTCACGGTTCTGCTATATTTACTAGAGGAGAAACACAGGCTTTAGCTACCGTTACATTAGGTACTTCTAGAGAAGCTAACCAAATAGATATGCCTTCCTATGAGGGAGAAGAGACATTCTATTTGCATTATAACTTCCCTCCTTTTTCTACCGGTGAAGCAAAACCAATAAGAGGTACTTCTCGAAGAGAAGTGGGACACGGTAATTTGGCTCAACGTGCATTAAAAGGTGTGATCCCCGATGATTGCCCTTATACAGTACGTATAGTTTCAGAAGTACTAGAGTCTAACGGTTCCTCTTCTATGGCTACTGTTTGTGCTGGTACTATGGCTTTAATGGATGCTGGTATACAGTTAACTAGACCTGTGTCTGGTATTGCTATGGGATTAATTTCTGATGCTGAAACTGGTAGATATGCAGTTTTGTCTGATATATTAGGTGATGAAGATCATTTAGGGGATATGGACTTTAAAGTAACTGGTACTGCCAGTGGTATTACTGCATGCCAGATGGATATTAAAGTTAAAGGACTTTCTTACGAGATTCTTGTAAATGCGTTAATGCAAGCTTCTGAAGGTCGTTTGCATATTTTAAGCAAACTAACGGATACTGTTCCTGAACCAAATGCAAATGTAAAAGCTCATGCACCAAAAATGGTTACCAGAACAATCCCTGGGGATTATATTGGGGCTTTGATAGGACCAGGAGGTAAAGTAATTCAAGAATTACAAAAAGCTACTGGTACTACTATTGTTATCAAAGAAGTTAATGAAAAAGGAGAGGTAGAAATCTTAGGTACTAACCAAGAAGGAATTGATATTGTTTTAGCTAAAATTGATTCTATCATATTTAAACCTGAAGTTGGCAATGTCTACAAAGTGAAGGTTATCAAAATGTTAGATTTCGGAGCTGTTGTAGAGTATTTGGATGCTCCAGGAAACGAGGTTTTACTTCACGTCTCTGAATTAGCTTGGGAACGTACTGAAAACGTTAGCGATGTTGTAAAAATGGGTGATGTTTTTGATGTAAAATACTTCGGGGTAGATTCTAGAACTAGAAAAGAAAAAGTTTCTAGAAAAGCTTTGCTTCCTAGACCTCCAAAACCTGAAGGTGATAAGCCTCGAGAAAACAGAAAGCCTAGAACGGCTGATAGAAATGAAGGTTAATTTTCTTTGTGTCTTGTTAGTAATAGACAAGAACATTATTAATTTTTAAATTCAAAAAGCGGTAACTAATAATTACCGCTTTTTTTTGAATTTAAAAATATTTCACTTAAATAGTGAAGTGGTTTAAACTAGTTGTACCATTTTTCTTATGAATTTACTGTAAAATAAAAACCTTATTTTTTTATATATGCGATAGATAAAAATCAAACATAGCAGTTACTACAGTTTATTTTTGTCAGGAAGCAGTAGGAAAAAAATATTTTATCGCAGTAAATTCATAAGAAAATGGTATTCTAATTAAGAAATCAGTGTTTTTAAATCTAAAATAGTCTTGGTTGGGTTCTCGCTTTTAAAAACAAAACTTCCTGCTACTAATACATCCGCACCACATTCTGTAAGTTGCTTAGCATTTTTATTTGTTACCCCTCCATCAATTTCAATTAAGGTACTTGCGTTGTTTCGATTAATAATTTCTTTAAGTTTCCGAACCTTATTGTAGGTGTTCTCTATAAATGATTGTCCTCCAAACCCTGGGTTTACACTCATTATACACACCAAATCAATATCATTAATTACATCTTCTAACAGACTAACATTTGTATGAGGGTTTAATGCTACTCCTGCCTTCATTCCTTCGGCTTTTATAGATTGTAATGTTCTGTGAAGATGCGTGCATGCTTCATAATGAACTGTTAATATATCACTTCCCAAATCTGCAAAAGTTTTTATATATCTATCAGGGTTTACAATCATTAAATGTACATCAATAGTTTTGGTTGCATGTTTTGCTATATCTCTTAAAACAGGCATCCCAAAAGAAATATTGGGTACAAATACTCCGTCCATAATATCTACATGAAACCAATCTGCTTTGCTGTTATTAATCATTTCTACATCGCGTTGTAAATTAGCAAAATCAGCTGCTAAAATGGAGGGGGCTATTAATTTAGAAGTCATAAAATATATTGTTTCGCCAAAAATACTATTTATGTTATATATAGGGTTAAGAAACCTTACTATATTTTTTTGCAACAATACTTAATCTTTGTATTAGGTTTTACACTCCCCTGCCTAAAGGCGAAGGGAGTGTCAATATCTCAATATGTACATCCGCATTTACTTTGTCTACAACGAAAATCATAACCCAAAGTTATCATGTGTGAACCTACTGACGAGCTAAGATCATTAGCTTCATTAACGTTTATCATATAACCATATGCAAAATAAAAACCTGATTTTTTCAAGCCTACCATTGGGGATACCGACAGGGGTTTAAATTCCTGATCAATCAAAGATCTTAAACTTAGCCCTCCCCAGTAATAATCTCCACGTCGCATTTTGCGTACTTTTAGATTAATATCTGCTGTTGATCTAGAATCCGCAGCGAAACTCTGATATAAAACCGAAGGTTCTATTTCCATTTTTTTAAATCGTTGATAAAAAGTATAACCAGAATAGACGTAATAACTTTGGATAGAGGTTGGTTCTGTAGGATTAAACTCGTCTAATTTTTTCTTTAATAAATTTACAATACTTGTATTTATAAAAAACTTACCTAATCTATATAATAATCCAATATCAAAATTAGAATCATTTATTTTTACAGCTCTTAACCCTGGGTTAATAGGATTTTCTAAATCTCCGTTATTAAATCCAGAAGTATCAATCCCAAATTGTGTAAATTTATAGCTAAGACCAAATGACAAATATTGATTACTATAGCCGCTTAATACTAAGTGATGAGAAAACGATAATTGCACCCCTTTCTGAGTAGTAAAACCATTAGAGTCATTAAATAGTACGGCTCCAGCTCCTGAACGATCTGATATTCTACCATCCACAGATATGGATTGAGTACCGGGTGAATCTTCTAAATTAACCCATTGCTCAAAACCTGTACCTCTGATTTGCCAACAATCTCCTATCCCTGCATATGCTGAGGATATCAAAAAAGGGTTATCTGCTATATACTGATTTTGCATTGGCGGAAAAAATTCTTGTGCCAAAGTATAGTAACACACAAAAAAGCTAAATAATATAATGTATCTTTTCATCTGTCTTTTTTTACATAAATTCAACTTTTTATTCTTTTTACTCCGTTCTATCTATATAATGTAAAGTGTCCTGTACATTTTCTATCATCTACATCATTAAGTTCTATATAAAACCAATAATCACCTGTAGGTAGCTTTCTTCCTTTATAGGTACCATCCCACCCTTGTTGATCCCCAACAAATTTTTCTAATAACCTACCACATCGATCATAAACTTTTACTTCTATATTCGGAAAATAGAATGGATCGCTAGGACTAGGACTACTCTGTGTTGGATACCAATAATCATTAATGCCATCTCCATCTGGTGTGAAATTATTTTCAATTTGTATGTTTATATATGTTAGATCATATTTTTTCATTACCAAACAACCTGATGTGTCTTCTACCTTTATCACGTATGAAGCTGTTTTTTTGATCGAAAATATCTCTGTATCTAATTCACGGAAGTCTAAATCTTCTAATTTATCAATACTCATCTCTGATTCTAATATTGCTATATAGTAAGTATAAATACCACTTCCGTTATTAACCGAAATCTCATATTCGTTTGGGTTATACGAATTGCCTGTCATCTTTACTTCTGGCAACGATAAAGGTTTATACCCCTCTACTGTTATTGTTCCCGCAGAAATCGGGTTATCTGGATCTTCTCCACATCCTGATGGTTTATGAGACATAAATCCTTCGTATTCTCCCGGTCCTACTTCAAATTCTCCATTAGAATTCTTTTTTGACAGACCTCCACTAGTGCTTTTTAATGTGTATTCTATATCTGTATTTACAGAGTCATCCCCTAATTGAAAATCTACAAAGTACATAGGATTCTGTACAACAGTTCCAGTTACAGAATGCACAACAGGACATTCCAACCTGTTATGCAATGTAGCGTTTAATATAACCCCTGGTTCTATATCTATCTCTAATTGATATTGACATTTTACACTGTTAATAGAGTCTCTAATAAATAAATTAGTTATAACTCCCCCAGGAAGCTCCCCTATAGCGAATTTATCTGGATTCGCTACTTCTTGAAAACTGCCTTCTACTCCTGTTAAACTCCAATAATACCCTGGAATCCCACCTAATATTTGTACAGTTGCTTCTCCGTCTGAAGAGTTTGCACAGGTTTCTGGTTTTTTATCTATTAAATTTACTGACATGACTGGAGGCTCATCAATTACCAAGTCTAACACGCTAAATGGGCATCCAAAACCATCTGCTACTTCTACTCTATACGTGCCAGGTTCTTTAATTTCTTCAAACACGTGTACACCAGTAATACCATCATAATCATCTGCTATTAACTTGTATATAGGTTCGTCTGCACTGTCATATAATGAGTATACGTATGAATTTGGATTTATTGTACCTCCAGTTGCTTTAACTTCTATTTTACCATCTTTTTCTCCGTTACATGTTATATCTGTAGCTGTAGCGGTTACTATAAATTCTTCTGGTTGAGAAATCACAAAAGGAATAGATTCTGGTCCACAGTCCTTACTGATTACACTATAAGAGTAATTTCCTGCCACTAATCCGCCAAAATAAGATTCCCCTTGTGGTCCTGTGTTTACATCTACCCCTAGATAATCTTTACCTGATAAGGTGTACATGTTTTCGCCTAACCCACCTGTTACTGTAGCGTTTATGGAAGCTGTAGATTGACCATAGCATATAACAACTGTATTGCTTACTTCTAAGGCTACATTTAACTTGTCTGGCTCAATTACTGATATTGGATTCGAAGATGTTTTACTAATGCAATTGTTGCTATCTTTCACATAAAACTCGTAAATTTTTGATGTTAAGTTAGAAAAAGTATAGGATACTCCACTACCTTCATAAATTACTCCATCTTTACTAAATGTGTATGGTGGTAATCCTCCTATACCCGTAACCAAGGCATCAGCCGTAGGATTTACACACCCCGGAACTCTAGTAACTTCTACACCTAATTCTACGTCTGTAGGCTGTGCAATGGTTACATCTACAGAAGCTTCGCATTTTAAATAATCTGTTACTGTAACTACATAGTCTCCAAATGCTAAGTTTACAAATGTGTATGAGTCTGTTGTGCTTTTTATTTCTGCTGACTGGGTACCATCTGGATATGTAAGTTTAAAGAAATAGTTTCCTACGCCTTTTCCTCCTGTGGCTGTTGCTACTATTTCTCCATTATGATCTCCAAAACATAATAAGTCACTATCTGGTGCATTTACATCAATAACTAAAGGAGCTGTTATTGTTATCGAATCTGTTGCTTCGCAATTATTAGTGTCTTTAACCCTTACTATATAATCACCTGCATCTAAACCAGAAAATTCAGGAGTATTACTATAAGGTCTTACTATGGTACCTCCTGCGGTTTCTAATTGATATTGTTTATCACCTACCCCTCCGCTACCGATTGCTACGATCGAGGAATCATCTCCTGGGTTGCAAGTTTCCTCTCCATTTAATTTAGCTTCTACTTTTACAATTGATCCAGGTGATTTTATTGTAGCCGAATTAGTTTTCTTATCACAGTATGGGGTATCAATAGCTTCTACTTCTATCTCATACTTTCCTCCCGTTAATCCTCCTATCGATAATGGGTTAGTTGTGGTGTTAGCGAGTGTAGTTGGTACTACTATTGTTCCACTTTCTGTGTCGGTTACGGTGTAATTATATGCTCCTGTATACCCAGAAACATCCAATGCTATCTCTCCTGTTATGTCTCCAAAACAAAGTATATCTGATTTTGCTGTAACAGTTGCGATAATTGTATTGTATGGTGCTACATAATATGGTTCTGTTTCTAAGTAACAAGAGGTGTCTAAATCTGTTATTCTAAAACTATAATTTCCGGGTGACGGTAAATTAAATGTGGTGCTTGTGGTACCTGAAGGATTTTCAGGGATTGTTTGTGATGCTACTGTTCCTATTGGAAGCAGGTCAAACTGGAAACCACCTGTGTTACCTGTAACTCGACTTACGGATACTGTAACTACTTCTGCATTTGGCGGATCACAGGTTATTGTACTCACAAGGTTAACGGGTAATTTTGTCATGATAGGAAAAGGTACTATATTTTCTGTTGGTAGAATATACTTACAGTGTTCTTTATCATGTATTGTAATATCATAATTCCCTGCTATATCAGCTATTATTATGTACTCTACTTCTGGTGTGCTTCCGTCTGCATCAGTAACGTTTTGGTTATTAACAGGTGTGCTAGAACCTGTATATGAGATTGTATATGGTGGTGTACCTCCTAGTATAGTAACTATTATCTTTGGTAAGACTACATCATTGTTGGTGTCGCAATTGTATGCTTCTTTATTACTTGTGGCTGTAAGTGGCGTTGTAGGTGTTGGTATAGTAATTATTGGGGATTGGGCTATACATCCTTTATTAGAGGTTACTTTTACGATATAATCTCCTGCTGGTTTTGCTTCAAATAATGGGTTGTTTATCTGATCTGCCCCTATTTGTACGGTACCTGTAGAATCAAATAATTGATAGGTAAATGGTGAGTCTATATTTGTGCCATTTTGCAATGAAACTAATATTGCTCCATCTGTAGCTCCAAAACAGGATACAGTTGTAACTTTTTCTACTATTAATTCTTGTTTTACTGCTTCTGGTCTAGAAACGCTTACACTTACAGAACACCCTGATAACGAGTCTATTACCGTTACATCATAAATACCTGCTTTTACCCCCGTAAACACTCCTGATGCCTGTGGAGTAGGGTTATCTGTTAAAGTAAATGATAAATTAGCTGGAGCAGAACCTCCTGTGGCTGTAGCTGTTATTTCTCCGTCTAGATTCATACAAGTGGGTTCTACAGTAAAGTCAGCATTTATTTTTAACTCTGGATACACTTCTATCGTATCGGAATTAGAGACACAATTATTTACATCATAAGCTACCACTGTATATGTCCCTGGACTAGTTACTGTAAATTCATGTTCATAGAAGCCTTTATTAGCATCTACTATGACCCCTCCATTTAACTGAAACTTCAAAGGTCCTAATCCTGTTGCTTTAGCTGTAAAGGGGTAGTTGTTGTCAAATTTACAAGGTTCATCTACCAAATTAGCTAAAGGTTCTAATACTGGATCAACCGATGGTGATGGAATTGCTATTTGTAGGGGTTTTATACAGTTATAATTGTCTTTAACGAATACTACCCAGTCTAAACTTATAGCAGGATCTAAATAACGTACTTCTGAGTCTGGGAATGATACTGGGTTAGGTTTTGGTAATACACCTTGTACGTATGCGTATGTATAAGGCGGAACACCTCCACTGGTCTTCATTTCTACTTGTGACAGGAGAACCTTACAGTTAGTTTCTGTAGCATTAACAAATACTAATTCTACATCTGTACCTGCTTCTTTTATTGTGAATTCTTCTGCTTTGTTACAGGGTTTTGGCAAAGTTCCGTCTGTTTCTCTAACAGAGAAATAGTATTCTCCTGGTGATAATCCACTAACGGTACCTGTTGCTGTACCTCCTAAAGTAACAGTCTGTGGGTTTCCTAGAGAAAATACTAAGCTACCACTTATATTTGTTAATGGATCTGCTTGAGTTCTTATATCAAAAGTTAATTGCGTTCCTTGATAATTATCTATTGTATAATCTAATGATCCATCTTTTTGCCCTTTACAAGTGACATTGTTTTCTACTTTTGCTATTGTTATCGCCGATGGGTTTGGTGGAGGAATCAATTTTTTAATATCTGTACATAACGTCGTTTCATCTTTTACTTCGTACATAAATTCTATATCAAATGGTAATGGTCCATCTTGATGATTCCGAGGTGGTGAACTGAGGTTACCAAAAACACCTATTGGATATGTTCTAATCTTAAAAGGACCTGTTCCACCAACAACCTCAAGATCAGCTGTTACTCCAAATGTACAATCTGCTCCAAGGAGAGCATTAATAGTCAATATAGAAGCTGTATTAATTGTGTATGGAAATTCATAGGTACATTTGTTTTTATCTACAATTTTTACCTTATAGTCCCCAAAATTTAAATCATTAAAAACAACAAAGTTATCAAATACTGGTCCTTTTGGATTAATAGAAGTCGTTGTTGCCAAGGAGTTATCGGGTTTTAATAAGCTATAAGTATATGGGGGAATTCCTCCTGTTATATTAGATAGATCAATTTTTCCTGGTTTATTTCCTACTCCAACTACGCAAGAGATATCTTCATTATTTTCTGTACCTACGGTGATAATGACTGGTTCAATAACCTCAACATCAAATGTAGCTGTACATTCTTTATTATCTTTTACTGTATAAGAATATGTACCTGCTGCTAATCCGCTATATGTTAAATCCGTTTTATACCCTAAACCGCTAAAATTAACTTCAAACGGAGGTGTACCCCCAGTTACATTGATAGTAATGGTTCCGTTAGATTCTCCATTACAATTTAAGGTAACTTCTGGAGCGTTAGCAACAGGGATTACCGCTGGCGTTATAGGATCTGGTTTGGCTTCTGCTGTACACCCTTCACTATCTGTTACTCTAAACCAATGGGTACCCGATGTTGTGGTTGTATATGGAAATGTTCCTAGGTAAGGCACATAACCAGCTCCGTTAACATTTACTTCAAAAGTATTGGTTCCATTTCCACCCGTTGCAGTAACTGAAATACTTGCTTCTGGTGTTGCGCTACAATCTAACTTCTTGGTTAATAGAGCATCTAATGTTAATTGTGGTTTAATATCAAATGTAAGTGTTGTTGTTACACATTTGGAGGTTATATCTCTAACCATTACATCGTAGGTATTAGGTATCAATCCGATAATTTCAAAAGTATTTGGTGGTGCAGGAGCTGGCAAAAGTTTTGCTTCAAACCAAGCTCCACCATTAAGATTATACATATATAGTCCTACTGATCCTACTCCAGGTGTAATGGTTATCCACCTACTTGATTTATCTGCTATGTCATAACATAAATCTCCGCCCGCAGCAAGTGCTATTGATGGTGGTGTTGTTTCTTCTACTGTTACTGGCTTATTAATTTCGCAAGATGTAGCAGGATCGTTTCCGTCGATTACACTAACAATGTAATCTCCTCCACTTAATGAAGTGAAAGAGTTTAGATTCTGATAGGGTATAATAACTGTATTTGCTGCGTCTCTTAACTCATATCTAGGAGCTGATCCCGTTCCTCCTATGGTTGTTATTGTTATAGAGCCTTCATTGACTCCGCAATTTGCTTTTGTGGTTTCTGTTGTAAAGTCAAATGCTATGTCGGGCTCTTCTATTGTTAATACTTTTTCAGAAATACAATTTGTAGTATTGTCTGTTGCTTTAATAACATATGTTCCTCCTCCTAAATTCGGAATGGTAACTGGTGTTATTGTAATTGGTCCTGCTATAATAAGTGTTATTACTATGTTGCCTCCTGTTACTTCATAATTATATGTTGTTCCTGTAGGACTAAGGTCGACTCCTGATATACCAAATGAGATTGAACCATTGGTGTCTCCTTTACAAGTTGGTTTGGTTATTACTTTTTCATTACTTACTTGTATCCGATCAATTTTCTTTATTGTAATGTTATTTTTTAGACTACATTCGTCTGGTGCTGTTCTTGCTTCAAAAATATATGTTTCTCCAGATGGTAACTCAAAAACATTGTTGGGATCAAATGCGGTACTATACGCCGCTGGTGAAATAATTCTATATTCAAAGTTTGTGGCTCCATTCGTTCCTATTGCTGTTGCGGTAATAGTGGTGTTTATATCCTTATCCGGACACTGTAATGGTGTTGGTATTAAATCTAAAACTGTTACTACCTGCAATGGGGCTATTGTTAGTTCTCCTAATCTTACTGGACAAGCCGCACTATCTGTGTCTCTGATATATAGTGAATATGTTCCTGCTCCTAATCCCGAAAAAACTCCTGTTGTGTTTTTAAAATTAGCTCCTCCATCATTACTATATTCGTAGTTACCATTTCCATTTTGTGCATTAGAAATTGTAATTTCTCCTAATTCTGGTGTTATACTAGAACCATCTGTATCGCATTTGTAGTCTTTAGAGATATCTATATCAGCAGTGATTCCTACTGCATCTGTGATTATTTCTTTTAGCACTGGATGCTCGCATCCGTGAACATCGATAATGGTTATTGTATGTTCTCCTGCTATTACATTATAGAATGTATGATTCATATCAGGTTTGGGTCCTACGGGGGTTCCGCCATCTAATGTGTACTTAAAGGGACCTTCTCCTGCGGTAACTGTTACTTCTATGGTTCCTAATAGTCCTATACAGCTAGGGTCATTACCTTTGGTTTCTGCTTCTAACTTTGTATAAGGGGTAATTATAACTGTTCCTGCTTCGATTACGCAAGCTCCATCCTGAACAAAGATTGTGTAGGTTCCTGGTACTGTAAATCTAAACTGGAATGGGTTTGTAGAGAGTGGTATTGGGTCTATTTTAGGTACCATTGTATTACTTGTGCTAAAAAGATAAGCACCAGTTCCGCCTACTACATTAACCTCTACGATAGCTATAAACAGATCCGAATCCGGGTTTGGCAGGGCTGGATCAGGTTGATAGTTAGGGTTGCAACTTAGGTCTTTCTTTAAGGCTGCTACAGCTGTAAAATTACCTGGAGGGTTAATAGTTTTTTCTATGGTATCTATACATATCCCATTATAAGACTCTACTTTTATAGTGTATGTATCTGGATTTAATTGTATTGTATAATCTTTGTCATCAGTAGGTCCGATAGAAGGTAATGCTCCTGTGGTTGCTCCTGTGATAGTGTAGGTATATTGTGCTTTGCCATCTTCTACGTGTATCCTCATCTCTCCTTTTTCTCCTGGACATAAAGGCGAATCAACATCAACGGATACTTTGGATTCATAATTATTTAAAAACACTGTTGAGTAAAATATACAAGGGTTTTTCTCTGGCCATCCTTTTTGACGTACGGATACTTTATAATCTCCTTCAACTGTTAGATTCGTAAATGTGTCGGAGTCTTGATATCCTGTAACTGTATTATCTGGGGCTGTTAATTGATATTCATATTCCAGAGCCGATACTTGTACTTGTATTGTTCCTGGGTTGCCACATACTATATCTTCTATTACTGTTAATGTAGGATCTAATGTGTTCTTAAATACATTAAAATAGTATTTTATTTTACAGTTGCCATCAAATTCTGCTACTATTCTATATTCTCCTGCATCTGCCACTGTATACTCAGGAGTAGTGGCTATTTCTTTCCACTGCGCGTCACAGGCATCTGCTACTGCTTCTGGACAATCTCTTACATAATCAAATGGTGGACAAGAAGTTGTAGAGTCTAAACGTTGCCAAGAAACATTGACAAAACCAGAATCGAGTGATATTTTATCATCTAATCCACATAGGTATAAAAATGAAGTTACAGTTCCGGCGCCTTCGCTACATGTTTTCAAAACTCCATTGATACCTGCGTTTTCGGTAATTTCTATTAAGGGGTTTACGACTGTATTAAATGCTGTTACTGTCCATCTCTCTGTATCATTACAACTGACTGGATCGACAGTTTTTACTACTTTGTATACGCCACCAGAGGATACTGTTAGGGTTTGATTGGTTCCTAATACAACACTTGGATTTGCTTCGTTTATCCAGCTATACGTGGAGAAACCATCTCCGGCTATCAGGTCTAATGTCCCTGTACAAAGAAAAGCTTCAAAATTACCATCACAACTTCCTAAATTAATTGTAAAATCTGATGATCCTATTGTGTTTATTCTACAGGCATCCTGCTCTACTACACTGGGTTCGTCTGTAACAGAAACTCCCGAATCTTTTCCTTTATATGATGATTTGGCTATGTTTTTTATTTCTCTAGCGCATGCGTCTCGTAGGTCTAAACAACTAGCTACTATCTTGGTTCTAAATCTAACAGTAAAGGGGGCGTCATGTCTACCTAATGGGTCTGGAGTAATTGCTATATTGATTTTTTTATTGGCTGCGTCGTATGATCCTGTTATGAATGAAGGGTTTCCTGGAGATTCTATACTATTGGGTACATATTCTAAGTATTTAGGGATTTCATCGCTTATATATGCTTCTATAATGTCTTCATTTCCTTGGTTTTGAATTGTCAACTCGTAAAATAGCTCATCCCCTACGTCTGCTGTTGCTCCTGTAATGTCATTATTGTCTTTGTCTTTTACTCTTTTTACAACACTTAATACTGGTTTTACGGATTCTGTTACCAATAAATTAAGAAATATTCTGTATTGATCTTTTGTTGTGGTGGCTTTAAAATCTACAAAAGTTTGATTATTTCCTATAACTGTATTGTTAAGGTTTGGTATTTCAAACATGTTGGTATCAAACCCTAATGTGTTTTTTGAGTTAGGATTACGAGCTGGGTTATATACTCCGTTAACTGTTATGGAACTGTTGTAAAAATTATCCAGTGGGTTGTCTGGGGCAGCAAATATGGAGTGATCTGTTCCTCCGTTAGTGATGTATAATCTATCTCCTGTATATGGTTTGTCTCCTTCTAATACTGCTGTACCATATTTTACACGTACTTCATTGGGTGCTGCGGGGGTGTTTATCCCGTCATATTTAAATGTTCTTGGGGAGTCTTTAACAAATAAAAATCCGTCTTGGGAGGTAAAATGTCTTAAGGGGAATAATGGGGATTTATAAATGATGACTAGTACCCAACCTGCTGATGCTCCTCCTGTTTCTGCTGAATGTGCTCCGATTCCTGCTCTAACATTAGCTACTGTATATGTACCATTTGGGTCTGGCAATCCTTTTACTATATTGGTTACATCTGCATAGCAAACATATGGTAATTCTTCTGCTGCTACTGGGTTTGCATTTGTTGCTGTATCTCTGTATCCGTTATAGACTACTTCTGTTTGAGCATTTGTTGATGTAGGGGTAATGTCAATATAACTTCCTCCTGGTGGTTTAAATTTAATGTTTCTAAAGTCTTGACGTGTATCTGGTACTGGTAAATTGTGTCGCTCTGGTGCATTATCTGCTATGTTATCTACTCTTTTTTCATAGTATGCAGCTGCCCAATATAGGCCTGCATATATTATTTCTGCACATGAGTCTCCATCTGTTGAAAAATCTGCACTACTTGAGCTAAAATTGCTTGTTCCGTCTATCTTTATGTAATCTACTGTTAGTTTATTATTATAACTGCTTCCATCATATCCATTGTTTGGACTATAATTTGTTAAATCTCCTGCAAAATATGGGTGTGTTTGGGGCTGAACTCCCTTTAGTCCTATTATGGAATTGGACACCATTTTTACTTCTCCTTGTTCTGTTATGTCTATTCTTTTAGTAAATCCAATGTCTTGTGGGTCAAATGCTAATGTAAAATATATTCCATCGGTAAAGTTTATGCCCGTGATTTCACCATTGGTGTCTAATGCACCTAAATTGGTTGCTCCTGCAGAGAAATCACCGTCTGTGTCAACTATCAAATGATAGGATCCATTAAGTCCATCGAACTTTAAATTTATAGGTTGACTGAAGTTACTTGTTTTGTCTACTTTCCACTCTCGTGTTAAACGCCTAGTATATTGTGTTGGATCCATTTCTGTAGTTTGAGTGGTCATTGCCCCCCCATCATTAGCTATGGTTAAAAATTGTAGATCATTGGTATGGTTTGTTGTTCTGGATGCATCGGCATTAGAGGATACGAAATCATTGTCTAGAGCTATTGTTAAAACAGCAGTAGGATTAACTGATTTCGATACTCGTTGATCTAATTCTGCACAATCGTTTCTTCCTATTCCAAATATATCTTTGTTATATCCAACATTATCGGATGCTTTCCACATTTTTACTGCTGGATCAGATGCTGTATAATCTGTTGGTGTAGACTGATCTATTGTTATTCCATATTTTAATGCTAAATAAGAGTCTATTTGGTTTTTTTCTAAATTAGATGCATTCTTGTTGTAAATAATAAGTTCGCTGACTAAACCAGATCCTGGGTCATTCCAAAAATCAAATCCTACTCCTACTTTATAACCTGGTCTAATTGTTAAATTACCTGATTCTACCCTTCCGTTGAGTCCTATGTCACCTGTTGTAGATCCACCTGTAGAAAAAAGGCTGGTGAAATATGGCAAGGTAGTCGACATATTAGTTGTATAAACTATTTTTTGATTTTCTATTGTAGAATCAGAATATGCTGCATATTTTCTACCTCCAGCTCCTTCATAAAACATTACTGGTTCTTCTGCATCAATTGTTCCTGCCGATCCTACTGTTGTTTTACTTAAGCCTATTAAATGACCTTGATACCCCAGATGAACTCCAAACATCATTAAATCATCGGATAGGGCTATGTCTGTTATAGTACTATAGGAGTCTGCATTAACTAGGTTATTAGATGGGTTAAAATTGATTTCTGCTCCTGCTGTTGGTGTTCCTACTTTGGTTATTGCAAAACTATTACCGGACTGATCTTTCCAATCTATTCCTCCATCATCCGCTTTGAGCCATAATTTGATGCCTGTATATACACATCCTGGTGCTGTAACAATTTTTCCGAAGGTAAAATAAGTTCCGTCTTGCAATATTCCTGAGCTTATATTTACATTGCCGTTTGTATCTAATTGAAACTCTTGAACTGTAGAGAATGTAGGGCTTGTACTTACTAAAAGGTAGGTATCTGAATCGCCTGCTGATAAATTTAATGTTAATGGTAAATCTGCAAAATTAGTTTTATCTACTTTCCATGTTCTTCCCATCCTAGATGTTACACTTGGAGCGGTAACTGCTTGATCAAAAGATGTGCTTCCGTCATCATTTGACCACATTAAAAAAGAAAGGTTGTTAGTAATAGAGGTTGTTAATCGGTTTGCTATATTGTTAGCAGTGGATACATCAACTCCATTGCCTGTAGCAATTGTTACCCTAGCATCGTCATTAACTGACTTACTTATAGTTTGGTGTAACTGTTCAATAGTACATGTGGTTAATCCATCTTTTCCTATTCCTGATATATCGTTACCAAAGCCAATATTTTTAGAAACGGTCCACATGTTTGTTCCATCTGATGCTATATAATCTGTTGCGGTACCTTGTCCTAGAGTTATTCCGTACTTAAGAGCAAGATAGGATTCTACTTTTTTAAGCTCTGTGCCGACAAGGTTTTTATTATAAACTATAACTTCGGTTATACTTCCCCTAAGTTTTATATCCTCTGTGGATCCTATATAAATTCCTTCTCCTATTCCGCCTTCTTTATTAGCATCACTAATAGTCTGTACTGATTTTCCATCTACATGGTTGATTACATTATTTACTCCATTGTTATCGGTAGAAAAACCAAATATTTGTGGTTGTCTGTTTGCTCCTCCTGGAATACCATTATATAAAATCTGATTTGTATGTATTATCCATGGATTGGCATAATCCATAGCTATACGATATTTATTTACCCCAAATTCTGTTGATATTTCTATCGCGGGATCATTTCCGTTATCACCTAAACCAATTAACCCCCTTAAACCTCTATCTTCATCTTGTGCTACGACAAATGCTGTAAATGGATCTGTATGTGCAAAAAGCTCACCACTTGATTGTCGTAAATCTCCATTTCGATTAAATTGGACTGAAGGGTTAAAATTGATTAGTTCTGTACTTGTTGTATTATAAAAAACAGGGGGAGTACCATGACTATTCACATTATATACTCCTAGATTGGCTATGTTTTGCCATGTGGTTACTGCTGCTCCATTTGTTGTTAATATATTATCATCAGCTTTTATCCAGAATTTTAGGTTTTCGGCTACCCCAGCTGGGGCACAAACTGATTTTCCAAATGTAAAATAATAGCCATCGGGTAAATCAGAGGAGTTAATAGCTACATTACCTGTAGCACTCATAGGAAACTCTTGTGGACTACTAAAACTGGTATCTGCACTTACTAATAAATATACATCTGTGTTGCCTCCTTCTAAATTTAAGGTTAAAGGTTCATTTGCAAAATTAGTTGTTTTGTCTACTTTCCATACGCGATCCATTCGGATATTAACATTGGCTCCATTTATTATTTTATCATAAGAAGTAGCTCCATTATTATTAGCCCAAGTTAAAAAGGATAAATCATTGGCTATTGGATTGCTTGTTTGGTTGGTTATATTATTTGCTGTTGTAATATCTATGTTGTTTCCTCTTGCTATAGTTACAAGAGCATCTTCATTAACCGATTTACTAATGGTTTGATGCAACTGATCTGTAGTACATGTAGTTAACCCATCTTTTCCTATGCCTGAGATATCATTACCAAAACCTACGTTTTTAGAAGCAGTTCTCATGTTTGATCCATCTGATGCTATATAATCTGTTGCGGTACCTTGTCCTAGAGTTATTCCGTACTTAAGAGCAAGATAGGATTCTACTTTTTGAAGCTCTGTACCGACAAGTTTTTTATTATAAACTATAACTTCGGTTATATTCCCTCTAAGAAGTGGATCCTCTGTGGATCCTATATAAATTCCTTCTCCTATTCCGCCTTCTTTATTAGCATCACTAATAGTCTGTAGTGATTTTCCATCTACATGGTTGATTACATTATCTACTCCATTGTTATCGGTAGAAAAACCAAATATTTGTGGTTGTCTGTTTGCTCCTCCTGGAATACCATTATATAAAATCTGATTTGTATGTATTATCCATGGATTGGCATAATCCATAGCTATACGATATTTATTTACCCCAAATTCTGTTGAAATTTCTATCGCGGGATCATTTCCGTTATCACCTAAACCAATTAAACCCCTTACACCTGTATCCTCATCTTGTGCTACGACAAATGCTGTAAATGGATCTGTATGTGCAAAAAGCTCACCACTTGATTGTCGTAAATCTCCATTTCGATTAAATTGGACTGAAGGGTTAAAATTGATTAGTTCTGTACTTGTTGTATTATAAAAAACAGGGGGAGTACCATGACTATTCACATTATATACTCCTAGATTGGCTATGTTTTGCCATGTGGTTACTGCTGCTCCATTTGTTGTTAATATATTATCATCAGCTTTTATCCAGAATTTTAGGTTTTCGGCTACCCCAGCTGGGGCACAAACTGATTTTCCAAATGTAAAATAATAGCCATCGGGTAAATCAGAGGAGTTAATAGCTACATTACCTGTAGCACTCATAGGAAACTCTTGTGGACTACTAAAACTGGCATCTGCACTTACTAATAAATATACATCTGTGTTGCCTCCTTCTAAATTTAAGGTTAATGGCTGATTGGTAAAATTATTAGTTTTCCCTACTTTCCATACTCGACTCATTCTATAATTGACATTTACCCCAGTAATTGCTTTACCAAAAGATGTATTTCCATCATTATTAGACCAGCTAAAAAAGGATAAATTAGAGGCAATAGGATTAGTGGCTTGATTAGTTATATTGTCGGCAGATGCTATATTTATATTTCCAGTTGCTATGGTTACCAAAGCATCTGGGTTTACAGATTTACTAATTGTTTGATGAAGTAGGTTAGAATTACTACAACCTGCTCCAAAATCTTTTCCTATACCTGCTATATCATTTCCATAACCTATGTTATTGGCTGCTTTCCACATATTTGTCACTCCATCAGAGGCTAAATAATCTCCTGTTATTGTAATACCATATTTAAATGCTAAATAACTATTGATCTTTAGTATATCTGTTGCTGTTAATGATGAGGCTTCTTTATATATTACTACCTCAGCAAGTCCACTATTGCCATTGGACTTGGCGTGTAAGGATGCTCCTAAATAATTTGAATCAGTATAGGAATAAAAAGTTGGATAATTACTTGTAGTACTCCCTACGTTGACTCCTTGTATATAGTTGGTAATAGTTGTTGGAGTTTTCTTTCCTGCATATAAGTTTGCTGTATTAAAATTCCCACCATCACTTTCAAAATCTCCTGAATTAAGTCGGTACGCGTATGGGGTGTCGAAATAAAGATTGTTATCAGACCACTGCATAAACTGAATCGGATGACTTCCATCATTCGATCGCTCTCCCCATATTGATAAATGTTTATTTTTTTGAGGTATCCCTACTGCAAATATGTATATGTTATCATAATTATTTTCTATGCTAAAAATCGGGTTTCCATTGTGCTGATAATACGAATTATTAAAGGCTACACTTGGGTTAAAGTTAGCACCAGTAGGGTTTAGTGTTACCACACTTACACTAACTGCGTCATGCCCCAAGCCGCTATAATCTGACCAGTCTGTTGCTGTTGCTCCATTATCTGCTCTCCACCAAGCTCCTATCCCTGTATTAACACAAGCTGGACCTTTAAATGTATTCTTAATTGGAAAAGAGTTACCAAATTCGGATACAGAGCTGTTTCTCGAATTGTCTTTTAGGGTTGTTGTCCAAAACCCAGTAGTATTACCTCCGCTATTTATCGTTCGTGTATATACTCCTGCTACTAATCCTGTTTCTGTTTTTATATAAGTTCGTCCATGTTGAACTCTATCTAATGCATCATTTGTAAAAAATTCAATATCACAATTAGTGCAAAAATCAGGTACTATGAATGTTACATCAAAATTACCTCCACCTACATCTATTGATTGTGAGATAACAGCTGTGTCTCCTTCTCCTAATTCTAAATCATCATTACCATTGGATTCATTATTTATTCCTATTCCCCCATTGTTATGTATAGAATTCTGAGTTATGTTTACTCCATCTGATTCATTGTTATATATTCCATCTCGCTTGTTACCAGAAATGATATTATTAGATATTGTAACATCCCTATTACCATTTCCTAAATGATTCCAAATACCAAACCCTTGACCTGAACTTGAATTATTTGTAATCGTATTATTAGTAATAGAATATTGCGATGTAGCATGAACTGTATGAAATATAATACCTGCTCTACCATTTTTGTCAAATGTAGAATTATTTATGACAACATTAGTCCGAGGAAAGTTATTGTAGAATTCTAAACCATCTTCATCACCATGATATTCAAGTTTTCCTGTCACAGTACAA
The DNA here is from genome assembly GCA_963768325.1 of uncultured Flavobacteriaceae bacterium. GTDB lineage: Bacteria > Bacteroidota > Bacteroidia > Flavobacteriales > Flavobacteriaceae > Aquimarina. The sequence goes on along the minus strand of CAVYIL010000050.1, from coordinate 24,958 downwards.
TCTTCCAAAGTTAGATTCGTTACTGCATTAAGAATAGCTATACCATCTACGTCTGCCGCATTTACAGAAACTCTAGTCAGAGCAGCTGTATTAATTGCGCCTCCTATCCAAATACCAAAATTTCCATCATTTACAGTTCCTGTTTTATCTAAATCAATAGACACATCAGTCATCGTAAGGTTATTTACAGCACTATGAAACCGAACCATAATATTTTCTTCCCAACCAACTAAATTATCAAGAGTTGAATTCGTGATATTAATATTAGTTGCTACACTTCTTACATCTATACCATTATCCTCTGCATCATGAATGTTTACTTTGTCTATTGTAACATTAGTAGCTGAGGACCAAAATGAAATTCCATAATTACCATCATCAACAGGGTTTATTGATCTAGGAGCATCCATATTCAGTGTTGTATTTTGTATAGTGATATTATTTGCTGCTCCTACAAAGATAATCCCGTGTGCAAGATTCCCACTTCCGTTAATAAATTCAAAATTATCTATATTTACATTTGTAGCTGTACCAGTGACTCTAATTCCATATACGGCAGATTCCCCATTAAACATTTTAAAATTGTTTACTGTCAAACCATTAACGTTACCATCAAAAAGAATTCCATTATTTAGATAGTCGCCTTCAGTGTGTTTTGCAAGTATATCTTCAATAGTTACACCTGTCGGACTACCATCAAACCTAAATGGTTCATAACCAGTGTCCTGAAGAGTAAACCCTTTAAAAGTAGCGTTGTTCCCGCCTCCCCAAGCTCTGAAAATATAATGCCCATTATTCCCTGTGCCAGCATCTATTGTAATGTCTCCTACTCCATCTCCATTTATATCTCCATCGATTGTAACATTTGATACAGTTACTGGTGGTAAACTTGATGATAAGTTAATAATTCTATCGCCTACTGGAAGATTAAAGTCTATAAGGTGTGGTCCTGGACCATCTATATTTGCTTGACTAATTGCTCTACGCAATGTACCTACACCATCATTACCAGAGCTGGTTACTGTATAATTCTGAGCTAATACGCCATAGGAAAGCATCATAAAAAAGAACACCACCCATAAGCTATCTGTAAATTTATGTATCATAGTTATCCTTTTAAGTTTACTTTGGTTTAAAAAATAAATTGGCAGATACTTTTTAACCATTTTTTTAACAAAAACTAAAAACTGCAATGAAATTGAAACAAGTCTATTAAAACAATAACTATAGCTTAAAACTCTTAATCGTTATTGAGCTTATTTTCATTACCATCAAATCAATGAATCTAAAAACACTAGATTTGATAAATTATAAACTTGTTTTGGGGATTTGAAATTTAGAGATGACTTTAATTTATCTACAAATTTATTTTAATACCAATAAATCAATTAATTATTTATTGGTACTATTCTTTTTTATGCGTAAGAAATCTTATTGAACCTATTTTTATATCTCTTAATACTGGACTACTTGATAAAAGGAAAATATTTTTAAAAAAAAGAAAATTAAAGTTCTTGGTAGTAAAATATTTAAGACCGATTAATTTGCGAAAAGTTGTAAATAAATATTTCATAGTTAGTTAAAGTAGGTTGTCTTTCATAAAGCTACTAAAATATTAATTGAATTGCAATATAAAATTAGATGATTTGATATATTTATAATAAAACCCAAACAATAATCATAAAACACTGATTGCTAATATTTTAGATACTTAAATTATAACAGTATATTAATTCTACAAAACACTTACCTGAAGTTATTACAATTACAACGATACGTTTTAACCATATGAAAACATGATTTTTTCAATCCTGAAATTACGTAATTATTTTTTTTTATCATGACTATCCGTTACTAATACCAAGTTGTTTCTAAAGCTGCAATCATAAGTCTATCAGAAAGTTTATTTCCAAAATATCTTCGGTTGAATTTATAACAAAATTCATCTAAATAGTTTTGAAAATATTGCTGATTTATACAATTATGATGAATCCCCACAAGCACTTTTTTGGCATTACTTATTGTTCTATTCACCCAAGGAAACACTTTTTCGGATTTTGTTTTATTGGGTTCTATTACTATACTGTGATTTACTATTTTTTCTTTTAATTTAGCATATCCTTTATATCCATCCGTTAAAGCAGATGCTGTTTTATTTACTGATTTTTCAACCACTTTATTAATACTTTCTGCTTTCAAATCCTCCATCACTACCATTTTTAAATAACCTACTTTTCTGTTAGGTTTACCTTTTTTAGGTGCTTCAATACTAGGTTCGGATTCGACCATAACTAATACTTTAGCCTGCCTTTCGCTTCCTCTTCCGCGTTTATTGGAGGTAGTATCTTTATTGGTTTGCTCCGATTTTTCTTTAAGAACATCTTTATTGTCGACTCTTTCAAAAAAACCTTCATCAAATTCTATACAGCCATTTAATTCATATTTCGCTTCTCTTTTACCCATAACCCTACGAATTTTATGCATCATAAACCAAATAGGTTCATAGCGCTTGTGACCCAACATACGTTGCATTTCTAATGCAGAAAAACTCTTTTTAGAGAGTGTCATTAATTCGATACAAATCATCCAATATTGAAATGGTAATTTACTGTTTTCCATAACAGTACCTGATCGAAGACTTAAACGGGTGCCACATTTTTTACATTGAAATTTTAAATCCGTATTTCGAAAATAGTGTTCGCTATGACTGCACTTTTTACAGATAATCCCCATCTCAAGACGTTTTAACTTAAAACCTTCAATACAGGTAGATTCATCAGGATACTTTTTGAAAAATTTGAGAAGATTCATACTTTCTATTTTGAGTGTAAATTGATCAAATGTATGCTTTTTTAGAAATTGGTACAAGTAACGGATGGTCATATTTTTTATTATCAAAATATAACTTCATTAGCGTATCATATAATTATAAATTTATCGATAAACTATAAAAAACTACAAAGAAATATTCAGTATAAATCGTTATAGTTAGTCATGAATTTACTCACCTATCAAAATATTATAACTAATTGTGAACACTAAACATAAAAACAATCCACCTATAAAAAATAAGACACTTTTTTTTACAGTAAATTCATATGGGAAATGATATAATAGATTTATTGAATTATTTAAAAACTACTGAATGATTATTTTTTTAACGGTAGAAGACTGTTCTTTTTGAAACTTTATTAAGTAAGCACCTGCAACCATGTTCGATATATTTAATTTATGAACTTGATTTTTAGAGGAATTTTTTATTACTGCCTTTTTCAATAGGCGACCATTAATTGTATATATATACACATCATAAAAATTATTTTCTATAGTATTTATATAAACTAAGATTTCGTTATTTCTTTCATTAACTAGACTAATTTGATTATCTATATTTATGGATTTTTCTAAGGCAGATAACTCCGTATTAAATGTTAACTGCATAATCGGAACTTGATTTCCTAACAAGCCTATGTCAGGTAATGTGTTATCGTAATCTTTGTATAAAACACAATTCTCTCTTAGATTTTGACATAAAAAACTAGGAGATTTTCCGCAGTCAAAAAAACTACCTAGCGTATCTCCGAATTTGTTTTCGAAATATATCATTAGATTAGATTTACCATTATAAAAAAACGGTGTTTTTAGAATAATAGTGGTCCATATGTATGGTTTACCTATTTCTCCTTTTTGCCAGGTAATATTACCATCATAAACAAGTGCCATAGATGATACATTAGGTCTATTATTTGTAGAAAATGAAGATTCTGCTATTTCTTGAATATATATTTTTTGATTGCTAGCTACATCAAATTCACACGAGGATAATCCACAATCAGAAATATAGGCTATACTTGTGATTGTCCCTCCCTTATGATGATTAATATCAGTAGCTTTATATATCATTGTTCCCCAACTTTTATACCCTAAAAAGCCATCATAATTAGCAGGAACATTTCTTGTTGTTGTTGATCCGCAAAGTGGCTTTCCTCCAACTATTTTAATTGTTTGCCCTATTAAAATATTAGTTATCAATAGTAAATATATATACGTGATTTTTTTCATGATTTTTTTTCAGAATTTTAGACAAATATACTTCTATTTTAATTCAGTCTAAATAAAATTTATATATTTGCGATCAAATTTTAAAACCTTTATACCTCATGAAATCATTGTTATTTGCTTTTATTGTATGTCCCTTTTTATTAATCAATACAGTATGGAAAACCAATCTTGAAGAATCTTTAGAGGAAGCTTTTAAAACTGATAAAAATGTGTTACTAGTTTTTTCGGGTTCTGATTGGTGTAAACCATGTATACAGCTAAAAAAAAATGTTTTAAATTCTAAAGAATTCGAAGATTTCTCAAAAAACAAATATATCTTAGTTAATTTAGATTTTAAAAGAAATGAAACCAATCTCTCCAAAAAAAATCGAAGATACAGGGATGATATTGCAGAAAAATATAATCCGGAAGGGAAGTTCCCTTTTATAATTATTTTAAATTCTAAAGGTAAAGTTCTAAAAGAAATCGAAGGTTATAAAGGTCAATCTTCTACCTTTTTCATTAACGAATATCTTAACTAATTGAGTTTAAAAAACCACATTATATCCCCATTTATCTTTATTTGTTTTTTCTCTTATTCCCAAGAAGTATATCAGAAAAAAAATAAATTAATGGGCGTAGACTATACTTTTTCAGTTGTTGCTAATTCCGACACCGAGGGTTCTTTTTATTTACTAGAGGCCGAAAAAGAAGTCGAAAGAATCGAACAATTAATCTCTTCTTGGAACGATAATTCCCAAACATCTATTATTAATAAAAACGCAGGTATACAAGCCGTAAAAGTTGATAGAGAATTGTTTAATTTAATACAAAGGTCTATCAGAATTTCAAAATTAACGGATGGATATTTTGATATTTCATTTTCTTCAATAGATAAAATTTGGTATTTCCATGAAGAAATGGTTAAAATACCTGATAGTAGTACTATAAAAAAGTCGATTCGCAAAATAGATTACAAAAAAATAATATTAAACCCTGAAGAATCCTCTGTTTTTCTAAAAGAAAAAGGAATGAAAATTGGATTTGGCGCTATTGGAAAAGGTTATGCCGCTGAAAAAACGAAACAAAAACTTCAAAAACTTGGAGTAAATTCTGGATTAATTAATGCCGCTGGAGATATTAAATGTTGGGGTAATCATCCTAAAACCAAAAAATGGAAAATAGGAATCATAAATCCCAAGCAAAAAAACTCTTATTCTGCTTGGTTTGATTTATTAGACTCTGCAGTTGTTACTTCTGGCAACTATGAAAAATATGCATCCATAAATGGCACAAATTATACTCATATTATAAATCCTAAAACAGGTTGGCCTGTTAATGGGTTACAAAGTGTTACCATATTCTGTACTAATGCAGAGCTCGCCGATGCACTTGCCACAGCTGTATTCGTTATGGGTAAAAAAAAGGGGCTAAAACTAATAAATCAACTCAAAGACATAGAATGTCTATTGATCGATGATACTAATAATTTATACTTTTCTAATACTCTAAAAACAAATCACATCAATAATGAAGGCTAAAATACAATTATATAGCATACTTATTTTCATAGGATTACTTTACTCCTGTGCCACTGTTAAACCTTACCAAAAACAACATCTTAATGATGAGGATATGCAATTATCATCTAGTATGATAGAGTTTTATGAAATTAATTTTCAAAACTATAGAGAAGGAGCATCTGGTGCTAATGGAGGTAAAACTGGAGGAGGATGCGGATGCAATTAAAATTATTATATGGGTTCTTATTATTAATAGTTTATTCTGTTACTGGAATAGCTCAAGAAAAAGTAAAGAAATTACCTCTAACAGAGATAAATATTTTATATGACTATTATGAACAAGAAGGAAATAATGCTGCTGTAACTGGTGGCAAAGGAACTGAAGCTCTAGAAAACTCAGCCCCTATGGTTATCATCAGCACTCCTATTAATGAAAACGGAACTTTATCAGTAACAGGAGGAATTGATCACTATACTTCAGCATCTAGCGCTAATATCGACAAATATTCTACTGGTGCAAGTTCTTCTACAGAATCTTCTGTTTCTGGTTCTGACACCAGAAAACATATTTCTATTGGATACACAGAAAAAATACCTAATAAAAAATCATCAATGGGATTTTCGGTAGGTTATTCTAAAGAATATGATGTCTCTTCTACTAATATTGGGATTAGCTACACTAAGTCTTCAAAAAACCAAAATCATTTAATTTCAATAAAAGGATCAGCTTTCATTGATAGATGGTTGTTAATATATCCTGGTGAAATTAGAAATCCATCAAATAGTGGTTATCAAGATGATGATGATGATGATGATGATGATAAATATAAAGTTACCAAACATAATGAAGAGTATGAGAAAGACACCAGATATACTTATGCGATGGAATTCTCATACCTAACCAATATTAATAAAAAGCTTAACTTTTCTATTAACACAGGTTATACTTATCAAAACGGAATTCTAAATACCCCTTTTCATAGAGTTTATTTTGATGATAAGATTGAAAAAGAAAAAGATAAAACTGTTAAATCAGAAAAATTGCCAAGAAAACGTTTCAAAACTACAATTGGATTAAGATTAAACTATTTCATGACCAATGAAATAATTACACGATTGTTTTATCGATATTATTTTGACACATTTGGACTAAAAGCGCATACTTTTTCTATTGAAATTCCTTTAAAAATAACTTCTTCAATAACCTTTTACCCATTCTATAGATACTATATCCAGAATAAGAGCGATTATTTCGAATCGTATGGAGTACACAACTTAGAAGATGAGTACTATACTTCTGATTATGATTTATCTTCTTTTACAAGTTACAAAAGCGGAATTGGAATTAGATTATCTCCTCCGAATAGTATTTTTGGTTTTACTGTTTCAAAATCATCATTTTTTAGACTACATAGTCTAGAGTTTAGATATAGTAACTATAAACGATCTACCGAGTTAAAGGCTAACAACTTTACAGTCGGTTCCAAATTCACTTTCTAATAAAAAACAAATAATGAAACGAATTTACATTCTATTTTTTTTAATAATTATCTTAAAAATGTCATCCTGCACTGAAACTAAACTAGATGTTCTATATAATTCAGAAAACACATTAAATGAGATAAATGAAGAGAATCCTGATGAAGAAGATCCCGATGAGGAGGACTCTGATGAAGAAGATCCCGATGAGGAGGACCCTGATAAAGAAGATCCCGATGAGGAGGACCCTGATGAAGAAGATCCTGATAAAGAAGATCCCGATGAGGAGGACCCTGATGAAGAAGATCCTGATAAAGAAGATCCCGATGAGGAGGACCCTGATGAAGAAGATCCTGATGAGGAAGATCCCGATGAAAACGAAAGCAACTCAATAACAGGGGAATGGAAAGGAGAACTCATTAGTTCCTCTGATTGTTATTCTATTGGAGAATATGATTTCGAATTAAAAATAACCTCGTATAACTCTAGTAACAAAACAATACAGGCAACACTAGAAATTTCGAACAAATGGCTAGCTAATGATTTTGTAAAATACAATTGTACAGGATCATATATAAGTAAAATACTTACAATCAACACTATTAATATTTATGAAAAATCCCAAAGAATGTGTGAAATCTGTAGTGAAAATTCTTATGTCTTAAAATATTATAAAAAACACTTAACAGGTAAATGGACTACCGCTAATTGTTCAGGAAGTACTTTTTCTGACAAAAACACTCTAAAATTAAAAAAATAAAACATTAACATTATGAAAACCAAAGAATGGTATATTTTACTTCTTTTATGTCTTTGCATATCATGTTCTAAGAATGAGCTAGGTATAAGTTACACAAAAAACGAAGAAGAAATTAAACAGGAAATTGAAGAAGAAACTGAAAATACTTTTTCGATAATTGGGAATTGGAAAGGAAAATTATATTGTCCCAGTTGTTGTAATTCTGAATACGATTATAAATTAACAATCCTCTCATATAATAAATCTAACAATCAGGTTAAAGGAGAACTAAAAATAAGCCACGATTATAATTCTGAATGGCTACTTAATAGTTATGCTAAATATAAATGCACTGGTACTTTTAAAGAAAAAAAACTAACAATAAAAACTACAAAACTCTACAAAGAATCCTCTTCATCTTGTAAATATTGTGATGAAAATGAATATAAAATGGTTTTACAATCCGATCATTCATTCAAAGGAACATGGCCTAAATCAAAAACGTGTGATATAAATACCGAAACTCAAATTAAATTAAAAAAATCATGATCATTAAACACTTTTACATACTGATTCTCATACCTATTTTAGGAATTACACAAAAAAACATGTATTTGGGTGGTGAAATAGAGGGAGGTTTATTAACCTCTAAATACGAATCATTGACCCCTAAATTAAATCAATCTATAGTCAATTCCGAAAGTGATAACTATAGCTTTAAAATTGCTGCATCGTTCTTGTTAGAATGGGAACGTAATATTTTTACTGAAATAGGCATTAGCCAAAGTATGCGATTATGGAATATCGAAGGAAAAAAAAACAATAATGTACTTAAAGTAAAACATAAACAATTATTCCCTTCAGCATTTATAGGGGCTCATTATCAAATCCCTTTAGTTTCAAAAAGAGTAAACCTACAACTATATATAGGATCAAGATTCTCTGTGGACTTCATTAATTATAATTCATTAAATGACCAAGATGGAACAACAGAAGATTATGTTATATCTACCACTGATGAATCTAGCAAAATAGGATTAAATATAATTCCAGAAATTGGGTTAAAAGGAATATTCAGTAATGATAATACATGGCAACTCGGTGTTAGATATTACCAACCTTTAAACGGTAATATAATCAATGGTGAAATTAAACAATTTCAAAATAATACATTAATAGAAAAAGTTTCATATAATGCGTCAGGACAAGTTTTAGCCTTATCATTTAAGTATAACTATAAATTAAAAAAATAACTAATCAAATAATCAGAGCCTCTAGTTACATATTGGCTCTGATATTAACTTTAAACATACCTACCCCCAATACCATTTTCACTATAAATTTATCGCAAAATAAAATGGTAATATGTGCACTCTTACAAATAAATAATTTTTTCGAAAAAACATAATAACTCAGAGATAATTTACACTTCAGACAACCTATCGTTTTTATTTTTTCAATCAAAATCAACAAAAATTTATATTTTTTGTTAGTTTTGCTAATGAAGTAGTTTAAACTTTTTTGATTCTAGTAAAAAATAGATGTTTTTTACTCAATTGAAGTGCAAAAAACACTTCAATATGTATTATACCATTTCTCATATGAATTTATTGTAGTAAATTCACATGAGAGACACAAAAACAATAAAACAACTCGTAATAAGCATGTTATCATAAACAACTATTATTCTTTTTTAACTTACAAACATGATTAGACGAAGTTTTATAAAAACTAATTTAATAGGATTGGCTGGTTTGTCTCTCTCCTCGTTTTCTGCTTTTCAATCAGAGTTTTCTATAGCTGAATTAATGGGTAAAAGTAATCCTAAATTATACGGCAACGATTATAAACTTAAAAAAGAAGCTCACGAAGCTTTCCTTAAAATGAAAACCCAAGCCACTACCGAAGGCATTACAATCAAAGTCGTCTCTAGTTATAGAAGTTATGAGCATCAAAACAGAATATGGAATCATAAATATAAAAAGTTTACTTCAAAAGGACTACAACCTATAGAGGTCATAAAAAAAATAGTAGAATATTCCACCATTCCAGGAACTTCAAGACATCACTGGGGAACAGATATAGACATAATTGATGCTACACCTAAACAACCAAAAGAAGTACTTCTAGAAAAAAACTTTAATAGTGATGGCTCTTTTTGTAAACTCAAAAAATGGATGGATAAAAACGCAGAAAAGTTTGGGTTTTATCTTGTCTATACAGACAATAAAAACAGAAAAGGATTTAAATACGAACCTTGGCACTATTCTTACGCCCCCATTTCTATAGCAATGCTTACATCCTTTAGAAAGCTAAATCTATCAAAAGAATTGCTAAACATGAAATTAACAGGAAGCAAACACATAACAGAATCATTTATAAATCAATACATTAATAACAATATTTTAGACATTAATCCTTTTTTAAAATAGCATATACTAATCCTTTTATTTTTTAGTTATTACTATTATAAATTAACAAACCCCGATTAAAAATTATGAGAAAACTAAAACACCTATGCGTCATAACTTTTTTGTTTTTAATAGCTTCCTGTTCTAAAGACGATTCACCTAGCCCAAATGACACCGATATTTCTTTAGAAATTCTAAAATTAATAAATGAATATAGACAAGGTCTAAGTTTATCGCCCTTAACTATCAATTCTACTGCTACTTCCTTATCTATTGACCACACACTTTATATGATTGATAAAAAACAAATAGGTCACGATAACTTCAACGATAGATTTAACAAAATTACAAAAGCTGAAAAAGCTACAGGTTTTGCTGAAAATGTGGCAAGTGGGCAGCCAACAGCAAAAAGTGTAGTAGATGCTTGGATTGCTAGTCCTGGTCATAAAAAAAATATTGAAGGGGATTACACTTTTACCGGAATCGCTGCTATAAAAGATGAAAATGGTAAATATTATTATACCCAACTTTTTTATCGTTAATCTTGCATACTCAACAACTATGCTAATAAACACTACTCAAATTCTCTAACTAAGAATCCCACCCCCTAGTAGTTGCTTACTCATTAATTCTTAACACAATAAATTGGTAAGCAACTTTTTTTTCAAAAACAAAAAAAATCTTTACCAAAAAAATGTAAAATGAGACGCGGTAACTTAAAAATAAGAATAATAATAGGAATCGCAATTATTGCCTTTGCCATAGTTAAAAAATGTAATAACAAAACTCTTAACCCATATACCAGTAGAATACAAAACATAAGTATGTCTACTGATCAAGAAATTTCTATCGGTTTACAGACTGCACCAGAAATGACACAGCAACACGGAGGATTATATCCCGATCAAAAACTACAAAATTACATCGATCAAATCGGCAATAAATTAGTAAATTATACTTTAGCAAGAGAAACACCATATAAATACGAATTCCATCTTTTAGCAGACCCAAACACTATAAATGCATTTGCATTGCCTGGAGGACAAATATTCATTACATACGCCCTACTTTCTAAACTAGAAAATGAAGATCAGGTTGCTGGTGTTCTAGGACATGAAATAGGTCATGTTTTAGGCAGGCACTCTGCAGAACGAATTGCCGAACACGATTTTTGGAAAACCATTTCTACAGGAGCATCTGTAGGAGCAGATGCTGGCAACATAGTTAACCAAATAGGGCAAAATATTCTATTAGGTAACGGAAGAGAAGACGAATTAGAAAGTGATAAACTTGGCGTACAATTTATGATTAAATCAGGCTATAACCCCGAAGAAATGATCGGTGTTATGAAAATATTAAAAGCCACAGGAGGATCTAATCGTGTTCCTGAATTTCAGAGCACACACCCAGATCCAGATAACCGAATTGAAAAAATTCGTGAAGCAATTGAAGAATATAGAGAACAATAATATTTTTCTAATACAATATTCAAAATCCTTACTAGCATAAGAACGGCATCAATATTATTTTTTCCTCAATAAATTAGTTTCTTTTTTGCTAAAACCTCAAATCATATACTATAAAATAAAAATCCACCTTGGAAACCTTCCTGATTTTTGGGTACTTATCTCGGATGTTGTAATTTTGTAAATTAATTCTATTTCATTTGGGGTCATATCCTGATGATTATCAATCAAAAAACTTTAAAATTAGAGACTAAATGAATAAAAAAGTTATCTTGATGATTCTGGATGGTTGGGGAACCTCCCCAGATCCAAAAGTATCCGCTATAGACCACGCAAACACCCCTTTTATAGACAGTTTATACACTAAATACCCAACCGCATCATTGCGTACAGACGGCTTACATGTAGGCTTACCAAATGGACAAATGGGTAATAGCGAAGTGGGACATATGAACCTTGGTGCTGGTAGAATAGTATATCAAGATTTGGCAAAAATAAATTTAGCTATCCAAAACAACACTTTAAAAAACGAAACCGTTCTGGTTGATGCACTTAAGTATGCAAAGGATACTAATAAAAATATTCATTTACTTGGACTAGTCAGTGATGGCGGAGTTCACTCACACATTAACCATATAAAAGGATTATTAAATACTGCAAATGACATGAAGATTGATAACATTTTTCTTCACGCCTTTACAGACGGAAGAGATGTTGATCCAAAATCAGGAAAATCCCATATTAAAAATATCATCAACCATATGGAAAAAAGCACAGGTAAACTAGCTTCTGTTATCGGTAGATATTACGCTATGGATCGTGACAAAAGATGGGAACGTGTAAAACTAGCATATGACCTTGTTGTTAATGGAATAGGAGAGATAAGTACAGATGCAATAGCAAGCATACAAACCAGTTATGACAACTCCATAACCGATGAATTTATTAAACCAATTATAATACACGAAAACAACAAAGCTGTAGCCACTATACAAGACAATGATGTAGTTATCTTTTTTAACTTCAGAACAGACCGAGGAAGAGAATTAACAGAAATGCTTTCTCAATCTGATATGCACGAATTCAACACTCATAAATTGCCATTGTATTACGTAACAATGACAAATTACGATGATAATTTTAAGAATATCAAAGTAATATATGATAAAGACAATATAACGGATACATTAGGAGAAGTTTTGTCTAACGCTGGAAAAACACAAATTAGAATTGCAGAAACAGAAAAATATCCCCACGTTACTTTTTTCTTTTCTGGGGGACAAGAAAAACCTTTTGATGGAGAATCCAGAATTCTCAGAAACTCACCTAAAGTACCAACTTATGACCTAAAACCCGAAATGAGTGCATATGAACTAAAAGACGCATTAATCCCCGAATTAGAAAAAGGAAATGTAGATTTTGTTTGTCTTAACTTTGCTAACGGCGATATGGTTGGACATACCGGAATAATGGAAGCAGCCATAAAAGCTTGTGAATCAGTAGATAACTGTGTAGAAGATATTGTTACCACTGGCTTAGAAAACGGTTACACCACCATTTTAATAGCAGATCACGGCAATTGCGAAACTATGATAAATCCAGATGGAACACCTCATACTGCACATACAACTAACCCCGTACCAATTATATTAATTGATAATGATCAAATACCTGTTAAAGACGGTGTGCTAGGAGATATTGCCCCAACCATTCTAAAATTAATGGGACTAAATCAACCCTATGCTATGACTCAACATCCTTTAGTATAAAACCATTCATGAATTTATCGCAAAAGAAAAATCACTATGGACATACTATTCATAGTGATTTATACAACCCTCCCTTTTTGAAAGGGAAAAACTAGAACCTAACTATCTTTTTATAAACACTGGCTCCATGACTAAAAGAAGCCTTTATAATATAAATTCCTTTATTCATATCATCAATATTTATTTTAACCTGTTGATTAGTTGATACTGATTTTTTTTTATTAACCCTACCGTTAATATCAAAAATCAGTATCTCTTTGATACCATTATCCGTTCGTATTTCCAATAAATTTTGTTCCGTATTTTGAAACAAATAAAAACCAAGATTAGACTGATAACCTACAGTCGATAAAGTTTTAGAAAAACAATCCGTACTATAAGCAGACACATTAAACCCTTTAGACTCTGGCCAATTAGTTGTACTCCATTCAATATCATCTACTTGCATACAAGACAACCTAGGATTATAAAAAGAGTAAATACTATTATCTCTTGCTGTAAGCGCATTATTATTACCATTAGCTAGATTAAGACGAGTTAACTTCTGTAAAGCTAATTCCAATTGAATCAATTTAAGGTTGTGAGACAAGTCCAAATCAGTTATTGAACCAATTCTTATTTCTATATACGTTAAATTAGTATTTTGAGAAACATCTAAGCTAGTTAATTGCTCTTCTCTTATAATTGTCAGATGCTTTAAAAGCACATTTTGAGATAAATTTATATTTTCTAACCGAATACCATCTATGTATAAAACTTTCAGATTTACATTTTTTGATAAATCTAAATCAGCTACATGATTTCCAGTAATATATAAACTTTCAAGATTTGTGAAATACTGAATACCATCTAGTGAAGTAATGTCATAATCCTTATCAATATTTATTTTATGTACTGCCTCTGCTTCTGATATTTGGATTTCTCCATCGCCATTAGTATCCACTTTAGCCCTGGGGTTAAAATCACCTTCTTCTACAACTATATACTCATCAACCATTGCTGTTTTAAAGTTGTCATCCTGTACATCAATATCTTGAGCGTAACTTATTGCAAAAAACGACAAACAAGAAATAATAAAAAAAGGTGTTTTTTTGGCTCACATAAATATTCTGGGGATTAGGCAAAAAGTTTTTCCATTCTAAAGAGAAAAAATTTCACATCAACTACCCCTCTTAAGTTTGCTCTAAACAACTTTATCTTGGAGTTAAAAGATTCTGCATTTGCATTTGTATGTCTTTTTATAAAGAAATTCAAAATAGTTTCTAAGTGATAATTTAAACTGTTAACCACGGTATTAAAGACTGTCATATTTAGAAGCTTTGTTTTTTGCATCCAGTTTATTATTTTTTCTTTTGCTATTTCTCTAGAGGTTTCTTCATATATGTTTCTAAACTCAAGGGTGTGCTTGTATGCCTGATATAAAAGGGGATACTTCTTAAATAATAATTCAGCTCTTATCTTTTGGTTTTCTGTCCATTGGTTAGGTTTTTTAGCAATAATATAACGGCTTCTTGCTAATAATTGCTTGGGAGAATCCTCATTATCAAAACTAAATGGAATGTATTTTAACCCTTGTTCTTTTGCAATTTTGATTGCTTGATTCTCTTTTTCTATTTCCTCCCACCTGTATTTTATTCTTAAATGTTGCAGGGCTTCCATTATTAGTTTTACAACGTGGAAACGATCTGTAACCAAGTAACATTCAGGGAAACACATTTTTGAAGCCAATTGCATATTGTTTGCCATATCAAGGGTTATTTCCTTTACCAATTTTCTTTTATCTAATGGAATTTTGTTTAAAACACCAATAATATCTTGACTTTTTGTGCCCTTTATAGAGGCTACTAATGTTTTTTTCTTTCCTCTTCCATTTTTGTTGGTGACAAAGGTATAGAGTTCTCCTTTAGACAGACTCACTTCGTCGATGCTTAAATGTTCTCCAATGTTTTCAGGATAAATTAAATAATCTTCGGAGTGACTTAACTGTTCCCAGTCTTTAAAACCACTGATTTTTTTCTTATAATGGCGTTGCAACAAATTGGCTTTAACACCGTAATAACTAGATATTTTACTTATTGTATCTTCTTGAGTCTCTACCTGTATCTTTTAAAAAATCTGAAAGTTCAATGGTTAATTTTGAACCCTCAGCTATAATAGAATAATCACTTTTTACTTCTTTTGATTTGTCGACCTTATTACGCCACCTTCGCCTTCTTATACATAAATAAACTGCTTTACCTCTTATGGGAAAGTCTTGTATTTGTTTCCTGTCATAAAAACCTTTGGACTCATATTCAAAAGACCTATATTCTTTGGGGATTATGTTTTTCTCATCTAAATAGATATAAAAACAGTCTTGCTTAGTTTGTAAATTGCCCAATTCTTTAAAATCAACAATATCAAAATGAGTTAATAGTCCTTCTGGCAAAATTGAAGAAATTATTGAAAAATTCATTCCATTTTTTATGCAAACTTAAGGATTCTCCCCAACTTTTTTATGTGACCCGTTTTTTTGTAATTTAATTTCATAATGTTCTCTTTAGTAAATAAGGTGCTAAATGACGAATTTATCCTTAATTCATCGTATAAATTATCACCAATTAACATTAAATTTAACTAGTTTTAACATCTTAAAAAAACCTAAAAAAAACATTATAAAAAGGGAAAAAACAAACCGATTAGGGGTAGTATCGGGATAGAGTGTTAAATGTTACATAGAACTTATGGGAAGCACCATAAAACCTCAAATTTAGCTATAAATTTAACATTTAATTAAAATACTCTTTTCAAAACAGATTCCTCAATAATTAATTTGGCTCTGTTGCAAATTTTCATTTTAGTCTATTTATTGACTTTTTGTGATTTGTAATATTCTGTTTAACAGGGGTTTTAAAAAATAAGGGGTTATGCTTTTCTATCAAAAACTAAACTTTGCAACAGAACCGAATGAATTATCCCTGACCCTTGATTATCAGATTATTTAACATTATTCCCCCCTTTCGATTTTCTTTTTCGGCTATTATTTCAAATAAAAATAAAGGGAAAACACCATCTACAATATTTTAAAACATTATAATTTATTTTGTGTAAGAAGAAAAAATATTATAGGTTTATGGCCTGATAACTCACTCTTTATTTATGAATAGACCACTAACCCCAATATTTTTCTTACTATTTTTATACTTTTCTGCAAATCTTTTAAACGCTCAAAATATGATTTCTGGTACACTGATTGATGAAAACGATTCACCAATAAGTTATGCTGAAATTATTATTAGTGCAAATGACTCTATAATAACTTCTGAATTCACAAATAATGAAGGAAACTTTTCAATTGATCTTTCTAAAGGAAGTTATGTTATGATTTTCAATTATTACGGGAATGAAGTTTTAAGAAAGAAAATATTTGTTCAGAAACCTGTTGATTTAGGGAAGTTAAAATTGGACTTAAGAATAAGTTTGGGAGAAGTGATAATAAAAAGCAAACTTATCAATAAGAAAGGGGACAAATTAGTAATGAGTGTAAGCGGTAATAAACTACTTAAAGGGCGAAATACTTTAGAGGTTTTAAAATATGCTCCTTATCTATCTGTAGACTCAAATAGCGGTTCTATTTCAATGAAAGGAAAAGCTACAACAATTTTAGTTAATGGTAGAAATATTCAAGCTGCAGATATCCAAACATATTTATCTACCTTACCAAGCGAAAATATTGCTTCTGTTGAAATAATTTCTAACCCTTCATCAAGATATGATGCTTCGGGAGGCGGAGGAGTAATTAACATCATTACGAAAAATCCCAATAAAGGAATAGTAGGAAGTTTAAATAGTAGAATTGATGTTTCAAAATTTACATCTTACAACTCACACCTTACTTTAAACTCTAAGTTAAGTGATAATTTGATAGTAAACACTTCGCTTAACTATAATGACAACAAAGGTTTAAGAAAAGAAAACAGAATTGAAACCTTACTTTCCCCTAGTGTGATATACGATTATGATAAAATCGATACACTTAGAAGCAATTACTTTTATCTTTCTACTGAAGCTATATATGACATAAGCAAACGTAATCAAATAGGATTTGGTATAGCTTACTCAGATTACAATAATCGTACAGATCAAAGTAATGATTTAATAATTAAAGATGATAATGAAGAGATGTTTTCAAAGGGAAATTATTTGTTAAAAAGGGAAAGAAATTATCTAAATCTAAATCTAAATCATACGATTAAACTCGACACAATTGGTCAAAATATTAAAACGATAATTGACTACTATAACTCAGACATAAATTCAAATAATTCTTATCAAAATTTGTTTTTTGAGAATAGTTCTTCTCTTATAAATTCTAATCAAAGATTATCAAATTCCCCAATTTCTAACAAAATATTTTCATTAAAGTCTGATTATGTAAAGCCATTTAATAAAAGTAAATTAGAGTTGGGAGGAAAATACAGCTCAGTTAATAGTAAAAGTGAAACTGTATTTAGAAATTTAATAGAAAGTAAATTTGTTATTGATGATAATTTGACAAATGATTTCAACTATAAGGAACAAATACTAGCAGGGTATATATTGTATGCTATAGACGATCTTTTTTTAAAGAGTAATATTTCGTTACAGCTAGGAACAAGGTTTGAATACACTCGCGGGATAGGGAAAATCCCTTCTGAGAATTATGAATCCACAAGAAATTATCTAGATTTTTTCCCTAGTTTGTTTTTAACAAAGGACTTTGGAAATAATAATAACTTAAGTTTTTCCTACACTAGACGAATCGATAGACCATCATATAACAGTTTTAATCCTACAATTTTTTATTTGACTGATTTTACTTCTCAAATTGGGAATCCAGAATTACAACCTTCATACACTAATGCTTTTGAATTAAGCTATAATACTTCAAATATAAACATATTAGCGTATTGCAATTTGACACAAGGAGAACCAAGAGAAATTCTAAAGAGAATTGATGAATCCAATATTCAATACCAATGGAGAAACATAGATAATTCTGATGTTTATGGGATTTCTTTTTCTGGAGAAAAAACAATAATAAAAGACTGGCTAAGTATTTTAGCGAAAGCATCAGTTTACAATAAGATTTATAAATCTAGTTTTGGGGATGATGTAGATAGTATTGAAGTGTCAAAGACTACCTTTCAAGGGAGAATGTCACTTTCTGCTAAGTTACTTCTAGAAATTAAATCAGAGTTTGCTTTTGAATATAATGGCTCTGAAATGTATGGGCAATTTGAAACAGTAGAAAACTATGCTTTTTATTTAAATTTTTCTAAGAAATTTAATAAGAATTTTTCAACATATCTAAAAATCACAGATGTATTCGATAATTTGAGGTATACATTTAAGAATAATCAAAGTATAGTCCAAACGCACCAATTTAGAAACAATTTTAGCACTAATTACTCTTTTTCAGTTGTTTATACTTTTGGTATAGGCTCAAATGTTAGAAAACAAAATTTAAAGAATAGTAATAGAGATTTAAGAAATAGAACGAATTAAAAACTCACCTTACCCAAAAATCTGGCTCTGTTGCAAATTTTAAGTTTTAGATATATCTTGCGTTAAAAACGTAATGAGAGATTTCAAAGGGCGCCATTTTGTGTTTATTTTGAAAGTACTGTAATTTTAGGCTGTATACGTTGGGATTGTAAATACGGAATAAGTTATCGAAATTCAGAAGAGATGATGTTGGAAAGAGGCGTTGATGTGGATCACTCTACCTTATATCGATGGGTTCAAAAATATGCTCCTGAAATGGAGCGTCGTTTACAATGGCATCGTAAAGGTCGTTCTATAGGTACTTGGCAATTGGATGAAACCTATATAAAGGTAAAAGGAGTATGGAAGTATTTATATAGGGCTATCGATAGTAAAGGAAATACACTTGACTTCTATCTCTCCCATACGTGTAACACTAAAGCAGCTTACCGCTTTCTTAGGAAAGTACTGGGTAAATTCAAATCCTATGAGCACCCAACAAAAATTAATACAGACAAGAATCCTTCATCTGGAGCAGCTTTAAAGATTCTAAAAAAAGAAGGTAAATGTAATAAATTTGCAACAGAGTCACTTTTTTTAGCATCTTGTTTTTTGTTTTCAAGTACCACATGATCAAAATCTAACGTATATTCTTCATCTTTTTTAAGTTGCCCTGTTTTTACACACAGAGCAAGTAAAGCTTCATTAGTTTTGATGTTATAATTAATTTGATGAACAATTCCCTGATCAGTTATTTCTTCTATTGTTGGGTTTTTTAATTCCTGACAAGCGTATTGAACCGTGTCTGGAGAGGGTATTTTGGTGAAAAATTGACTTTTAAACTTTTCTTTAAGATGTTCTAAATCAGAAATACAATCTCCGTTACACAACGAATCACCTAACAATGAAAGCGTTATGTCTGAATAAGAATATTGAGATCTAAAATTTCGAAAACCTAATTTTTCATCAATAAAAACATCAATTTTTGATTGTTTTATAGCATTAAAAATAAAATTTAAGCCACCAAAAGGGGTAATATTCTTTGAGGATTGTTTAATTCTACGCATTGTAGGGGAGCTAAAGGATTAAAACGCAAATTCCACCTTTTTGGTGGAACTACAAAGAACGCTAAACCTTTTGTTTTCAAAAGGTTTAGCGTTCTTTGTAAATCTTGTTGTGAGTTTAGGGTAATACTAAAAAATCCATTACTTGCGCAATGGACTTTTTAGTATAACATTAACCTAAAATATTACCTATATAAAAAAGGAATAATTCATAGAATTACCTATCCCCATTCTAAACTAAACTATCTCAGAAGATTTTTTCTTCTTTTCTTCAGTTTCTTCTGCTTTACTTTCATTTATCTTTAAACCCACCTTGCTTACAGTATCATACATAATAGGTGTAGCAATAAATAATGAAGAGTAAGTTCCCACTAACACCCCTATAATTAATGAAAACATAAAACCTCTTAGTGGTGCGGCAAAAATGAAGATTGCCACAAGTACTAACAAAGTCGTTAAAGATGTATTTAACGTACGACTTAATGTACTGTTTAATGCACTATTAACATTTGTATTTAATGGTCTAGTTGCATGTTCTCCAAAAAACTCTCTAATTCTGTCAAATACAACCACAGTATCATTTAACGAGTATCCTATTACGGTTAATATAGCTGCAATAAATGCCTGATCTATTTCCATATTAAAAGGCATAAACTTATATGTTAATGAAAAAACACCTAACACAACCAATACGTCATGAAATACAGCAGCTACTGCACCTAAACTAAATTGCCATCTTCTAAATCGGAATAATATATATAAAAACACTACTATTAATGATCCTAACACAGCCCAAAAAGCACTTTTCTTAATATCATCTGCAATTGTTGGTCCAACCTTCATAGAAGACATTATACCAACTTGCTTATCTTTATCTCCATTAGAAAACTCCTCATAGGTCAAACCTTCCGTTAAATAAGGTTTTAAAGTGGTAAATAGAGAATTTGCTATTTCAGAATCAACAGTTTCACCAGTTTCATTTACTTTATACTTTGTAGTAATCTTTAACTGATTGTTAGCACCTAATGTTTTTGCCTGAACACTTCCAAATACTTCTGTTAATTTTTCTTCAATTTCAGTAGGCACCACATCTTTTTCAAAACGAATTGTATAAGATCTACCTCCCATAAAATCAACTCCTTTATCTAAGCCTTGAGTCATTAATGACCCTATACCTATAATTATTATTACGCCAGAGATTATATAAGCTATTTTTCTCTTTATCAAAAAATCAATATTAACTTTAGTAAACAAGTTTTTAGTTATGGATGTAGAGAAAGCTAATTCTTTTCCATTTTTACCATAACCATCAATAAATAATCTAGTAATGAAAATAGCAGTAAATAAAGATGTTAAAATACCAATTAACAAAGTAGTAGCAAATCCTTTAATTGGACCTGTACCAAAAAACAATAAGATAAGACCAGTAAGTCCAGTTGTAATATTAGCATCAAGGATTGATGATAACGCATTACTAAACCCGTCTTTAATCGAATCTACTTGAGATTTACCTTTGGCTAACTCTTCTTTAATTCTTTCAAATATAAGCACATTTGCATCCACAGACATACCTATCGTTAAAACAATACCCGCAATACCTGGCAGTGTTAACACCGCTTTTAATCCTGCTAATACTCCAAAAATGAACAAGATGTTTACCACTAAAGCTACATCAGCAAAAAGACCAGCTTTACCATAATAAAACACCATCCAAATCAGAATTAGCACTAATGCAATAGCAAAAGACATAATACCACTATCAATAGCTTCTTGACCTAAAGATGGTCCTACAACTTCACTTTGTATTATATCCGCAGAAGCAGGTAGCTTACCAGCTCGTAATACATTTGCTAAATCCTGACCTTCTTCTATGGTAAAATCTCCTGAAATCTCACTTTGTCCTCCAGAAATAGCTCCTTTAGAAACCCCTGGAGCAGAATATACAATATCATCAAGTACAATAGCTATCTGACTTCTATTGGTAGATGCGCGCCCAGTCATTTCTTCCCATTTTTTTGCTCCTTTACCATCCATCTGCATAGATACCACTACTCGATTTTGCTGATCATAACTTTGCATCGCATCCGTTATAACTCCCCCGCTTAGTTCTGGCTCATTATCTCTATTTCCCTTAAGAGCATATAAATCAACTAACTCTGAATCCTTTCTTGGCTTACCCCATACAAATTTAGCATAACGCTGAGTTGCTGGTAATAAAGCTTTTACCTTAGGATTTTTTAGATAATTATTAAATTGTGCAGTGTCTTGTATGGCAACTGTAGCCAAAATTGGACCTCCACTATAAGCATTAGATTTACCTGCAAACAAATCAAATAATGGATTTACTTGCGTTTCAACCTGTGTAGAATCCTCTGCACTTTCTAACAAATCGTCTATAGTAGAATCAGCCTTTGTGTCAGAAGTGTCTTTTTGTATAGAATCAACAACCGATTCGTTCTTTTCTAACACCTCGTCCTTAGCTTTCTCTACCTTTTCTATTTCTTCCTTCAATAAACTATTAGCATTTGATAAAAAAGATCCTATTTCATCAATTTTATATGCATCCCAAAATTCTAACTGAGCCGTACTCTGCAATAATTTCTTTACTCTTTCTACATCCTTTGCCCCAGGTAATTCAACTAAGATTCTACCAGAATCTTCTAATCGTTGAATATTAGGTTGTGTTACACCAAATTTATCAATACGCTTACGTAATACTTCAAAAGCAGAAGTTACAGATTCATCAATTTTTTTCTTTAATATGGGCTTAACCATATCATTAGTCATGTCATAAGTTATAACATCACTTAAATTTTTGTTTGCGAAAATATCCGGAGAAGCTAATTGAGCATCTGGGATTTTTTCGAATTCAATAAAAAAGTCATCTATATAATTGTTTTGACTATCTTTTTGAATTTCATCTGTCGCTAATAAAGCCTTATTTAAAGAAGGGTCTTTGGAATTATTTGCCAATCCCTTTAAAATATCTTTTACAGAAATCTGAAGAATTACATTTATTCCTCCCTTAAGATCTAACCCCTTATTAAGCTCTTTCGCTTTAGCATCATTATAAGTAATTCCTGCAAAAACAGGTATTTTACCTATAGAGTCTAAATAACCACGCTCAGCTGTTTCTCTTAGCTTTGAATAATTGTCTATGCTTTCCGAGTATTTATTCTCGGCATAAACTTCGGCTTCTTTCTCTTTAGTATAAGTTAAGTACGTATATGATAATTGATATATACATACTAATCCAAATAAAATCGCAAATACCTTAACAAGTCCTTTATTTTGCATTATAATTTAAATTAGTTGATCGTTTTATAAAACGGACAAATATAGGATTTCAAAAAAGATTTGCCAACATTGAAAGAATGATTTTTAATTTTAGTTCACACACAAAACATCAACACCTTGATTATCAATTATAAAAAATGTTAAATTTTTAAAAAACGATACAATTTTAGTTTTTACTATAATGTTAGTAAAGCAAAAAAATGAAATCTACCTATTTATAACAACCAAATTATTTAATAGCTCATAGACTTACAAATAATCTCTTCCTCCTAAATACTTTATAACAGCATCAACAACCTACAAAACATAACCTAATTAATATTTTATATGGTATAAAATACATATCAAAAATTGTAACTATTCAGCCGTTTTCATTAAATATACCTAAGTATATGGCGTAAAAATCTTTATTTTATTGATGATTTATAACCAAAACCCTGATTTTAATGTCATTATTTTATTTTAAAGTTTACAAATTGCTAACTAAAGTAAAAACACAGTTTTTAACACGTTGAAAATAAACAAATTAACTAGGTAAATAGTTGCCAAAAATTTATTAATGAAATTATAATACTAAAGCTTATCAAGAAACATATCCAATTAAAAAAAGATACAGACTTGTGATAGAATCAAAAAAATAAAGATAAATCATCACATAATTTTGAATAATAATTCAAAAAAACAATGCTCTAGAGCCTCTATCTAACATTTAGAAGAGAATATACCCCGATAATCTAAAAAATAAAATGTTAAGGAAAACTTAAAAACCAGGGGTTTTACCCCCTCTTTAATATTATAAAAAAACATTATACAGTACATTACTTATGTTTATACAGTAAAAAATAAGCAAACAAGCTAAATAACGGGAAAATTATGTTAAAAATATTTTTGAAAAATGAAATTACCTAGTTTTATCCAAAACAAAATGACATTTTTAAAATCAAATATTATTTACATAAAAATTATTGGTAAACTATCAAAATTCAACCAGTATAATTTCATTGTGAATGATCACAAAACAGTATTATTTAACCCAATATCATAACTATCCGAAAGTTATATTTTCGAAAACATCCTTAGAAACTCGTATTTTAGCTTTCTAAAATTTAAATACATTTTATGGGACTCTTCAAGCGTACTAAAAACACAAATACTCCATTAATTCGCCAAATTTTAGATTTAGTTCCTCGTTGGATGATTAGGAGATGTTCCGAAAATCATAAAAGCGATAAGGGCTGCAGTAGGTATAAGACTTTCGATCAATTTGTAGCTTTAACTTTCGGACAGCTTAATAAATGCCTGACTTTAAGCGATATTTCTAGTAGTATTGGGGTGTCCGAGACATTCATATCAAGTTTAGGTCTTGATCAGAGTCCAGCACGTTCTACTATGAGTGATGGTAATAAAAACAGAAGTTATAAAGTATCGAGAGCCTTTACAACAGACTGTTGACCCATTACAGCCATATCCTATCTAATCGTCATGAATCCCACATAATAGATGAAATTAAAGACCGAAGTATAAAACTTATAGACAGTACCGTTATTAGTCTATGCTTG
The DNA here is from genome assembly GCA_963768325.1 of uncultured Flavobacteriaceae bacterium. GTDB lineage: Bacteria > Bacteroidota > Bacteroidia > Flavobacteriales > Flavobacteriaceae > Aquimarina. The sequence goes on along the minus strand of CAVYIL010000050.1, from coordinate 105 downwards.
TCCATGTTTGACTGGGCAAAGTTTCGGACAGCAAAAGGAGGGATTAAAATACACACTTGTTGGGATGATACTATGATGATTCCAGATGTGATAAACATCACTCCT
>CAVYIL010000049.1:0-7146 GCA_963768325.1 uncultured Flavobacteriaceae bacterium | reverse complement strand
CGTTAAAAAGTGATGAAAACTATACCGAATCCGATAAATGGATGGCTAAATTTTATGAAACAAAATCAAACGATTCTAGAGGAAAAGCATTTATATCCACTATAGACTATCTAACCAAAATTGATGAAGCTAGTAGAGATTTTGAAGTTTACAATCTAAATATCAATTCTAAAGTGTCTGATTTTGGAGCTATACACTACAATAATAAACTCGTGTTTGCATCCTCCAGAGGGAAGTGGTGAGGTTTATAAGTGGAATGAACAACCTTATTTAGACCTTTACTCTGCAGTAAAAGAAAAAAATGGAAGTTATAAAGATGTTACTGTTTTTAATAAAGAAATAAACACCAAATACCACGAATCCTCAGCAGCTTTTATACCAGATAGTAAAATATTTTATTTTACTCGGAACAACTATTACAAAAAAAACCTAAAAAAAGATGATAAAGGGATTAGTAGATTACAACTATATCGTGCAACCTTACAAAGTGATAGTACTTGGAATGAGATAAAACCAGTCACTTTAACAGTAATGAATATAGTGTGGCACATCCTACCATAAACAAAAACGGAACTAAATTATATTTTGCCTCTGATATGCCAGGAACAATAGGGCTGTCGGACATATATGTCAGCTGATATAAAGATCGCGATGGCGGCCTAGGAAAACCTGTTAATTTAGGTACCGAATTAAATACCGAAGGGCAAGAAACGTTTCCCTTTATTAATACTGATGGAGATCTGTATTTCTCCTCCAATGGACATATGGGATTAGGCGGATTAGATGTATATGTAGTAAAAGATTTTGAAAACAAAAGAAAGGCTAACCATAAATATAATGTAGAAAATATAGGGAAACCTATAAATAGCCCACAAGATGATTTTGGGTATTACGAAAATCTAGAAACTAAAGAAGGACTCTTTACATCCAACAGACCTGGAGGAAAAGGGGATGATGATATTTATAGCTTTACACTACCACAACCCTGTACGCAACTTGTAAAAGGTATTGCTGTTAACAAAAGTACAAGAGAACTTCTACCCGGAACTACTGTTATCGTATTTGATGAACTTGGTGTAGAAATAAATCGGGTAGATGTAGGATTAGATGCAGCTTTTCAATTTGATCTAGGTTGTGACAAAGAGTATTTAGTAAGAGGAGAAAAAGAAAACTTTACTGCTGATGAAATACGATTTACAACCCCTAGTGTAAAACAAGAACTTGAAGTAGAATTAGAATTAGATCAAAACTTACATAGCATAAAAGTAGGGATGGATTTAGCTAAAGTACTGGATATTCCTATTATATATTTTGATTATGATAAATATAATATTAGATATGATGCCTCTTTAGAACTAGAAAAAGTATTGATTGTCTTAAATCAATATCCTGATATGAAAATCGATATTCGTAGCCATACGGACAGTAGGGGAAGTTTTAAATATAACGAAACCTTATCTTCTAATAGAGCCAAATCTACAATGAATTACTTAATAAAGAAAGGTATAAAAGCCAATAGATTAACCTCTAAAGGATATGGCGAGTACAAACTCGTTAATAATTGTAGTGATGGAGTAGAGTGTAGCGAAGAAGATCACCAATTAAATAGAAGATCTGAATTTATTGTTGTAAAAATGTAAATTAGTAAACATTCCCTAGTTACAAACATTTATAACAAAGCACTATTTAAAAAAAATAGTGCTTTGTTATCTATACCATTTCCTTTATGAATTTGCCACAATAAAAAGCCTTATTTTTTTTAATATGCAATAGAAAAAAAGAGAAGAAATGAAAATTTATAATTGATAATCAAATCTTACAAAATCAACTAGAGAAGGGGTGTCACTAATTCTCCTCAGACCTTTGAGATATGGTTTGGTTTCAATAGAATAGACAAGGTCTAATTCAAGCCTAGATTCCTCTCCGTTGACCTTGTAGATACAAATTAACTTATTATTGGTGTTGATAAACCAATAGCAAGCGACATCTAAAGTAGATCCACTTTTGACGATACTTATTTTTCCAATAGATTGAGAACCAAAGGTAATATTACTATAATCTTCATTTTTTATAGAAACAGAATAATTGTTAAAGCTTCCTTTGAATTTTTTTTTAAACAGATAGGAGTATAGTATGCTTGTGCTAACAGATCCTTTAGAATTTGCAGCAATAATCTTAATACTATCACTGTTGTCTGTGGTCAGGGGTAAGTTTTCATCCCAAGATATAACACCTGTGTTTTTATCTATGCTAATTCCAACATAATTTTTATCCAAACTAAACGTACCTTTTTCTCCTTTCCAATCTATTTTAGGCTTATTTATTTTTCCGTTGGTATAAAATGCTATACGTAAAAAATGATTAGAATAATTAAAGTTAGAAGGAGAGTTTAAGGATGTATTAGGCATATCTGAAGCTCCAACCCAAACTTTTGAGTCAGTATCATTTTTATCATAAAAAAATCCCAAAACCCAAAATAATCCTAATGCTACAAAAGTCATTACAGAAAAAAATAGTTTGATCATCATTCTCTTTTATATATTAACAGAAGAATATATACGGTAGTTTAGTTCTTCTATTTATAGAACAAATAGATTAGATAATACCCTACTCAATATATGTGTATTAACGTATTATTAACATTTGTATAATTGTTCTTATGCGTAAAATATAAATAAATTTAGGAAGTATGTAATAGCGTGGATATTCTGATGATGTTGGTTCCTCCCTACTTTTGGTAGTTTATTTTAGCCTCCATTATAGTTTTAGCGTTTAATATCTGAATACTATTATTAACCTTTGAAAAATATATAAAAGGATATTCTAAAATATCATTTTCTTAAGATGGATTTTTATTGTTAAATAAAACAAAATGTTTGTTTTTTCCCTTTTCCGTTTTTATAAGTTTGAGCTCTTATAACTAAACTATAAAAACGTATGAATATGAATTCTATAGAATCAAGTAAAAAAGTCAAAGCCGTATTTAAGAATAACACCAGCTTCATCTTCACTATTAAAAAAGCAATTTCTAAATCTTTTTGTATTATTTTTTTGTACTCTCTAGTGATTTCTTGCAACAAAGAGAATGATGTGCTAGAAAATAAGGATGAACTTAATTTAAACTCTATAGCTAAGAATAGGCAGAATGAGGTAGATAATCAGCCGAGAGGTGTTGTAGGAATAATAACAGTCGATTGGGAGGGAGCTTATATGCGTCAGAAAGATATAGACAGCATGGTTGCGTTCAGAGAAAAATATCCATCTATAAAAATGTTACATTACTTAAATCCAGCTTATTACACAAAGTCAGAAACAGACAAAAATAGACTTGATTCTCAGGATATTAATCGAATGACCAATTCTGTTTTAAGAGTAGGAGATGAACACGGGCTTCATATCCATCCATGGCGATCATTGGTAGAATCAAGCGGAGTTTCATTTCAAAGTAGTCCAAGTATTGCAGACAGAAAAATGGTAGAAAAGTACTTTGCTTGTGACTCTGATAAAAAAAACGATTGCGGACATGATATTGCTCTTAATACCTATACCAATGTAGAGGATATAAGAAAAATAATCAGAAAATCCATTGAAATCTTAACTAACAATGGTTTTAATCGACCTCGTTCTTTTCGTTCTGGAGCTTGGGTGTCAAATAATCAAATTATAGAAGCTCTAGGAAGAGAAGGTATACTCTATGATTCATCTGCGGTTCCTCCTGAATTAATTTCAAGTAGTTTTTGGAATGGAAAACCACTTGAGAGCATTATTTCTAACTTGTGGAGGGGTATAAAAACGAATTCACAACCCTATTCAATCAATTTAGAAGGTAAACCAAAGGTTATGGAAATACCTGATAATGGTGCTCTTGCTGATTATATGGAAGCAGAAAAAATGCTAGATGTTTTTAAAAAAAATGTAGAAAAGTGGAGAGAAAATTCCGACCACATTTATTTTTATGTAATTGGTTTTCATCAAGAAACAGCTTCTAGATACCTTAATAGAGTCGATAAAGTTGTTAAATTGATTGAAGATTATACTAGAGAAAATAATATCCCTTTTCAATGGGCTCAGTACCCTGTAAGCAGGTATTTTCCAAATTAAAAAAATCTTATATTTTTATCCAATTGTTTAGGCTCTGTTGCAAAGTTTCATTTCTAGCTTATTTGTGTATTTTAAAATATTTATAATGCCTTTAAAAACAAGTTGTTAATAAATTATAGATTTTGCTAATCTAATCTTGTTGAAAAAGAAATTTAGTAACAGAGTCCTTGATATGCTCGATTTATTTTATTGCATATATAAAAGGTATTTTCTCTAGTAGTAAATTCATAAGGGAAATGGCATAAGCTAGAGTTTAAAGGATTTACTAATTGAAATAATAATATCTTGTTTTCTAATAAATTAAATTGTAATTTTGCAGACCTTTTTGACGAGTGAGAGAATAGAAAGGATTATAAATAATTTAATTTTAACAGCTTCTGTATAGTTTTCGTCTTGAATCTCAAAGATATGCAGAATACAAATTTTATCTTCAATGTCTGAAGAAACAAAAAAAACAGATGCTCAGGAATCAGAGGCAGTAGAATCTACAACTGCTAAATCTCCTCAACAAGAAAATCCTGAACAATTTTTAAAAGACTTTAACTGGCACAATTACGAAGAAGGTATAGATCCGATAGCGGATGCTAAACTGGAAGAGTTTGAAAAGTTAGTCGCAGAAAATTTTGTAGATACTTTAAATGATGAAGTAGTTGAAGGAACAGTAATAAACATTACAGATCGTGATGCTATTATCGACATCAACGCCAAATCAGAAGGTGTGATTTCATTAAATGAATTTCGTTACAATCCTGATTTAAAAGTAGGAGATCGCGTAGAAGTATTAATTGATGTACGTGAGGATACTACAGGTCAATTAATATTATCGCACCGTAAAGCTCGTGTTATCAAAGCTTGGGACAGAGTAAATAATGCTCATGATACAGGTGAAATCGTTAATGGTTTTGTGAAGTGCAGAACTAAAGGAGGTATGATTGTAGATGTATTCGGTATAGAAGCATTTTTACCAGGTTCTCAGATTGATGTTAAACCAATCCGTGATTATGATGCATACGTAGGTAAAACAATGGAATTCAAAGTAGTGAAAATTAATCACGAATTCAAAAACGTTGTAGTATCTCATAAAGCTCTTATCGAAGCTGATATCGAAGAACAAAAGAAAGAAATTATTGGTCAATTAGAAAAAGGTCAAGTACTAGAAGGAACTGTTAAAAATGTAACTTCTTATGGTGTATTTGTTGACCTTGGAGGAGTTGATGGACTTATACATATTACAGATCTTTCTTGGTCTAGAATTAATCATCCAAACGAAATCGTAGAATTAGATCAGAAGCTGAATGTTGTAATCTTAGATTTTGATGAAGCTAAGACACGTATTCAATTAGGTCTTAAGCAATTAAAAGCTCACCCTTGGGAAGCTCTTAATAAAAATCTAAAAGTAGGAGATAAAGTTAGCGGTAAAGTAGTTGTAATAGCTGATTACGGTGCATTTATCGAAGTAGAAGAAGGTGTAGAAGGATTAATTCATGTTTCAGAAATGTCTTGGTCTACTCATTTGAGATCAGCACAAGATTTTGTGAAAGTAGGCGATAAAGTAGAAGCTGTTATTCTTACTTTAGATAGAGAGGAACGCAAAATGTCATTAGGCATTAAGCAATTAACTTCGGATCCGTGGACAGATATTACTGCTAAATACCCTGTGGGATCTAAACACACAGGAGTAGTTCGTAATTTTACTAATTTCGGAGTATTTGTTGAGTTAGAAGAAGGTATCGATGGATTAATATATATATCAGACCTTTCTTGGACTAAGAAAATTAAACATCCATCTGACTTTACCTCTGTTGGAGATAAATTAGAAGTGGTAGTATTAGAATTAGATGTTGAAGGGCGTAAGCTAAGTCTTGGTCATAAACAAACAGAAGTAAACCCTTGGGATAAATACGAAACTGATTTTGCGGTAGGAACTAAACATACTGCTGTTATTACAGAAATCGTAGATAAAGGAGCTACTATTGAGTTTAATGAAGACATAATTGCATTTATTCCTGTTCGTCATCTAGAAAAAGAAGATGGTGGAAAGCTTAAGCAAGGTGAAAAAGCAGAATTCCAAATTATTGAATTCAGTAAAGAATTTAAAAGAGTGGTAGCTTCTCATACATCTTTGTTTAGAGAAGAAGAAGCTAAAATCGTAAAGCAAGCTGCTAAAAAAGCTGCCACGAATACTGGTAATGCTGAAAAGACAACACTTGGTGATATCGATGTATTAGCTGATCTTAAGGCTAAAATGGAAAAAGGAGGAAACTAATTCTCTTTTTTTTCAAATATTTAAAAAACCGCTCTTTTAGAGCGGTTTTTTTTGTGTTTCTTATGAATTTACCGCAATAAAATAACCTTTTTCCTATCTGTTTCTAGATAAAATAAAACTGTAGCACTGCTATGTTTGATTTTTCTCTATCTCATATCATAACTATCCGAAAGTTATATTTTCAAAACATCCTTAGAAACTCGTATTTTAGCTTTCTAAAATTTAAATACATTTTATGGGACTCTTCAAGCGTACTAAAAACACAAATACTCCATTAATTCGCCAAATTTTAGATTTAGTTCCTCGTTGGATGATTAGGAGATGTTCCGAAAATCATAAAAGCGATAAGGGCTGCAGTAGGTATAAGACTTTCGATCAATTTGTAGCTTTAACTTTCGGACAGCTTAATAAATGCCTGACTTTAAGCGATATTTCTAGTAGTATTGGGGTGTCCGAGACATTCATATCAAGTTTAGGTCTTGATCAGAGTCCAGCACGTTCTACTATGAGTGATGGTAATAAAAACAGAAGTTATAAAGTATTCGAGAGCCTTTACAACAGACTGTTGACCCATTACAGCCATATCCTATCTAATCGTCATGAATCCCACATAATAGATGAAATTAAAGACCGAAGTATAAAACTTATAGACAGTACCGTTATTAGTCTATGCTTATCCATGTTTGACTGGGCAAAGTTTCGGACAGCAAAAGGAGGGATTAAAATACACACTTGTTGGGATGATACTATGATGATTCCAGATGTGATAAACATCACTC
>CAVYIL010000048.1:0-5076 GCA_963768325.1 uncultured Flavobacteriaceae bacterium | reverse complement strand
TGAGAAGATGCTGCAGTATAATTAGCACCGTTCAAAGTTTGTTCAACAATTGGGTACGTATATCTGTTTGGAAAACCTGATTTTGGTTTAGCAGGAATTGCTAGTGTAGGGAAATCTAAAAGTCTTATAGATGTCCATGCCTCAATACCACGATTAAATAAGGCAATCCATTTTTGATTACCGATTACTTCTTTCCATGGTGTAGTTGCAGTACTAGCTGCTAAAACAGTATCATAATCGACGTTAGGTTGAGCAAGATAAGTTGTTGCATTTGCTGCTGTTCCTCCCCAATTTAATATAGATGCAGTTATACCGGTATCATAATAATTTTTTGCTGTCCCTCCAACTGAATACCCCCTTGCTGCAGCTTCTGCTAATAAAAACTGAACCTCTGCATAATCAAAAATAACACCTGGAGTAGTAGCAGCTTCTACTTTATCAGATACATGGGAATATTTGTCAAAGTCTGATTCTTCGCCAATCTTACCACCTTCATATGTTGTTTTATCCTCTACAGTTTTAAAATATAATGGTAATCTTGGATCATTTAATGTAACCATTTTGTCTATGATAGTTTTGGCAGCAACAAAATCACTTCTACCGCTTAATACTAAATTATCATGAATAGGGTTAATATTTGGAGCAGAACTTAAGTAAGTGAAATTTGCATTATCATCATTGCTATTTAAAACACCACTATTGAAGGCTTCTTCTACAGTAGTTTTAGCAAGAGTGTTGTCAACATCTGATAATAAGACACCCATTCTAAGTTTTAATGAGGCAGCAAATTTTTTCCATTTCACAAGATCTCCGTTATATATATTATCAGCTTTTTTAATAAAACTTCCTTTACTAGTGTCTAAGCTGTTAATGGAAATTGTTAGTCTTTTTATTAAATCCTTATATACAGTTAGACCATCATCATATTTAGGAAGTAGATTGTCAATATTTAATGCTTCAGCATACGGTATATCACCAAATGTTTCTACTAATATACTATAGGTATATATTGTTAATATTTCTAATAGTTGTAGCTTATTTATCTTTGAATCAATATCTTCTTGTTTTATATACTTTGTAGTTTTAATAATTTTAGTAGCTTCATCTAAATCTTTTAATACATCTCTATAAAAAACTTGCCAATGTTCTGCTGGAATAGTTCTAGTAACTTGATCATAATTACTCTCATTTAGATATGTAGTTTGCTGTAAATATTGAGACCAAAGCTTAGTGTTATTATTATTTACATTTAGATCAACCATTTGGTCTACCAAATTTTTCTGAGCATTTGTGAATAAAGATCTGCCAGGGTCCGTAGTTGGATCTTTAATGTTTTCATTTAGACTTTCTAAATTATTAGAGCATGATACTAAAATTATTGTTGTAATAATGAATATTATGTTTTTCATTTTTATTATTTTTTAGAATTTTAATTTTACGTTAAAACCATAATCTCTGGTTGTAGGCATTGGACTAATTGAAACCCCCTGTAAATTACCTGAACCTAAACCTCCTTCTGGGTCTTCATGTGGAGTGTTCTTATGAATAATCCAAAGGTTAGACCCACTAAAGCTAATAGAAGCATCAGTTAAGAAAGTTCGATCAATTATTTTTTTAGAAAAAGAGTAGGTTAAAGATACTTCACGTAATTTAATATAACTTGCATCATAAACAAATGCAGAATTTGGAAAACCGCCTTCATTTCCAAAAGCAGAATATTGGCTAGCATCAACCCTTTTTGAGTTTTTTGTACCATCTTTATAAACACCTGGATGAATAACACCACCTCCATTGGCGATTGTGTTTCTTACAGAAACCCCATTATCATTAATATAATCTGTTTCTTCATATAAACCCGTTTCTTGACCATACTGTTGGTCTAATGAGAAAATGCTTCCACCTTTTTGAAAATCAATTAAAAAGCTAAAGGATAAGTTCTTATAACTAAATTGGTTAGAAATCCCCATTAACCACTCAGGGTTAGTATCTCCAATTACAATATTAGATGTAGAAGTTCCAACATAATGTCCTGTAGTTTCATCTATAATTCTTTGACCATCTTTATAGGTGTAATCCGTACCATTAAGAACGCCGTAGGGTTGTCCTACTCTTGCGTTTATTGTTACGCCTCCTTGAAAGTCTCCTAGTTGCAGATTTTCTATTCCATCTTTTAGTGATATTACTTTATTTTCATTTTTTGACCAATTAACATTTATACCCCATGTGAAATCTTCTGTTTTTATAGGGGAGCCATTTGCACTTAATTCGATTCCTTTATTTTCAATTTCCCCAGCATTTGAAATTTTAGCTGAATAACCTGTGGCTCTACTGGTTGGCACACCATAAATTTGATCTACAGAATTATTTTTGTAATAAGCAACATCAAAACCAAATCTGTTTTTTAGAAGCTTCATTTCAAGACCCACTTCAGTACTAGTAGTTTTTTCTGGCTTTAAATTAGGATTGTTTTTAGTGTTCTTAACAGAAGTACTTGTGCTTCCTATTGGAATATTTACATCATAACTATCATATAAAAAATCAAACTCCGCACTATTACCTACTTCAGCGTAATTGGCTCTTATTTTACCAAATGAAATGATTTCACTTTGTATGAGTTTAGAAAACACAAAACTACCTGCAATAGAAGGATAATAGAAAGTGCTATTATTTTTAGGTAAGGTTGATGAGTGATCTCTTCTTATTGTTCCGTCTAAAAATAGTGTGTTATCGTATCCTAAAGAAACACTGGCATAAATTCCATCTACTCCAATTTTTTCATCTCTTTCCTCAGGAAAAGGAATAGGTCCAATGCTATTTTGTAGCGAATATAATTTAGCCGCATTTAATCCACCGCTTGTTGAAGAGTATATGGATTGAAAGTGATTTCGTCTAATATTTGTTCCAAGTATACCTTTAATATTAAATTTATCACTTAAATTTTTATCAAAATTAAACATTAAATCATAATTAGTTTCAGTGTTTCTGATATCTCTTCTTCCATAACCAGAATCTGCATTATCCCTTAGAACACCAAATCGACTAGACACACTTCCGTTAGCTCTTCTTTCTTCTTGTAATTCGGAGTAGGTATCAGTAGCAACCCTTCCTGTAATATTAAACCAATCTGTAACGACATAGTTTAAAGATGCATTACCAATAAAACGATTTCTTGAGTCATTTTGATAGTTTTCGTATCTTGTCCAATATGGATTATCCCAGTATATTGGAGCAGAGCCTGCTTTAATAGCACTAGGATTCCAAGTTACGTTTCTTCTTGTTGCAAAATAAATGTCTTTTTGCTGTTGAACATCTACATTAGTTTGCCACCATTGTTTAAACATACCAATAATATTATCTCCATAACCAGTTGAGTTTCTGCCTAGTCCATCCGTTTTTATATAATTAGCATATCCTGTAGCAGTTAATTTTTTAGAAAGTTTAAAATTCCCACTCATGGAAAAATTATGCTTTTTAATAGAGCTATTAGGCATTAGACCAGATTGGTCAAATTGTGTATAATTTAATCGATAGGATCCTTTATCAAAACCTTTGTCGAAGGCAACTGAATTTGTTAAAGTAATAGGGGTTTCAAAAAAGGTAATGGGACCATTTTTAGCATTTACCCATGGAGTTACTTTTCTATAGTTAGGAGAATCGGGGTCGAAAGAATCCCATTGATATACTAATTGACTTGAGTCAAAAGGAGAACCATAAGAAGCATCATGAGAATATTTTACTGTCTGATCATCTTTAGTTCCATCTCCAAGTACATCTCGTTGGTAGAATCCCTGTCCATAACCTGCTCCATATCTTGATTGATATTTAGCAAAAGTACTCTTGTCAATAGAACCAAATGTTACTCCAGAATTAATGGTAACTCCCATACCTTTGGATTTACCACCTTTTTTAGTGGTAATCATGATTACTCCATTTGCAGCTCTTGATCCATAAAGTGCAGATGCAGCTGCTCCTTTTAAGACACTTATTGATTCTATATCTTCAGGGTTAATATCAGAAGCAGCATTTCCATAATCATAATATCCACCTCTACCATTTGATTGATCTTTAGTGTTAGTATTAGTGTTGTTGATTGGAACTCCATCAATAACAAATAATGCTTGGTTACTACCAGTTAAAGATGCATTACCTCTAATTACAACATTAGTAGACCCTCCTAGATTATTATTTCTTTTAATTTGGATACCAGAAGCTTTTCCAGAAAGGGAATTAACAAAGTTTCCGCTTTTAACGTTATTTAAATCTTCTCCTCGTACCTCTTGTACAGAATAGCCTAATGATTTTTTGTCTCTTGATATTCCAAGAGCTGTAACTACAATTTCATCCAATTCGGATGCAGATGGTTCTAATTGTACATCTATAGAACTTTGATCATTTACAATAACTTCTTTGTCTGTAAAACCAAGGTAACTAAATACAATGACATTACCTTTAACAGCTTTAAGAGAATAAAGACCATCAAAGTCTGTTTGTGTTCCGTTATTGGTGTTTTTTACTATAATATTCACTCCTGGTAGCGGTAAACTATTATTATCCGTAACCAGACCTGATATAGTGTTTTCTTGTGCAATAGTAAATTGCATTACTAATACTGATAGTAGTATTAGCGAGTTTTTGGCTAATATTTTCATTATAGTTTTAATAATTTATTGGATTGCTTTATCAAAAATGGAGAAATATTTAGAATAATCTATGTTAATTTTATTATAATATTATATTTAATATAAAATTAACTTTTACATAGCTGTTGTATACTGATTTGATCGACTAAATAAGTTTAATATTTTTGAGTTCATGTTTTTATTTAACAGATTGGTATATATGTATTTATATATATATATGAACCTGTTTAAACTTTTAAGATAAACACCTGATAATCAATTAGTTACTGTTTTAGTTGAGATTTGCAAGTAACTAGTTATTAGTTAATTACAAAAAAGTTTAAACGAGTTCGATATATATATATATATATATATATATATATATATATATATGTTTTTTGTTGGGATTTTAAATGGAAAAATGTAAATATGTTAATGTATTGATATACAATTATTC
>CAVYIL010000047.1:0-9659 GCA_963768325.1 uncultured Flavobacteriaceae bacterium | reverse complement strand
GAGATAGGTACGAAATCGGTTTTAGAACTTTCCTTCTTTGATGTAGAGGAATTAGTGTTGGATAGCTTTTTAATCCAGTAATACATCTTGTTTTCCGATACTCCATGGGCTGCAGCAAAAGCTTTTTGGATTTGACCAGATAATAGATAAGCCTTTACTAATTTCTCCATCTTCGAGGCGTTTGTTTCTTTTGACATACTGAATATTTTTTATGGCAAAACTAAAACTGTAGATCAAGAAAAAAAATATGTACTTTGTCGGACGGATACCTAACTAAAGTAAAAATACAGTTTTTAACACGTTGAAAAATAAACAAATTAACTGGGTGAATAGTTACCTATTATTACTACTAATTTAGGGTTTGATCGATGGGAAGAAATTTTTGGAGATCCTGTATTAACAGCAGCACTAGTAGATAGGTTAACCCATAAAGCACACCTTGTAAACATGAACGGAGAATCATACAGATTAAAAGAAACAAAGGAGATGAACAAAAGCTAATGAAATCTAAAAAGAAGAACATAAGAAGTCCTCCTAGTTCCAGGGCATTCGCTTTTAAACTTTCATTACTAATTCTCTGTATGTGTCATTGGCAAAGGCTTTCTGTCTTTTTCTGTTCTTTGCTTTTTTCAGGGTTTGTTCGTCATCCAATAGTTTTATAGCAATTTTGGTCAGTAAGTTGCTGTTTTCTACGGTATTTTGATTTCTTTTAGCTTGATTATCTTCATTGAAAATCACATCTAAATTCCAATGTAGGTTATTTTCTATTATCCAGTGTGAACGAATAGACTTATTGTGTAATTCAACATCTGCCTTTAAGGAACTGATATAATATCGAATACTGGTGGTTTCTTTTTCCATTTTCTTTATGTAAGTATTTGATTTTATACGAACTAAAGTTTTTATTTCTTTCCAGTTTTTGACATCGTCTATAAATTCTAAGTCCGTAATTAAGTCACATTGTCTAACTTCAACTCGTCCATGTCCACAATCTTCGGTGATATTTGTGGAGATTATTTTTTTCACTGAAAAGCTGTCTTCTATGTTTTCAAGAAGTGTCTTTTGGTTGGATTTGACCTGCAAAATATATTGGGCTTGTTGGTCTATTATTTTCTCCGCAATTTCTCTCTGGCATCCAATAGCATCTATGGTAATAATTGCGTTTTCAATACATATTAATTCTAATAATCTTGGTATTGCAACAATTTCATTCTCCTTTCCATCAACAATTTCTTGCCCTAAACTCATTCTATTTTCAGTACAAAACGCCGTTAGAATATGCAATGGATAACCTTCTTTTGTTAAAAATCCTTTAACTGTTTTGCCATTTATGGCAACCACTTTCTTGTCGTGTTTAGCTATTGACTCTGTGAATATTATAAGGCATTCTGAAAATTCTTTTGGGTTTATTCTACTGAAAAATTTTCCTAAAGTATCATGTGACGGAGTGCCATTTTTGTAAGGATAAAACTTTCGCAACCAGTCTATGCGTTCCTCTCCGAAACCTTCTATCAACTCATAGGTTTGAAAACCACAAACCACTGCTGATAAGGTTAAAAATAGGATTTCTTCTAAAGGATATTGAATATTTCCTTTACTGGTTCGTCTTGGATCATTCAAGGTCGAAAAACATTCTGTGATGAGTAACTTTTCCTTTTGGGCCCTGCTTTTGGTCATTTTTTTTTAATGGCAGACCATCTACCATTCTCTTCCACAAATATATGTCATTTTTGCTTTTCTTACAAATTTTTAAAAGCGAATGCCCTGCCTTGTTTTTGAGTTTTATCGGACAACAATAATTTTTTATTTGTTTTTCGGTTGTTTTTTAATGGGTAATTGATCTAGATAAGTTTTTAAATTAGTGTTTTCAGGGATTCCCATTTTCTTTTTTATTTTGCTACGAGCTACTTTTACTGTGTTAGGAGTAACTTTAAGGATATTTGCGGATTCTTTAATAGACATGTTTAATTTAGTTAATACACAATATCTTACTTCGGTTTCTGTAAGCTCTGAATGATTTTCTAAAAGCTTCATTACAAGTGCAGGATATTGAGATTTAGGTCGATCTTGGATAGAGGTTAAACTTGCAGTTGTAGATTGGATAAGATTTTTGATTGTTTTTTTTACATCTGTGAGTTTATTAAGTTCGTTTACGGTATCTAATTCTGAAAATATTTCAGTGAGCATTTGTAGATTTTGCGACATATATATGTCTGTAGCATCGAGTTCATTTTCACGGAGCCTTATTTGTTCTTCTAAAAGTTTCTTTTCACTGGTTTTTAACTCAAAGATAATACGTTTTCCTTTCTTGTATTTTAAAAGGAAACAAACACAAAGTATGCTCGTGATTATGACTATAGATAATGTAATAATCAATAATCGTTGCCAGCTATTTTTTTCTTCTATGCGTTTATTTTTAGTGGAAAGTAGCTTATTTGTGTGATTTTGCTCTATCAATTCTCGTTGACTATCGAATAATTTTACTATATTAGTTTCTTTTACTTTTATAATACTATCAATAATTTTAATATATGTTTCATAGGAAAGAACTGTTTTTTTTAGATTTTTTTCGTTTTTATATAGTTTAGCAAAATTTATGATAATTTCTTTTTTCAGTTTTAGAGAAGTTTCTCCCTCTATGGCTTTATTAAAATAAGTTTTTGCTTTTTGATTATTTCCAAGTTCTAAATACACGCTACCTATGCTATTATAAATTGTGTTTTTTATAGTAAATATCTTGTTCTTTTCAGCATGATTTAAGGCTTTATACCCATAATCTAACGCTTTTTGATATTCTCCTACTTTAGAATAATAAACGCATAAATTATTGTATGTTTCTATAACACGATAATTGTCAGAATTATCATTAATTAATTTTAAGCTTTTTTGTAACCATTTTATAGCTTGTTGGTAGAGTTTTTGTTCTTGATAGATTCTAGCCATACTACCATAGCATGCAATTTTTATATTTAATCCAATTTTTGTACTATCATTCAGAATTTCATTTATTAATATGAAGCTTTTGTTATATTCTTTAAGATCCAAGTGACAATTTATAATATTTAATTTTGTATGGTAAGCTAATTTATATTTACCATTTTGTAAACGTAAAATATAAGCTTTGTTAAAATTATCTAGTGCTTCTGTTTTATAGCCTAAATCAGTGTATAGTAATCCTAAAGAGTGATATATTTCATCTATATTTTTATTAGTAAGTTTGTGGGAGTTGTATGTATATTTTGCGTAATTTAAATAATATAAAGAGCTGTCTTTTATTGATGCACGATTATAGTTAAAAGCTAATTTTACAGAAGTTTCATATATTCCAGAATAGTTGTTGAGTTCTTTACAACGATTAAATAATTTAAGTAAATAATTAGTCTTAGTATTTTTATAGACAATAGAACCTAGGGATTTACTTAGTTGTTTGCTATTCATCAATCTTACATCCTTATTTTGGCTAAAAATTATGTTGATACCACAGTAAAAAAAAAACAATTAACACATTTTTTATTTTCATAAGAACTCTTTTAAGAATGTGAATTCATTCGATATTAATAAAATAAAATAGGGTATACGATATAAATGTTAAAAAAAGGTGTTTTATCTTTATTAACAAGTAAATAAATAGTAATATAATAAAATATTAACGGTAAAACAGTATTATAACAAAAATTTAAGTATATTTTATGTAAACTAAATATTCAAAATGATATAAACTAAACCACTATGGACTAAAGTCCATAGGTTTTTAAATCTGACTAAAGTCAGCAGTACGGAATCATTCCAAGATAAAAGAATCTGTATCATTACTAGATTTGCGATGATGCTCTAGATAATCATTTACCATTTTATCTGTAATATTTCCTGTACTCCAACAACCAAATCCTATAGCCCAAAAATGACGACCCCAATAGCGCTTTTTCAGATTAGGAAATTCCTGCTGAAGCTTTCTTGAACTGCGACCTTTCAATTTCTTAACTAGACTACTTACATCCTGAGACGGACGGTACTCAATATGCATGTGAACATGATCTTTACTAACTACGCCTTTCAAAATACTCACTCCTTCTGCATCACAAACCTGAACTAGAATTGACCTACATCGTTTTTGAATATCTCCTTCTAAAACAGGATAACGATACTTGGTACTCCAAACTAGATGAACCGTTAAACGTGATACTGTATGGCCATTTACCCGTTGTTCTGTCATAAGACAAAGGTAAATGTTTTTAGAAGCTAAAGCGAGATGCACTAAAGTGCATAGTTTTAACTAATTCTGAGACCAATAAATTACTGTTATTAACTCTATGATAAAAATATTTTATTACGAAATTTGTATCCCATTAAATGGTTTAAAACCCCCATCTCAGGGCATTCGCTTTTAAAAATTTATAAGAAAAGCAAAAATGACATATATTTGTGGAAGAGAATGGTAGATGGTCTGCCATTAAAAAAAATGACAAAAAGCAGGGTCCAAAAGGAAAAGTTACTCATCACAGAATGTTTTTCGACCTTGAATGATCCAAGACGAACCAGTAAAGGAAATATTCAATATCCTTTAGAAGAAATCCTATTTTTAACCTTATCAGTAGTGGTTTGTGGTTTTCAAACCTATGAGTTGATAGAAGGTTTCGGAGAGGAACGCATAGACTGGTTGCGAAAGTTTTATCCTTACAAAAATGGCACTCCGTCACATGATACTTTAGGAAAATTTTTCAGTAGAATAAACCCAAAAGAATTTTCAGAATGCCTTATAATGTTCACAGAGTCAATAGCTAAACACGACAAGAAAGTGGTTGCCATAGATGGCAAAACAGTTAAAGGATTTTTAACAAAAGAAGGTTATCCATTGCATATTCTAACGGCGTTTTGTACTGAAAATAGAATGAGTTTAGGGCAAGAAATTGTTGATGGAAAGGAGAATGAAATTGTTGCAATACCAAGATCATTAGAATTAATATGTATTGAAAACGCAATTATTACCATAGATGCTATTGGATGCCAGAGAGAAATTGCGGAGAAAATAATAGACCAACAAGCCCAATATATTTTGCAGGTCAAATCCAACCAAAAGACACTTCTTGAAAACATAGAAGACAGCTTTTCAGTAAAAAAAATAATCTCCACAAATATCACCGAAGATTGTGGACATGGACGAGTTGAAGTTAGACAATGTGACTTAATTACGGACTTAGAATTTATAGACGATGTCAAAAACTGGAAAGAAATAAAAACTTTAGTTCATATAAAATCAAATACTTACATAAAGAAAATAAAAAAAGAAACCACCAGTATTCGATATTATATCAGTTCCTTAAAGGCAGATGCTGAATTACACAATAAGTCTATTCGTTCACACTGGATAATAGAAAATAACCTACATTGGAATTTAGATGTGATTTTCAATGAAGATAATCAAGCTAAAAGAAATCAAAATGCCGTAGAAAACAGCAACTTACTGACCAAAATTGCTATAAAACTATTGGATGACGAACAAACCCTGAAAAAAGCAAAGAACAGAAAAAGACAGAAAGCCTTTGCCAATGACACATACAGAGAATTAGTAATGAAAGTTTAAAAGCGAATGCCCTGGTCACATGTATTTCTTGGGGATTATGCAAAAGAAAAAAACTATGCTAGTGATTTTAGGCTTGTTGAACTGGAAACAATGCCCGTAAACACTGGGTTAATTTGATTTATTGAAAACTATTTAAAAGGGACTGTAAGCTCAACTCTGTCTGAATAGAAAAAATTATTATTTTTATTCAAAACAGAAAAATGGAAACAAAAGAACAAAGAGACTTAGAAAAAAAGGCATTAGATCAGTTATTATCTGTCAAGTTTCACAACGTTGTTGATGAAAGTTGATTATATTTATTTTGTAAATCTAGTATTTTATTTTTAAACTCATCGGGTGTTATTTTAAAAAGTTCTGGTTCAATTTGATACCATTTTTCAATGGTCTGAAACGGAGTTTTCACGTCTAGTTCTTTCCTTAAGGAACCGTGTCTTCTATAAATGTTATAAAAGCAAAGAAAATTTATCATATCAGTTTCCATTTCATATTTATTTTGATATTTTGTTTTTAATTGTTCCATTTACTCTTTCAACCATGCCATTAGTTTTTGGTGTTGATGGTTTAGTTAGCCTATGTTCAATATTCTTATCAGCACATTTAATATCCATTTTTGATGGTTTTTGACAAAGATTTCCTTTTTTAGATCGTATTAATCTATTGGTAAACTCTAGTCCATTATCTGTTAGGATATGAGTTATGTAAATTGGAAAAAAGGCAAAACATTTATCCATGAAATTTTCTGTATTTTCGGCAGTTTTATTTTCATAAATCCAATAAAACATAGTTCTTGTCGCTCTGTCAATAGCTACAAATAGATAATGAGGTTGTCCTTTAAATTTAGGCAAATAAGTTACATCAATGTGTAAATATCCTGGCTTATATGCTTTGAATTTCTTGGCCTTATCTTTCTTTTCCTGAGGTACTTTATTAATGTTTTCTTTTACAAAACAACGATATACAGAGCTTCTGGATATATTTGGATTAGTCTCTAGAAGAGCTTCCCAAACCTCGTCTATAGACATCCAAGTAGAACTACGAAGACTAATAACTAAGGCTCGTTCTACTTCAGACAAAGCATACTTAATATTCAGGGGAGCACAAGAAGTATCTTGAATAGAATCCCTATTTTTCCATTTTGAAACAGTTTGAGAGGAGATTCCGAACCGTATAGCTTGTTCTGAGTTTTTAACAGAATTAGCTTGGATTAGCGAACGAATATTTAAATTTGTTGTAGCATTAGAATGATATTTTTGCATGTTTGTTTTTGTTTGTTTGTTTGTTTGTTTTGTAACAAAAATAATCAACTTCTCAACCTTAAACGGATCACATAAAAAAGGTGGGAGAAAATTTTACACAATAGAAAACAAGAGGTCTTTTAACTGAAATTTAAATATTTTTTCAATAAATTAAATTAACTCAGTGTTTACGGGCATTGTTGAAATAGAACAACTCTCCTAAGGTCGAGTTGTTTCCAGTTCAACAAGCCTAAAATCACTATCATAGTTTTTCTTTTGCCTAATCTCCAAGAAATGCATGTGATCCAAAATAACATCAACAATGTTGTGAAACTTTACAATTACTATTTCTGAAGAGGTACAAAATGGAAAATCATTTCATGCAAATGGTACGTTAAAAAAAGGCTACATAAACAATAGGATAGTGGATATTAATAGTACTCTCAATATAAGTTTAGATAGAGATGAATTACAAAATAAAATAAGAAATTTACTTGATGTAGTGTTACCTGATGATTTATCTAATAAGTTAGCTAGCTTAGTAAGGAAAAATAGTATCAAATTGAACCAGAACTTTTTAAAATAACACCCGATGAGTTTAAAAATAAAATTCTAGATTTACAAAATAAATTAACTCTATATTCTTACTGTAGTATAAATCATAAATCTAAATTCATAACTATCCGAAAGTTATATTTTCAAAACATCCTTAGAAACTCGTATTTTAGCTTTCTAAAATTTAAATACATTTTATGGGACTCTTCAAGCGTACTAAAAACACAAATACTCCATTAATTCGCCAAATTTTAGATTTAGTTCCTCGTTGGATGATTAGGAGATGTTCCGAAAATCATAAAAGCGATAAGGGCTGCAGTAGGTATAAGACTTTCGATCAATTTGTAGCTTTAACTTTCGGACAGCTTAATAAATGCCTGACTTTAAGCGATATTTCTAGTAGTATTGGGGTGTCCGAGACATTCATATCAAGTTTAGGTCTTGATCAGAGTCCAGCACGTTCTACTATGAGTGATGGTAATAAAAACAGAAGTTATAAAGTATTCGAGAGCCTTTACAACAGACTGTTGACCCATTACAGCCATATCCTATCTAATCGTCATGAATCCCACATAATAGATGAAATTAAAGACCGAAGTATAAAACTTATAGACAGTACCGTTATTAGTCTATGCTTGTCCATGTTTGACTGGGCAAAGTTTCGGACAGCAAAAGGAGGGATTAAAATACACACTTGTTGGGATGATACTATGATGATTCCAGATGTGATAAACATCACTCCTGCTAAACTCCATGATAGGCATGGTCTTAAACAATTGATTTTCCCTAAAGGCACAATAGTGGTAGAGGATAGAGCCTATTTCGATTTTCTGTTAATGTTACAAAGAGTAAGAGCAGAGAATGTTTTTGTAACTCGTATTAAAACGAATACTGTTTTTCAAACCGTTAAAGAGTTGGAACTTCCTATGGATATAGACCAAGATATTCTAAAGGATGAAATTATAACCCTTTCAAGTAAGAAAGCTATTAAAACAGGGATTAATTCTGTACAATTACGGCTAGTACACGTTTATAAAGCAGATGAAAACAAAGTAATAGAAATCATTACCAACCAATTAGACTGGAAAGCAAGAACCATAGCAGATTTGTACAAAAAACGTTGGGATATAGAATTGTTTTTCAAAGCAATTAAACAGAATTTACAAATTAAAACCTTTGTCGGAACAAGTGAAAATGCAGTAAAATCGCAGATATATGTGGCACTAATAACCTATTTACTGCTTCAACTTATTGTAAGAACAATAGCTAAGAAAAAACACGCCTTTTCCAATTTTGTGGAAAAAATAAGAGTTTGCCTTAATTTTCACCTTACTCTAGACTATGTCTGCAATCAGGTAGGAGAAGGGGCTAAACGAGTTCGGGGAGAACCACAAGAAATAATCAACTTTAATGAAGACTTATTTTCTTGAAAACTGTATAATATCCGCCTGTTTAAAAGGGCTAACAACTAAATTTAACCATTTTTGAAAAACTTTCGGATGGTTCTGATTTTATATCATATTTTGTATCCAAACCAAATGATATCTATGATAATAAGTCGTGTGTTTCCTTTACTATAACTCATTTAGCAAAAATACTCTTAAATACTAAAAGTAATTCCCATTCAAGATGGGGGTTTTAAACCATTAATGGAATATAAAATAATCATAACTATCCGAAAGTTATATTTTCAAAACATCCTTAGAAACTCGTATTTTAGCTTTCTAAAATTTAAATACATTTTATGGGACTCTTCAAGCGTACTAAAAACACAAATACTCCATTAATTCGCCAAATTTTAGATTTAGTTCCTCGTTGGATGATTAGGAGATGTTCCGAAAATCATAAAAGCGATAAGGGCTGCAGTAGGTATAAGACTTTCGATCAATTTGTAGCTTTAACTTTCGGACAGCTTAATAAATGCCTGACTTTAAGCGATATTTCTAGTAGTATTGGGGTGTCCGAGACATTCATATCAAGTTTAGGTCTTGATCAGAGTCCAGCACGTTCTACTATGAGTGATGGTAATAAAAACAGAAGTTATAAAGTATTCGAGAGCCTTTACAACAGACTGTTGACCCATTACAGCCATATCCTATCTAATCGTCATGAATCCCACATAATAGATGAAATTAAAGACCGAAGTATAAAACTTATAGACAGTACCGTTATTAGTCTATGCTTGTCCATGTTTGACTGGGCAAAGTTTCGGACAGCAAAAGGAGGGATTAAAATACACACTTGTTGGGATGATACTATGATGATTCCAGATGTGATAAACATCACTC
>CAVYIL010000046.1:0-5067 GCA_963768325.1 uncultured Flavobacteriaceae bacterium | reverse complement strand
TACCCTAGAAAACACTACGGTAACCATAGATGCTATGGGTTGCCAAACAGAAATAGCTAAAATGATTATAGATAAGGATGCAGACTATATATTAGCTGTTAAAGGAAACCAGAAGACACTGGAGCAAGATATTTTAGATACTATTCGATTTGAAACCCCCAAGGAGATAAATATTCAAGAGGATTTAGATCATGGAAGAATTGAGAATCGTACTTGTTCGGTTTACTCCAACTTAACTCATCTCCAAAATAAAGATAAATGGGTGGGATTAAAAACAATCGTAAGAATTCAAACACAAGTAATTAACAAATCAACAGGTAAAATCAGCAACGAACAGCGAATTTATATATCAAGCTTAACTACTGATGCAAAAACAATAAATAACTCTATAAGAAAACATTGGAGCATAGAAAATAATCTTCACTGGACGCTTGATGTATTGTTTAGGGAAGATCAATCAAGAAAAAGAAAAGGAAATGTAGCTTAAAATTTTAACATCATACTAAAGGTAGTATTGGGACTTATTGTCAAAGAAACAACAGTAAAGAAAAGCAAGAAAAACAAAAGAATGTTAGCTGCTTTGGATACTAAATATAGAGAGAAAATACTTAAGTTATTTTAAATGCTTTAGCCCTGGCTGACCAACGCTTCATTTGGAGGATTAGGTTTTTTTATACACCCTAGTTTTGTTATGGAATTCAGAAACTTTAATGGCTCACATAAATATTCTGGGGATTAGGCAAAAAGTTTTTCCATTCTAAAGAGAAAAAATTTCACATCAACTACCCCTCTTAAGTTTGCTCTAAACAACTTTATCTTGGAGTTAAAAGATTCTGCATTTGCATTTGTATGTCTTTTTATAAAGAAATTCAAAATAGTTTCTAAGTGATAATTTAAACTGTTAACCACGGTATTAAAGACTGTCATATTTAGAAGCTTTGTTTTTTGCATCCAGTTTATTATTTTTTCTTTTGCTATTTCTCTAGAGGTTTCTTCATATATGTTTCTAAACTCAAGGGTGTGCTTGTATGCCTGATATAAAAGGGGATAATTCTTAAATAATAATTAGCTTTATCCTTTGGTTTTCTGTCCATTAAATTAGTCTTTTTTAAAATAAAAACACAGGCTTCTTGCTAATAATTGCTTGGGAGAATCCTCATTATCAAAAACTAAATGGAATGTATTTTAACCCTTGTTCTTTTGCAATTTTGATTGCTTGATTCTCTTTTTCTATTTCCTCCCATCTGTATTTTATATTCCATTAAATGGTTTAAAACCCCCATCTTGAGATGGGAATTACTTTTAGTATTTATGAGTATTTTTGCTAAATGAGTTATAGTAAAGGAAATCACACGACTTATTATCATAGATATCATTTGGTTTGGATAACAAAATATAGATATAAAATATTAACAGGATCATTACAGCATCGAGTTCGAGAACTAATAGCTCAAGTAGCATCAGACCTGAACATTAAAATCATTAATGAAGTAGTTAGTAGTGATCATGTACATATATTTTGTAGTATCCCACCACATATATCCGTAAGCGAATTTGTAAAAAAAGTAAAAAGGGAAGAAGTAGCAGAAAAGTTCAACAGGAATTTCCAGATTTAAAAAAACGCTATTGGGGCAGACACTTTTGGGCAAGAGGATATTTTAGTTCTACCAGTGGTAATGTTACAGATGATATTATCAATGAGTATATAAACAATCACTTTGACGGAAATAAGCCAGAGAACGAAACAAACATCTCTTTAGAGTGATAATCGACTTATAGTCGTTATTATTAACCTACCATCTTATAGATGGTAGTGGTTAAGTTTTTAGGGAAAAGATTAAATTACTTCATTTATACCATTTTTCTTATTTGTAGTATTCACTTTACTTCTCAAGTATTTTTTGTCCATCCAGAATGTTCCAAAAGGAATAATAGAGCATAATAAAACGATAATAAATGTCTTAGTAGTCCATTTCTTTCGTGGTTTAACGAGCATAGCAAGAATAATGTACAAAATAAATAAAACACCGTGAACCATGCCTGTAAATACATTTGGTCTTGGAGTTTCGAACATGTACTTTAAGGGCATTGTAACAAATAGGATAAGAAGATATGATATACCTTCGAAAAAACTGATTATTCTAAAACTTTTTATCATAAATATAGATTTGTGTATGTGATAAAAGGGCTAAAATGTAAAAGAATTGGTTTATATATTTGATTATAACAGTTTAGCCTAGTGTTTCACTAACTTAGATATAGAAGTGGTTTAAACTTTTTTCAATTCACTATAAAAATAATTGTTTTTAGCCAGAATTAAAAAAGTTTAAACCACTTCATAAAAAATTAAACTAGTTCGATTTCTTTTTTATTTTCCTTCATATTTTCTGTTAAGACCATCTTGATATTAGAATAATCAAGTTCAAAAACTTCAAGTTTAAAATATGTAATAGACGATAAAATATGATCAAATATATCGCTGACAATTATTTCGTAATTTTTCCATTCTTTATCATTGCTAAAAGCATAAATTTCTAAAGGTGTACCTTTTTCTGTAGGACTTAATTGACGAGTCATAATTGTCATTTCCTGATTTATGTGTGGATGATTTTCTAAATAGGATTGGACATATTGTCTAAATACTCCAATGTTAGATAAATTTCTACCGTTAATTAATGCACTCTTATTGATGCCTAGTTTTTGATTATATGCATTAATTTCTTTTTGGGCATTGGTAAGGTAATCTTTCAGATACTCAATTTTTTTAAGTTTTTCTATTTCATCATCTGATAAGAATTTTATACTAGTAGCCTTTATCAAAACAGCTCTTTTAATTCTCCTTCCTCCAGAGTCTTTCATTCCTCTCCAGTTTTTAAAAGTTTCAGAATTCAGAAAATATGTAGGTATTGAGGTAATAGTTTTATCAAAATTCTGAACTTTTACAGAAGAAAGATTTATTTCTATAATATCACCATCAGCCCCAAATTTTTCCATAGTTATCCAATCTCCAATTCTAACAGTGTCATTAACTGCTACTTGTATACTAGCAACGAATCCTAGAATAGTATCTTTAAAAATTAAAAGTATTACAGCAGACATCGCCCCAAGGGCAGTAAGGAAAGTTAGAATAGATTTTCCTGTAATTAATGATATAATTGAAATAATACCAACTGCCCATACAAAAATCATAAAAACCTGTATGTAACTATCTATAGGTTTGTCTTTAAAAGATTTTAAAGATTTTAAAAAATCTCTAAGTGTTCTTAAAAAACTGCGAAGAATCAGGATAGTTAGAATAATAAACATAATTGTATCTATAAATTCTAATGACTCTACAATTTTAGGGAAAGCACTATATGTTTTTGGAATAGCCCAAGTTATTATAATTAAAGGTATTGCATGCGCAATATTATCTACTGCTTTATTTTTTAGGAGATAGTCATCAAAAGTATTCCTAGATTTTGTAGCAAAACTTTTAAAAATACCTAGAAGTACTTTTTTAGTAAGAATATCAATAATATATAAAGTAAAACCAAGTATTACTGTTCCAATAAATGCATTAAGGTATTCTGCTATGTTGTTAGGTACTCCATTAGAAATTAGTAAATTATAAAAATATCGTGTAAGGTGTTCCATTAATAGTTATATGTTAAAGTGTATTTTAAGTAAAAATTTAAATTAGGCTAAAGATAGCTAATGCGTACAAGTAAAATCGCAAAAATCGAAGTAAACCGTATAATAAATAATTTATAAAAGAATACTTAATCATCCCAGCAGCTATACTGGTAATGGAAAAAGGAATGGGTAATAATGCTCCTACGATAATCAAAAAACCACCCCATTTTCGAGTGTTTTTGATATGCTTAACCATTTTTACCTCTAGGTAATTATGGATAGCCGGAATTTTAGTGATAAATCTACCGATAAAAAAAGATACAATTCCGCCACAATAAGAAAGTAATGCTAATATGGAGAGATATAATAAAGGATTTGCTGTTTTGTCAGTCCAAGCTATAAATATTTCTGGTGGAATAAGACCCAAAATGGATTCTGAAGCAAAAAACACACTAAATATTACATAATCAGAATAATTTTCTGTTATATATATCAAAAGATCATTTATATTGATAACAAAATAATTGATAAATAATATCCCAGCAATAAATACTAAGATGAGTGGTAAGGCTTTTTTTAGGCTTGTACCTAAGAATTTATAAAAACCAGTATAGTTATAATACTGGTGGAGTAATTGTAATTTAGTTTTTTTGACTGATTTCAACTTCATTTCTAAATCTGTTTCTTTTTAAAAAAAGCAAAATTAATTTAATTATGACGATCTGTTGTTTAAATATTCATAAAGTTTATCCATACCAAGGATTGTACCCTTTAGGAGCATTATGAATAAGAAGCAATTATAGGTGTATAATTGCATGAATATATTAATTCATAACTATCCGAAAGTTATATTTTCAAAACATCCTTAGAAACTCGTATTTTAGCTTTCTAAAATTTAAATACATTTTATGGGACTCTTCAAGCGTACTAAAAACACAAATACTCCATTAATTCGCCAAATTTTAGATTTAGTTCCTCGTTGGATGATTAGGAGATGTTCCGAAAATCATAAAAGCGATAAGGGCTGCAGTAGGTATAAGACTTTCGATCAATTTGTAGCTTTAACTTTCGGACAGCTTAATAAATGCCTGACTTTAAGCGATATTTCTAGTAGTATTGGGGTGTCCGAGACATTCATATCAAGTTTAGGTCTTGATCAGAGTCCAGCACGTTCTACTATGAGTGATGGTAATAAAAACAGAAGTTATAAAGTATTCGAGAGCCTTTACAACAGACTGTTGACCCATTACAGCCATATCCTATCTAATCGTCATGAATCCCACATAATAGATGAAATTAAAGACCGAAGTATAAAACTTATAGACAGTACCGTTATTAGTCTATGCTTATCCATGTTTGACTGGGCAAAGTTTCGGACAGCAAAAGGAGGGATTAAAATACACACTTGTTGGGATGATACTATGATGATTCCAGATGTGATAAACATCACTC
>CAVYIL010000045.1:0-3845 GCA_963768325.1 uncultured Flavobacteriaceae bacterium | reverse complement strand
AATTATTTCAAAATATTTTTTAAAACCAACCTAGCAAGATTTAACTTAGCTAAAAATTAAATAACCAAACAATTGAAAAAAACCACACTCTTAGCCCTGATTACAATTTTATCTTTTAGCTGTTCTTCTGATGATGACACAAACAAAACAGAATCTCAACAAACATCTGAAATATACTACAAAGAAGGCGACGAGGTTACTATTTCAAATGTAGTCCTTGAAGTATACACAACAGAGGATGTATACCCTGCCGTTAAACATAGTGCTACTATCAAAAACAACCTAAATAAGGACATTCATTTAAGTCTTTATTTTGATGTAGATAATCAGGACGGAAAAGACACGGATTTTCAAGTAAGAGCTGCTAATTATTCATATCCAGTAAAAGAATTCTGTACTACAATTAGCGCGTTGTCTACCTGCTCTTATCATTCTGATAATTTCCCAGACTATGGCACGCAAGGTTTACTGGATGGCACTAAGTCTCTAAAACTAAAAAAAATCAAATATAGAATCGAAGATTATTAATAACTAGTTTTTATAGTCAGTTATAAACAAATAAAAACCATTTCACAAAAATTCATTATCTTTGTAATATAAAAAAACCACCTCTTGTGGGAGGTGGCGAAAAAGTTATTTTTTTCTTGACTTGATTACTGCTGTAACCAAGCCTAAAATAGCAACAATTAAACTTGTTACTATTTTGACAATTTCTGTAGATTCCATTGTCTTAATTGGCAGCTGTTCTAGTTAAAGAAAGAAACCTACAAAAGTCAATAGTTCGTACCTATTGACTTTTTTTTATGCCCGCCGCCTTTTGGCAAGTAGGCTTCCTCGATTCTTTGCTTAAAGAAAAAACAGGAGTCAATAGTGAAATTGCTATAACAAACTTAAGATGTTATATTTTATAAAAAAAATTGTTTTTTAATTATTGATTTATGGTATTGTGAGGGTTTTAAAAGAAACTCTATTAACCCCAATATTTATTCATTGAATCCACTATAGATTTTTGAGAAGTTTTTTTGTATTTTGTTAAAGTATTAGGGTCTTTGATGCCTGTAATTTTCATTATTATGTGATCTGGCATCCCTCTTTCAGCAGAAAGAGTAATAAATGTACGCCTAGCTGTATGACTAGAAATCATTTCGTATTTTGGTCTATAAACAATATCTTTTTTAGAACCTCTATAAATGATTTCTTTGATTCTTTCGTCTATTTTAGCTATTCTACATATTTCTTGAATATGCGGATTAAATTTTTGACTCGAAATTTTAGGTAAGTTCCATTCGTATTTATCAAGTAAAGATTTCAGCTTAGTGTGTAACGGGATGAAGCTCTCGTTTTCAGTTTTTTCAGCTTTTTTAATTATCATATCTCCTTTTAAATCGGCTTTTTCTAATACTGAATAATCAGAAAATCGTTGACCAGAATACACCCCTATTAAAAACAAATCTCTTGCACGTTCTAATGAAGCCCTAGGAAGCTCAATAGTTTCTAATATCAAAACTTCTTTATCTGTCAAATAAACATCATCGGCTTGGTATTTTTTTGCTGGGTTACTTAGTTTATTAAGGTTGATATCGTGGTACTTGCCATCAGCCCACTTTAGAAAAGTAAATAAAAAATTAATGCTTCTATTTAAAGTATTGTCATTATGTGGTTTGAATCTTTTTGTATTTATGTTCCTCAAATAACCACAATACTCTTCAATCCAATCTTGTGTTATATCATCAAAAGAAAGTACTCGCCCTTTATCTTCCTCATAATTCATTAATTTATTTTTTAAGTTTAAATATTTTTTATTCCAAGAAGTGGATTGTCCTTCAGATTTATTTTTTGTATCTATAAAATCTTGAATAGCATTAGTGACATTTTTAGATTTAATATTTGTGTCATTATGTTTAAAATGTTTCTCAAAATTTGTTTTTAAAAACTCCCGAGTAAGTGGTTTATTCTCTGATTCACAAATTTTAATATTGTCCTCCAGTAATATTCTATATTGTGAAAGAATTGAAGAAAGGTGTCTTGCTAACACCCCGCCTGAACCTCTTTTTGATTTCGGCATCCTATCTTCAAAATTCCAATCATCAGGGCGAACTTTTTGACCTGTAGAAAATTTAAAATTCTTCCCTTCTTTTTTAATGTAATAAATCAAGTAGATTAAAGTTTCTTTATTAGATTTGGGCTCTTTAAGGAAAAAATACATATTATTTTAGCTTTCCCCAAATATACAAAGGGGAAAGAAAAGGGGAAAGTAATATTGTATTTATAGTGTGGTTTGAGGTAACTCACTAGATAATAAAAAACATTAAAGCCTTGATTTATCTGTATTTAGCATTAAAATAATAATTAAATAGATAATAGTTCGAATCCCTCCGACTCCACACCAAAACCTTGTAACATTACGTTTATTAATGTGTTACAAGGTTTTTTTTATTAATTAGACAACATTTAGTCAACCATTCATTAAAGAGTAAAATTCCTAAAGAGTATTAACTGAGCCTCTAACTAAATACTCAGCTCCTAAAAAGAAACTGGGTATATAAAATCAGGTAAAAATTGGGGCTAACTATTTTTTCTTAATTTCGATATTCTGACTAACATCTTTAATTATTTTTTCAGCAGATCGACCAACTACATAACCCCCTATACCAAATTGTAATAATTGCCAAAATTCATCCTCTAATGGAGCGCTAGGCAATCCGAATGCAGGAGCTACAAACTTTGCATATATCACAACAAACCCAAAAGAAAGCATTAAAATAGGTCGCCACGACCTTTGTAAAAAATTACCTTTGGTTTCTGATAAAATTATATCACTTTTGAGTTTTTCAAGATCATGCGATTTATCTAATATCTTTACCAGAATTTCATTCTTTGCCTTTTGACGCTCCTCATCATTTGTGAAAATACCATCTATAACACCCCCAATGCTTTTAAGCAAGTCCCCTGTTAGCCAACTAATACCATTTACACATTGAATATACTGGAAAAGGCTTCTAGATATATTTGATAGCCTGTAATTGATTTAACTAATTGTCCTTCAATTTGTTCCAATAGACTATCTATTTTGGTTTCTAATATTTCTAAGGTGTCGTGTATTTTCATAGCCGTTTTATCTTTCATCCATTGCCACACCTTTTCTGCAGGATTTAGTTCAGGGCAATATGGAGGAATTGGAAGTAATACTATATTTTTAGGTAGTATAATACCATTTCTCACATAACTATCCGAAAGTTATATTTTCAAAACATCCTTAGAAACTCGTATTTTAGCTTTCTAAAATTTAAATACATTTTATGGGACTCTTCAAGCGTACTAAAAACACAAATACTCCATTAATTCGCCAAATTTTAGATTTAGTTCCTCGTTGGATGATTAGGAGATGTTCCGAAAATCATAAAAGCGATAAGGGCTGCAGTAGGTATAAGACTTTCGATCAATTTGTAGCTTTAACTTTCGGACAGCTTAATAAATGCCTGACTTTAAGCGATATTTCTAGTAGTATTGGGGTGTCCGAGACATTCATATCAAGTTTAGGTCTTGATCAGAGTCCAGCACGTTCTACTATGAGTGATGGTAATAAAAACAGAAGTTATAAAGTATTCGAGAGCCTTTACAACAGACTGTTGACCCATTACAGCCATATCCTATCTAATCGTCATGAATCCCACATAATAGATGAAATTAAAGACCGAAGTATAAAACTTATAGACAGTACCGTTATTAGTCTATGCTTATCCATGTTTGACTGGGCAAAGTTTCGGACAGCAAAAGGAGGGATTAAAATACACACTTGTTGGGATGATACTATGATGATTCCAGATGTGATAAACATCACTCCT
>CAVYIL010000044.1:0-10918 GCA_963768325.1 uncultured Flavobacteriaceae bacterium | reverse complement strand
GGTCGACAAATCAAAAGAAGTAAAAAGTGATTATTCTATTATAGCTGAGGGTTCAAAATTAACCATTGAACTTTCAGATTTTTTAAAAGATACAGGTAGAGACTCGAGAAGATACAATAAGTAAAATATCTAGTTATTACGGTGTTAAAGCCAATTTGTTGCAACGCCATTATAAGAAAAAAATCAGTGGTTTTAAGGACTGGGAACAGTTAAGTCACTCCGAAGATTATTTAATTTATCCTGAAAACATTGGAGAACATTTAAGCATCGACGAAGTGAGTCTGTCTAAAGGAGAACTCTATACCTTTGTCACCAACAAAAATGGAAGAGGAAAGAAAAAAACATTAGTAGCCTCTATAAAGGGCACAAAAAGTCAAGATATTATTGGTGTTTTAAACAAAATTCCATTAGATAAAAGAAAATTGGTAAAGGAAATAACCCTTGATATGGCAAACAATATGCAATTGGCTTCAAAAATGTGTTTCCCTGAATGTTACTTGGTTACAGATCGTTTCCACGTTGTAAAACTAATAATGGAAGCCCTGCAACATTTAAGAATAAAATACAGGTGGGAGGAAATAGAAAAAGAGAATCAAGCAATCAAAATTGCAAAAGAACAAGGGTTAAAATACATTCCATTTAGTTTTGATAATGAGGATTCTCCCAAGCAATTATTAGCAAGAAGCCGTTATATTATTGCTAAAAAACCTAACCAATGGACAGAAAACCAAAAGATAAGAGCTGAATTATTATTTAAGAATTATCCCCTTTTATATCAGGCATACAAGCACACCCTTGAGTTTAGAAACATATATGAAGAAACCTCTAGAGAAATAGCAAAAGAAAAAATAATAAACTGGATGCAAAAAACAAAGCTTCTAAATATGACAGTCTTTAATACCGTGGTTAACAGTTTAAATTATCACTTAGAAACTATTTTGAATTTCTTTATAAAAAGACATACAAATGCAAATGCAGAATCTTTTAACTCCAAGATAAAGTTGTTTAGAGCAAACTTAAGAGGGGTAGTTGATGTGAAATTTTTTCTCTTTAGAATGGAAAAACTTTTTGCCTAATCCCCAGAATATTTATGTGAGCCTCTAAAAAACTAAACATATATACACTGAATATCAATTGATTACAGAGATGTTTGCCGCTAATGCACGAACCCTTCCACTCCCCCAAATTGGAAAAAAGGCAAAACATTTATCTATGAAATTTTCTGTATTTTCGGCAGTTTTATTTTCATAAATCCAATAAAACATAGTTCTTGTCGCTCTGTCAATAGCTACAAATAGATAATGAGGTTGTCCTTCAAATTTAGGTAAATAAGTTACATCAATGTGTAAATATCCTGGCTTATATGCTTTGAATTTCTTGGCCTTATCTTTCTTTTCCTGAGGTACTTTATTAATGTTTTCTTTCACAAAACAACGATATACAGAGCTTCTGGATATATTTGGATTAGCCTCTAGAAGAGCTTCCCAAACCTCGTCTATAGACATCCAAGTAGAACTACGAAGACTAATAACTAAGGCTCGTTCTACTTCAGACAAAGCATACTTAATATTCAGGGGAGCACAAGAAGTATCTTGAATAGAATCCCTATTTTTCCATTTTGAAACAGTTTGAGAGGAGATTCCGAACCGTATAGCTTGTTCTGAGTTTTTAACAGAATTAGCTTGGATTAGCGAACGAATATTTGAATTTGTTGTAGCATTAGAATGATATTTTTGCATATTTGTTTTTGTTTGTTTGTTTGTTTGTTTTGTAACAAAAATAATCAACTTCTCAACCTTAAACGGATCACATAAAAAAGGTGGGAGAAAATTTTACACAATAGAAAACAAGAGGTCTTTTAACTGAAATTTAAATATTTTTTCAATAAATCAAATTAACCCAGTGTTTACGGGCATTGTTGAAATAGAACAACTCTCCTAAGGTCGAGTTGTTTCCAGTTCAACAAGCCTAAAATCACTATCATAGTTTTTCTTTTGCCTAATCTCCAAGAAATGCATGTGATCCAAAATAACATCAACAATGTTGTGAAAC
Source organism: uncultured Flavobacteriaceae bacterium (assembly GCA_963768325.1). Lineage (GTDB taxonomy): Bacteria > Bacteroidota > Bacteroidia > Flavobacteriales > Flavobacteriaceae > Aquimarina. The sequence continues at coordinate 8,866 of CAVYIL010000044.1, read as the reverse complement.
TTTACATATAAGAAGTAAAAGTGGTTTAAAAACAGGCTTTATGCCTGTTTTTTTTATATTTCCTATTTTACCTTTTGGTAGCTATTAGAAAAATAGCGTGTTATCGTTAACCCAACTAAGGGCTTTTCGACACAAACAGGGAAAAAAGTAAACTTTTAATCGTTTACAAGCAGAGTTAAAACAGGTATCTCACTCCGATCATTTTACTATTGAAGAATTGGAATTATTATCATCTAAGCTATTAGAGCGTATAGATACCCTAAAAAAAGGAATGACTATGAACAGTATATAATTTCAGCGCAATTGGTTCTAAATGCTAAAAAAAATCATTACAGGGAACTTACAGGGGGTAAATTATGTAGATTATCTATATCGGTTATATTCCCTTCAAAAGGATATTTTTTATTTGGATTTTGATTAATAACGTTTAAATTATTTCTTTCTATTAATTCTTTATTGATATGCTCATCTCCATAAGAATAACCAGAAATCAAAACTTTAGATGCTGAACTAATGTTACACTTAAAATTTTCAAATAATCTCAAGTACATCGTATCATTAGATATGATACTAGTTTTCTTTGTCCCTGTTATAAACTTTGGTACTATATCAAAATTCATGTCCTGTTCGGTTTCTCCTGTATCTAGGTTTACTCTTACTGCTTCGTGTTTCTCTCTATATTCAGTAGTAGTAAAGTAATTATACTTTTCTGTAGGCTTCCAAACACCCCCGCCATTATTTTCAAAATGTTTAAATCTGAAAAAATCTACACTCCCATGTAATTTGTGAATATTGATTTTATCCTCAAAACAATTATTAAAAACCTGTAATTTCTTACTTTCATAGGCAATATCTGAATCACAAGAAGAGAAACCACGACAATAGGAGACACCTTTTTTATCAAGTAATTTTTCTAGTAACAAATCGTGATTTAAAGTGTATATATCTACCCTATCAAATTTTAAAATATAATCAATGAACTTTTCGTATTTAGAAATTGAATTATCTACAGTCTCTATAGAAACATATAACATATCTTCTATTAAATAGTTAAAGATGTCTTCTATTTTACTAATCTGAGGGTCTCTTGTAAACGGAGAAAGATGTATAGAATCAGGTTCTGGACCATTAACAAGAAAAGGCTTATCATTAACTAATTCTTTTCTTGCCCTTTCATATACAGACTTAAACCAATCTAAATGATCAAACTTCTCTAACACATAAGAAAAAAACACTTCATAATTATCAAAATCATTCACATCTCGATTGTAAGTATTTACTATTTCATTAAGTATATAAGAGTAGGCTAAATAGTCATAATTTAATTTTCCATTATTTGTCATGGTTTTATCTTTATCATCTATCCACTTCCACTCACTTGAACTCATTAATAATAGTTTTTCTTTTTGATCCCTATTAAAGCGCTCATTAATATCATATGCTAAAGGCAAACCAGCTGGAACTGAAAAACCAGCTCCTAACAATACTACTAAATTATTTTTTTCTGTTTCTCTCGTCATATCACTATATCTTTATTATAAATATAAACTTACAAAAAAGAGCAATATATAGGTGTAAAAAAGGCTGTTTTAATTTGTAAGTGAAAATGGTGTAAAAGCTAAAAAACTGTAAGATTTTGGCGGATTTTTGGAGTTTTGGGAAACCTAAAAAACGTAACACGCACATTATCAAAAAACTAATTTGTACAATAATTTGTATTATGTAAAATAGAAATCTTTATTTTAGGTTTTTGGAAGAAATAAAAAGAGGGATTTTGTTACTCGTTATCATGTGTTTTCTATAATTCAAATATAGAATTTCTGAGCCTATAAAATTCGTTGCAAATTTAATGGTTACTCCACTTAGCCAACTAAACTGACATACAATGGAATTATTATAAAAATATACGTAACATTGTAAACCAAGATCAGGACAATAATAAAACTATAAACTCTATACAGAATTAACCAAGAAACTGTATTTTTTTAGGACTAGACACTTTCTAAAATTATAATAAGTAATGAGTAAAGAAGATATAAGATGGGAACAACGCTTTTCTAATTATGTAAAAGCATTTAATAAATTAGATCAAGCAGTAACTAAAATCAAAGAAGATTTTGAAATTGATGAGGATGGTAATATTGATGAAGATGAATTTTTAGATGACATTATCAAAGAAGGGTTAATACAGCGTTTTGAGTATACGCATGAGCTTTCGTGGAATGTAATGAAAGATTACGCCGCCTATCAAGGAAATCCAGATGTTGGCGGTTCAAGAGACGCGGTTAGAGAGGCTTTTCAGTTACAGTTAATTGCAGAAGGTAAGATATGGATGGAAATGATAATAAGCCGAAATAAAACCTCTCATACCTATAACGAAGAAACCGCTAATGAGATATTTAAAAATATTATATACTTGTATCACACCGAGTTTAAAGCATTTTTAAACACAATGGAAGGGAAACGAAGAAGTAAACAAGAAAAACTTTTTGAAGAAGAATAATGTACGGTATAGAACAAGAAAACCTTGATAAAATAAATTCGGTTTTTAATAAATATCTAGAGGTTAAGAAAGCAATACTATATGGCTCAAGAGCTAAAGGTAATTATAAACCACATTCAGATATAGATATATCTTTAATAGGTAAAAAACTAACCTTATCACAACAGTTTGCTATAGAAATAGAGTTAGACGACTTGCTGTTGCCTTATAAAATGGATATTTCTATTTTCCATAAAATAGAAAATAAAGAGTTAAAAGATCATATCAACAGAGTAGGTATTACTTTGTATAATAGACATAATACCGAAAATTTGTAAAATCACCGTTAAAAAACATTCCAAAACGGAAAGAGAGGTATGGCAACTATAACTACTAAATCCGCTGTATAGGTAAAATAAATCATGATAATCCTTCACTCAATTGGCTCCAAATGCTTAAAAAAACGATGGTCACAGGAGTGAAAAAAAGGAATCTTATAGAATAATCTTCTGGTCCAGAAAAATAACTCAGAATTATATTATAACTTTTTAATTCATATTGATAATCAGTGTAATAATATTGACTATAATTTGTATTGTGTAAAATAGAAATCTTTATTTTAGGTTTTTGGAGGAAATAAAAAAGGGGGTATTTTAGCATCCATTCCCCCTTTTTTGTAACGACTAAATTCTACAGTAATCACAACCGTAATTAAAGATATGAGTTTTATTAGATATTTATTTAAAAATAAAATATATTTGAAGGCATAAAAAACATTTCCTATGGAAAAAGATGTTCTACAATTAAAAATCACTTTAAAAGACTCTACACCTCCAATATGGAGACGTGTTTTAGTTAGAAAAGAAACAAATTTCATGCAATTGCACGAAATTATTCAAATTGTTATGGGGTGGACAGACTCACATCTTCATGCCTTTCATCTTGATGATTACGATATAGGAGAACCTGATGAGGATTTTCCTATGGAAGATGATGAAACTATTAAATCTAATACTGTAAAACTTTCTGATGTTATTTCAGAAAAAGGAGATACTATTGAATACGAGTATGATTTTGGAGATGGATGGGAGCATGATGTTTTAATAGAAAAGGTATTAAAAAAGGAATCGAATATGCATTATCCTGTATGTACTAAAGGAGAAATGGCATGTCCTCCAGAAGATTGCGGTGGTATTTTCGGGTTTTACGAGTTATTATCCACTATTGAAAACACAGAACATCCAGAGCATGAAGAAATGAAAGAATGGTTGGGTGTAGCCTTCAATCCTGATTCTTTTGATATTGACACTGTTAATGAGAGATTAAAAGAACTGGATTGTTTTGCTTAAAAAAGGGATAGTATAGTTTTTACACAAAAACCTCTTTATTTTGAAAGTTTTCTTTAGACTTTAATTGAAATTTCTAATTGTTCCAAAGACGGCTCGTTGCAAAGTTTCATTTTAGTCTATATTATTGATTTTTTGCGGTTTTTAACACCTTGTTTAATAGGGTTTTAAAAAGCTAAAAATTGTGTTTTTCTATCAAAAACTAAACTTTGCAACAGAGCCATTATTTCCGATTACGGATGTGCAACAATTAAATTAAATGACAGACAATAAATGTTAAAAAATATTGGATATATTCCACCAAAAGATAAAGAAATAGAATGGCTTCAAGAAGAAGTTTTCCGAATAATAAAAAGTAAAATTTCTGATGTTTCAATTATAAAATGTGCTTTTTTTGGCACTATGAATGATCGGAATGGAGAGTCGTTGGGTGTTTTTTTTGCTTTACCAGATAAATTTGTTTATGTAGCAGGTGTTCCAATAAATGAACATATAATATATGAGGAGTTTTTAATTGATAAAATATCAAACTTCACTGTGCTCTCAGAAAAAGAACAAATTCATTCGATTAAATTTAACATATATAGAGAAGAGGTTATTGTAAGAGGGTTTGGAATGAAAATCCCTAATGATTTTATTCATAGGCTTAAATCTTGTGGAATTATTTTATTTGGTTTAAACCCATATTTAAACTGATTTATAAAAAAGAAAAGGGTATTATAAATGTAATCCTATTGTAAAGTACATTTTGTGATTCCGATTAGTTGGTTTTAATTTTTCCTTATGAAGACAAAGAAATCAATATAGGGTATAATTGGTCGAGTAGACAAGGGTAATTTCACCCATAGTCTCTCACAGGACTCTGTTGCAAAGTTTATTTTTTGATAGAAAAGCACAATTTTTAACTTTTTAAAACACTATTAAGCAGAATATTATAAATCACAAAAAACCAATAAATAGACTAAAATGAAAATTTGCAACAGAGCCCATCCCAGTATCAGGAGAATAGTACCTAAATCGATTATAAGCTAATTCGGTCTCAGAATCGTAGTATTCCCCTTGATATAAGAATTGTCTTTTCCTGAAATAGTTATAAACTTATTTCAGGAAAAGGCATAATTCATACATAGAATTTATGAGCTTTGAAAATTCGTCACAAATTTAGTAGCTATTCCATCTTTATAAACGCATAGTATCACATACAGAATAGGATGTTACAATATTATTTGCAAATGAAACTTTCACAAAATTATCTAACTTCAATACTCCTTCTGTTTTATCCTTATTAATAAAGTTTTCTTTAATTATTTCTACTTTATTTATTGATAAGATTTTTTTTAGTTCATCTAGTTTTATAGATTTCATATAATTATAATTAGAAATATGTATTCTATCTGTTGCAAATTTTTAAGTTTTAGATATATCTTGCGTTAAAAACGTAATGAGAAATTTCAAAGGGCGCCATTTTGAAGGTACTGTAATTTTAGGCTGTATACGTTGGTATTGTAAATACGGAATAAGTTATCGAAATTTAGAAGAGATGATGTTGGAGAGAGGCGTTGATGTGGATCACTCTACCTTATATCGATGGGTTCAAAAATATGCTCCTGAAATGGAGCGTCGTTTACAATGGCATCGTAAAGGTCGTTCTATAGGTACTTGGCAATTGGATGAAACCTATATAAAGGTAAAAGGAGTATGGAAGTATTTATATAGGGCTATCGATAGTAAAGGAAATACACTTGACTTCTATCTCTCCCATACGCGTAACACTAAAGCAGCTTATCGCTTTCTTAGGAAAGTACTGGGTAAATTCAAATCCTATGAGCAACCAACAAAAATTAATACAGACAAGAATCCTTCATACGGAGCGGCTTTAAAGCTCCTCAAAAAAGAAGGTAAATGTAATACGGATATCGAACACAGACAGGTTAAATACATGAATAATCGTGTGGAATCTGATCATGGCAAACTAAAACGAAGGATTAACCCTGGACTTGGTTTTTAGAAAATGAAAACAGCACTAGCTACCATAAAGGGCTATGAAGTCATGCGCATGTTTGAGAAAAAACAATTTGATATTTGGATGGGATTTCCTGAAACTAAATTGGAAAGATTACAGGGGGAAATCCGTTTAGTTCAGAATCAATTTTACTTCTAGAAATAAAGATATATTCTGAAAAATTATAAAAAATAGTATCCTAAAATAATATTTGCAACAGAGCCGATAATGCAGCTTTCCATTCTACTAAAGATGTTATACCATTTTTCTTATGAATTTACTGTGATAAAATATCTTATACCATTTATTATTTTTTTTTTACTAGAATAATTATTTTCTTTATGGATGCCTAAGAAAATAGCAATACCCATTACCGAAAGTTTAAATTTTCTAACACAAGAGTATTCCAAAGCAAAAGGAATTTTAAAGAAAGATCGTATAAAAACACTTCTTTATGTCAAGGAAGGAAAATACGTATTTCAAAGTGATATAGCCAAGAAATTAGGGCGTACAGAAAAAACAATCCGCGAATGGTTAAAAAGGTATTCTAATGAAGGTTTTTCTTCTTTTCTTAGCGTTCATAGTGGCGGTAATAATACTAGGACGATTTCAGAAAAAGCTATTGTTTTCATTTCTAAAAACCTTAAATACCAGCATACTACAATTACATCTTATGTTGAACTCCAGCATTTGATAGAAGAACACTTGAAGGAAAAAGTTGTTTATAGCACTCTATATTCCCACTGTAGAAGAAATCATAAATCTAAATTGAAGGTTTCTCGAAAATCCCACTACAAGAAGGATGAAAAAGCAGAAGAACTTTTTAAAAAAAACTTAAAACAGACCCTTAAGCAAATTAACAATAAGCTAGATAATGATACCATAACAACGGTAAACCTTTATTTCGAAGATGAAAGTCGGTTCGGATTAATTACTAAACAAAAAAAAGTAATTACAGCAAAAGGAGTAAAGCCCATTAGTAAATATAAGCACAGTTACCAATATAAATGGCTATGGGGAAGTTTTTCTCCAATTACAGGAGAGAGCTTTTGTATGACAACCGATGTGGTTTGTAAGGAGTTATTTGTGAAGTATTTACAAGATTTTAGTAGACATAAACCGGATGAACTTAAGATTCTTGTTATAGATAATGCAGCTTTCCATTCTACTAAAGATGTTATACTACCTAAAAATATAGTACTACTTCCAATTCCTCCATATTGCCCTGAACTAAATCCTGCAGAAAAGGTGTGGCAATGGATGAAAGATAAAACGGCTATGAAAATATACGACACCTTAGAAATATTAGAAACCAAAATAGATAGTCTATTGGAACAAATTGAAGGACAATTAGTTAAATCAATTACAGGCTATCAAATATATCTAGAAGCCTTTTCCAGTATATTCAATGTGTAAATGGTATTAGTACTACCTAAAAATATAGTACTACTTCCAATTCCTCCATATTGCCCTGAACTAAATCCTGCAGAAAAGGTGTGGCAATGGATGAAAAATAAAACGGCTATGAAAATATACGACACCTTAGAAATATTAGAAACCAAAATAGATAGTCTATTGGAACAAATTGAAGGACAATTAGTTAAATCAATTACAGGCTATCAAATATATCTAGAAGCCTTTTCCAGTATATTTAATGTGTAAATGGTATAACATCTTTAGTAGAATGGAAAGCTGCATTATCTATAACAAGAATCTTAAGTTCATCCGGTTTATGTCTACTAAAATCTTGTAAATACTTCACAAATAACTCCTTACAAACCACATCGGTTGTCATACAAAAGCTCTCTCCTGTAATTGGAGAAAAACTTCCCCATAGCCATTTATATTGGTAACTGTGCTTATATTTACTAATGGGCTTTACTCCTTTTGCTGTAATTACTTTTTTTTGTTTAGTAATTAATCCGAACCGACTTTCATCTTCGAAATAAAGGTTTACCGTTGTTATGGTATCATTATCTAGCTTATTGTTAATTTGCTTAAGGGTCTGTTTTAAGTTTTTTTTAAAAAGTTCTTCTGCTTTTTCATCCTTCTTGTAGTGGGATTTTCGAGAAACCTTCAATTTAGATTTATGATTTCTTCTACAGTGGGAATATAGAGTGCTATAAACAACTTTTTCCTTAAGTGTTCTTCTATCAAATGCTGGAGTTCAACATAAGATGTAATTGTAGTATGCTGGTATTTAAGGTTTTTAGACAGAACCATCCGAAAGTTTTTCAAAAATGGTTAAATTTAGTTGTTAGCCCTTTTAAACAGGCGGATATTATACAGTTTTCAAGAAAATAAGTCTTCATTAAAGTTGATTATTTCTTGTGGTTCTCCCCGAACTCGTTTAGCCCCTTCTCCTACCTGATTGCAGACATAGTCTAGAGTAAGGTGAAAATTAAGGCAAACTCTTATTTTTTCCACAAAATTGGAAAAGGCGTGTTTTTTCTTAGCTATTGTTCTTACAATAAGTTGAAGCAGTAAATAGGTTATTAGTGCCACATATATCTGCGATTTTACTGCATTTTCACTTGTTCCGACAAAGGTTTTAATTTGTAAATTCTGTTTAATTGCTTTGAAAAACAATTCTATATCCCAACGTTTTTTGTACAAATCTGCTATGGTTCTTGCTTTCCAGTCTAATTGGTTGGTAATGATTTCTATTACTTTGTTTTCATCTGCTTTATAAACGTGTACTAGCCGTAATTGTACAGAATTAATCCCTGTTTTAATAGCTTTCTTACTTGAAAGGGTTATAATTTCATCCTTTAGAATATCTTGGTCTATATCCATAGGAAGTTCCAACTCTTTAACGGTTTGAAAAACAGTATTCGTTTTAATACGAGTTACAAAAACATTCTCTGCTCTTACTCTTTGTAACATTAACAGAAAATCGAAATAGGCTCTATCCTCTACCACTATTGTGCCTTTAGGGAAAATCAATTGTTTAAGACCATGCCTATCATGGAGTTTAGCAGGAGTGATGTTTATCACATCTGGAATCATCATAGTATCATCCCAACAAGTGTGTAT
>CAVYIL010000043.1:0-62787 GCA_963768325.1 uncultured Flavobacteriaceae bacterium | reverse complement strand
AGGAGTGATGTTTATCACATCTGGAATCATCATAGTATCATCCCAACAAGTGTGTATTTTAATCCCTCCTTTTGCTGTCCGAAACTTTGCCCAGTCAAACATGGACAAGCATAGACTAATAACGGTACTGTCTATAAGTTTTATACTTCGGTCTTTAATTTCATCTATTATGTGGGATCCATGACGATTAGATAGGATATGGCTGTAATGGGTCAACAGTCTGTTGTAAAGGCTCTCGAATACTTTATAACTTCTGTTTTTATTACCATCACTCATAGTAGAACGTGCTGGACTCTGATCAAGACCTAAACTTGATATGAATGTCTCGGACACCCCAATACTACTAGAAATATCGCTTAAAGTCAGGCATTTATTAAGCTGTCCGAAAGTTAAAGCTACAAATTGATCGAAAGTCTTATACCTACTGCAGCCCTTATCGCTTTTATGATTTTCGGAACATCTCCTAATCATCCAACGAGGAACTAAATCTAAAATTTGGCGAATTAATGGAGTATTTGTGTTTTTAGTACGCTTGAAGAGTCCCATAAAATGTATTTAAATTTTAGAAAGCTAAAATACGAGTTTCTAAGGATGTTCTGAAAATATAACTTTCGGATAGTTATGATATAGAGTAAAGGATTGCCGGTAGATTATAGATTATTTATTACTTGAAAAAACGCTCCAATCTATTTTAACCGAAAATACATTAGAGTATATAGCAGCACTTTGATCTCCAATATCAGTAAGAGCATAATCAATATAAATTCCTTTATAATGAAAATCTAATCCAATATTTGGCTGAAATCCGATGGTATTAGAATCATCAAATTGTTTTATTTTTTGAAAATTACCAACACCACCTCTAAGTGCTACAAGGTTAGAATATCCTAATTCAAACCCAAATGCTGGAGAAAAACTAAAGGAAGAAGTGGAAATAATATCATTAGTCTGGGCAAAACGTACGTTTACATCTAGCTCAGTATCTAAGGTGAATTTTTTTCCTAAATCGAATTTTTTTAAAGCTCCTATTTGAAGTTTAGGAAGCGTAATTTCTGTAGTTTCGGGTAGTTCTTGATTTTTTAACTGAGGTATTTGTTCTTCATCAGGTATACCATCTTTGTTTAAATCCCCTATAGTAAATCCTTTGTCTATACTCCAAGCATTAAAAGTGGTGGTAATATCTCTGACCATGATACCAAATTGCCATGTATTATGTTTGTATTGCAATGCTGCATCAAAACCAAATCCCCATGAGCTGGCAAAATCTCCAATGATTCTACGAATTATTTTGGCATTGGCACCATAGCTTAACCCTTCAATTCTTAATTTTCTAGAATACGAGAAGGTAAATGCATAATCAGCAGCAGAAAATAGTTTAATTCTACTATAGTCAATAGTACCATTAGCATCTACTAGACTTGTGGTATCTAGTATGTCATCGACACCAAAACGAATTATTGAAAATGCTGTTGCACTTTTTTCATCCAATGGCATAGCAAATGCTATATAATCATAATTAGCTATGTTAGCAAAATAAGCAGCATGCATTAAAGAAAGTTGTTTGTTGTCTATATTTATTAATCCTGCGGGATTCCAATATCCAGAATTAACATCACTAGTAGAGGCTACTACGGCATTAGACATTCCTAAAGCTGCGGCATCTACTCCTATATTAAGGAATTCGTTTGAATATTTTCTAGTTTTTTGAGCCGAAGCAATAGAAAAAACAAATGTAATTAAAAGGAAAACTATTTTATTCAATGGAATCGATTTTTAGCAAATATCTTACTATTTTTCAACATGGTAAACTTTTATTTAGATACCTTTTAGATAGTATGTATTAATAGATTAAAATTTCTTGTTTTTTGTGCAAAATAAGAAAATATATGGCTTATACCATTTTCCATATGAATTTACTGTAATAAAATATTCTTTTTTCCTATCTACTTTCGGATAAAAATAAACCGTAGCACTGCTATGCTTGATTTTTCTCTATTATATAATTATCTTTTACAGTAAATTCATATGGGAAATGGTATTAGCTGTTTTGAGTAAAAGTATCTAAAATTTTATGGATTTAAAAAAAGGTAGAATATATTTTTTTAAAAATGATTATTTAGGGGGAAATTTTCTATTTTCGATGCTCGTAAAATAGTAGTATAAACAAATTATTTAAAAAATCTTTAAAAAATCAAAATGAAAAAATTAAATTCTATATTTCTTATGGTATTTGTTTCTTTAATATTAACAAATTGTCAAAAAGACGATGAGGACATCTATTTTGATGAAACGTTAATTGTTAATGGAAAAAGAAATATTAATTTGAAAATTAATATTAAAAATCCTGAGAATGTTTACAATACTTATCAAGAAGCTTTAGATCGTGTGAGGGAAATGAAACGAACATCGGGTAATGGAGTGTCCTCATTGTTAGTAGTCGAAAATTCGTCTGATTTTGATGCAGTTATGGCTAACACAAATGTTACTCATGGATATTTTTATCAAGCACCACCCAATATTATCCCTGCGGGTAAATTTGCAGCCATATTGGGGGTTAAGACTTCTGGAACAGCAACTGGATTTGAAGGAATTGTTTCTTATAAGGTAGCAGGAGAAAGTGGGGACTTTTTTATTCATATAGGAACATCTGTTCCATGGTGGGGAAGCAATGGAATTCTTGCTGAGGTGGGAAGATCCGTTAAACCGTATAAGGAATTTAAGTTCGATTTTCGAGATTCTGTGTTTTCTGGTAAAACGGATTATTCTGGAAGAGCATTTCATATAAGTTGTGAGGAAAGTAAAGATATAGATCTTAATGCTATATCTACATTAGTAGAGGACAATAGTAGTATACTTGTTAATTTTAAATTTTCGGGTAGTTATTACCATCCTTTAGGTGGTAAACATATTTATTGTGCAGGAGAATTAGCTCCGTTTTTAGGGGCTTTATATCACCTTTGTACAGGCTATATGGCTCCTGATTAGGTGTTGTAAATTTTAATCTGAGAAATCGGTTTACCCTAAATGCCAATAACTGTTGGGTTAGAATATGGGTTTTTGTACTATTTGATGCAGGTTTTTGGATTAACAAAAAGGTGGTTTTGTAGTGAACATGTAATAATATTTTTACAACAAAGCCATCAAAGCATTATTTTTTAACAGGAAGTGGTTTGAACTTTTTTTATTCTGGCGAAAAATAGATGTTTTTTACTCAATTGAAGTGTTTTTTGCATTTCATAGCAGCGCTACTAGGTAATAAAAAGACGAAAATTTAGCGAAAAAGAACATTTTTATAGCGAATTGAGAAAAATTTAAACCACTTCTAGATGTTTTTGTAGCTATTTTTAGATTATATTTTATTTTTTAAATGCGTGTTTTTTAGGTATATTATCTTGAAAATTAATGGTTTTTATTTCCTTTGAAAAATCCATCGCCTTTAGGCAAGGGAGTACCAAAACGATGAATGAATTAAAAGGTGTTCTTATTTTATATTTAAGTTTTTGATATAATAGTATCTTCGCAAAAAAAAATAAAATCAATGTTTCAAAGTGTAGTATTTGTAATAATAGGGTTTATCCTTTTAGTTGTAGGAGGAGAGTTTTTGGTGCGTTCATCGGTAGCATTATCGTTCAGGTTAAAACTATCCAAAATGGTAATAGGTCTAACGGTTGTGTCGTTTGCAACTTCTGCGCCAGAATTATTAGTTAGTTTACAAGCTGCTTTAGATGGGTTATCCGACATTTCTTTAGGTAATATAATAGGGTCTAATATAGCAAATATAGGTTTAGTTTTAGGTATAACTGCGATTATAAGTCCCTTAGGGATAGATAGAGATTTCTATAAGTTTAATTGGCCAGTGATGGTATTCTTATCACTAATTTTGTTTTATTTCCTAGACAATGACGGTGTTTTAACCAGATCAGAAGGAGCTGCATTATTTATGTCCTTAATAATATATTTGTTTTTATTAATTAGGCGAGCAAGAAAATTCAGTGATTTTACAATCGATGAAGTAGATAGTACTTTAGAGAAAACATCGGGTTTTAAAATATTTGTTTGGCTATTTATTGGGGGGTTAGCTTTGTATTTTGGTTCTGAATTATTGGTTACAGGAGCAGAAACTATAGCTTTGAGTATGGGGATCAGTGAGGGAGTGATAGCGGTAACATTAATTGCTGTTGGTACAAGTGTGCCAGAGTTAGCAGCATCTGTTATTGCTGCCTTAAAACAAGAGAAAGCAATTTCTTTAGGGAATTTGATAGGCTCTAATATTTTTAATATAGCTTCAGTTTTAGGACTAACAGCTTTGATTCAGCCTATTGCGATTAAAGATATCAGGTTAATGAATATTGATATTTATTGGATGCTTGGTTTTGCATTAATTTTGTTGCCATTAGCTTTAATACCTAAAAAAATGATATTAGGAAGACCAAAAGGTTTCTTTATTTTTATAGCATACTGTATTTTTATAGCAATGGCTTTTTTAAAATAATGTATGGTTGTTATACCATTTTTCTTGTCAATTTACAGCAAAAGAAAACGTCTCATTTTTTTATAAAACTAAATGAGATATTTTTTGTTGTCTTGTGGCTATAGAGAATATGGGTATAAGTTTTTTTTTCTTAAGAATTAGAAAACTTTTAGTATGATGCAAAAGAAACAATTTTATCCCAATATAATCTTTTAAATAAGTGGTAATTTTAGCCTCAAAAAGCCTAAAGAGATTCAACTAAATCTAGATTTTTTAAATATTTTTTTACTTCTCTATACATAGCTTCTTTGCTCTCGACATTGTCAAGCATTTCATTTATCTGATGATAAGAAAAAGAATAATTAATAGAAAATTCATCAATATCAACAAGTTCAGGATATTTTGTATATCCTAATAGATTAGTTTTGTATTGTTCTTTAATATCATTATAATCTAATATGTAAAGTTGATCCATCTTAAAGTTTTTTATAACCATATGGTTTACATTACTATTTATTTCTTTCCATCCTTTTTTCAAAAAGACAAATGTTGAGTTATTTTTCATAATTGAGTTTGTTTTGATAGTTGATAATAAAAAATACAGTTAGTAAAAAGTAAAGAATCATAGATATAAAAACACCTTCTTTAGAAAAAAAGAAATCAGACAAGTGTAGTATATAGATCAAAAAGAAACCATAAGATAAAGAAGAGAATATTTTATGTAGGGAACTAAATAAATAAATTTCACTTAGAGGAGATTTAGAAATCCATTTATTAACACTTTTTCCTATCACGGACACGAAACTATGAAATCTTGATGCGGTTAGAGGGTTTAAAATATCCAACACTACCAATGAATTTTCTGATGCCTGTCTATTTGCCAAACTACTCTTTATTAAATTAAGATTTAATTTCGGATTTCACCATGTTACATCTTTTTTAATTACGTTCTATTAATCAGTAAGATAGGGTTATGGTCAAAACAATTAATTTATAAAATATATTTTAATTAGAGAAATAAAACTCAAATTATTATTTGTTTTATTGAGGGCTGAAAGGTATTAAAAAAACATTTTTCATGATGTTTTTTTAACAATAATTTAAACTATAATTTTAAACTTTAGACTAGTAGAAAAAATACAAATTGTAAAGTATGATTATGCTTATGATCTAGCTTATACCATTTTTCTTATGAATTTACTGTAAAAGAAAATCCCTTATTTTTTTATATATGCGATAGAGAAAAATCAAGCATAGCAGCGCTACGGTTTATTTTTATCTGGAAGCAGATAGGAAAAAAGAATATTTTATTGCAGTAAATTCATAAGAAAAATGGTATTATATTTAGGTATAGAATCCTCTTTTAGAAATAGCTGATACACGCGTTAATTGCAGAACCGAACAACATAAAATCCAATACCATTTTCTTTATGAATTTAGAGTAAAAGAAAATGGTATTATTTCTACAATAAAAATTGACTCTTTGATTCAAGTTTTTAAAAACGTGTAGAGTATTTTTTTTGATGGCGTACAATGCAGTGTTTTTTACGCAAGTTTTTAAGCAGTTGTTTCAGTTTCCTTTTTTTTAGGTCTTAGAATAAAGTATAATCCCAGAATTACAAAAGGAATACTAAGCCATTGCCCAGTAGATAAACTATCTCCCAAAGCACTTTCAAACCCTCCTTGACTTTTCTTAACATATTCTACAATAAATCGTACGACCCATATTAAGACTAAATACGTTCCAAATAAAAATCCAGGGTGGTTTCGTTTATCTGTTTTCCAATACAGCAACCATAATGCTAAAGAGACAAAAATATAGCCAAACGCTTCATATAATTGTGCAGGGTGACGATAAGGTATGGCGTCTATTATGTTTGAAAATTTAGGATTATTAACCAAAGCAGAATAAGCATCGTTAATATTCTGGATCCCTGTTTCTTTTACTACTTGATATTCAGGTATTTCGGATCTGATAAATTTTATTCCAAAAGAAGAATCTGTTGGTTGTCCAATAATTTCAGAATTAAAAAAATTTCCTAGACGCACAAAAATTCCTCCCGCAGCAGCTGGGATTGTAACCCTATCCAGCACCCATAAAGCAGGTTTTTTCAAAACATTTTTAGAATAGTAGTACATTGCTATAATAAACGCTATTGCAGCACCGTGACTCGCTAATCCCTGAAAACCTATAAATTGAAATTTTGGTTGGAATCTAAATGGTAATAAAATTTCTAAAAGATTATTTCTATAATAATCCCAGTCATAGAATATTACATGTCCTAGTCTGGCACCTAGTAATGTACCTATAACCGCATATATAAAAACGGAATCTAATTTTTCCATCGAAATTTTTTCGCGGATATAGATTTTTTTCATTAGATAAAACCCTAAAGAAAAAGCAACAACAAACATTAAGCTATAAAAACGTATGGTAAATTTACCTATCGGTATTCCTTCAAAAGGATTCCAAGTAATTTGTGTAAATATCATGTAAAAATTTAATTTTTCAAGGGTAAATATAAGTATTAAAATAGGAAATTTGGTAACTAATTTTATTGCAAATTATGAAGTGGTATCGAAGTTTTATACCATTTCATAAAAAAAATAGCATAATAGATAAAAAAGGCATTTCTATTTATGTTTATCAGGGAACAGGATCATAGCCATTACCTCCCCAAGGATGACATTTAAAAATGCGTTTTAGCGATAGTTTTCCACCATTCCATAAACCATGTTTTTGTAAAGCTTCTACTGTATACTGCGAGCAAGTGGGATGAAACCTACAAGTTGCAGGTGTCCATGAAGAAATAAAGGTTTGGTATATTCTTACCAAACCAATAAACGGTAGTACTATTATTTTTTTTATAGTAGACACTATTATTTTTTAATTAAATGGAGAAACTTGTGCCTTCACGTCCGTCCTTAAGTTGAATCCCTAGCGCTAATAATTCATCTCTAATCTTATCACTAGTAGCAAAATCTTTATTAATTCTTGCTTCTGTCCTTAAGTTAATTAACAATTCTACTGTTCCCGAGAGTTTATCTATAAA
This sequence comes from uncultured Flavobacteriaceae bacterium, assembly GCA_963768325.1. Taxonomy (GTDB): domain Bacteria; phylum Bacteroidota; class Bacteroidia; order Flavobacteriales; family Flavobacteriaceae; genus Aquimarina. The sequence continues at coordinate 55,263 of CAVYIL010000043.1, read as the reverse complement.
ATCGGAAGAAGCTTCAGTGGTATCCACTAATCCCAACACATCAAAAATAAACTCGTGCATGGTTTGCTTTAATAACTCTAAATCAGATTCTGAAATTGTACCATTTTGCTCTTTTACAGTATTTATAAATTTAACAGCATCGAATAGCTTAGCAATCAGGATAGGGCTATTAAAGTCGTCATTCATAGCGTTATAACACTCGTTTTTCCAAGCGAGTATATCCAATCCATTAGTGGTTTTGCTCACTGTTAAATCTGCAATGCTATGTAGAGCGTCCATCAATCGATGAAATCCTTTTTCAGAAGCCTCCAAGGCATCATTAGAAAAATCTAATATACTTCTGTAATGTGCTTGCAACATAAAAAACCTTGCGACAGAGGGGGCAAATGCCTTGCTCAGCACCTTATTCTCGCCACTAAAAATTTCTGCTGGGGAGATAATATTTCCAGTAGATTTAGACATTTTTTTACCATTAAGAGTAAGCATATTAGCGTGCAACCAATAATTTACAGGTGATTTTCCGCAAGCAGCTTCGCCTTGCGCAATCTCACATTCGTGATGTGGGAATTTTAAATCCATTCCTCCACCATGAATATCAAACTGTTCACCAAGATATTTGCTACTCATAACCGTACACTCTAGATGCCAACCAGGAAACCCATCACTCCACGGCGATGGCCAACGCATAATATGCTGTGGATCTGCTTTTTTCCATAAAGCAAAATCCTGAGGGTTCTTTTTGTCGCTCTGTGCAGTTAATTCTCGGGTATTGGCAATCATATCCTCCAAGTTACGACCACTTAATTTTCCGTAATGACTTGTTTCATTAAATTTTTGGACATCAAAATATACCGAACCATTAGCTACATAAGCATATCCTTTATCCAGTATAGTTTTAATAATCTCTATTTGTTCTACGATATGCCCAGTTGCAGTAGGTTCGATACTGGGAGGTATGGTATTAAACTTACGGAGGATATTATGAAAATCTAATGTATACCGCTGAACAATTTCCATAGGCTCTAATTGTTCCAAACGAGCTTTTTTGGCAACTTTATCCTCACCTTCTTCGGCGTCATTCTCTAAATGACCGGCATCTGTTATATTTCTAACATACCGAACTTTATAATCTAAGTGTTTTAAGTATCGGTATATTAGATCAAAAGAGATAAAAGTTCTACAGTTACCCAAATGTACATTGCTATATACTGTAGGACCACAAACATACATTCCTATATATCCATCTACAATTGGTTTAAATATTTCTTTTTTCCCAGAAATAGAATTATAAATTTTTAACTGTTGAGTTTTATATAAATGAGTTTCTGACATGCCTTTGTATATATTTAGATTACTGGATAAAAAATAAAACTAAAAAGTAGTATCTAACTTTATATAATCCAAAAATTCTCTTCTTACAGATTCATCTTTAAATTTACCACCAAATTCACTAGTTACGGTACTACTTTCTATATCTCTGATTCCTCTAGAGTTAACACATAGATGCTTAGCATCTATTACACAAGCAACGTCCTTAGTGTTAAGAACCACCTGAAGATCTTGTACTATTTGCATTGTTAAGCGTTCTTGTACCTGTGGACGCTTAGCATAATAATCCACTATGCGGTTCATTTTAGACAAACCTACCACCGTGCCATTAGAGATATAAGCCACATGCGCACGACCAACAATAGGTAACAAATGATGCTCGCATGTAGAATACAGAGTGATATTTTTTTCCACTAACATTTCGCCATACTTATAATTATTATTAAAAGTAGAAGCATCTGGTTTTCTACTTGGATGTAGCCCAGAAAAAATTTCGTTTACAAACATTTTTGCGACACGTTGAGGAGTTCCCTTCAGGCTATCATCTGTAAGATCTAAACCTAAGGTCTCCATGATATGCTTAATATCTTCTTTAATCAAACTAATCTTTTCCTTATCATTTAGCTTAAAAGCATCTTCTCGTATTGGGCTAATAGCACTAGTCGCTATATGATTATCACCTAGCGTATCATACTCTTCAATATTCTTATCTATTTTCACTTATATAAATTTTAGTAAATTATTTATAAAAAAAAGAATTATAGAATTCACTAATTCTATCCAATAGCAATACGTACTTTTGCTTTTAGAACTAAAATGTAATGTTTTTAATCAATTCTTATTTATCTTCTTTTTTATAAAACAGTTAATAAAAACCATTCTATAGTTAGGGCAAATATACAATTTTGTGGTTTTACTTAACCAATGCTTTCACAACAATTATTAGGATATAGGCTGTGCTGTGTTTTTTGCCTTTTTTGTGAAAATTTTAGCTTAGTGGATATGAATATCTTGTGATAGTTCTGGCAGAAGTGAAGGGTACTGCTCTGTATGTGTTCATAAAGGGAAATGGTATTAGATGCTGGAGATATAAATAGCAAAATAAATAAAATACACAGAAAAATAATTTTAAAAAAGGTATAAAAAAACATTATATGTGGGTTTTTTTACTCCTTAATTTAGTATTCGTGAAGCGGTTTAAACTTTTTTGATTCTGGTGAAAAAAACATTTTTATAGCGAATTGAAAAAAGGTTAAACCACTTCAAACAATAAAAAATTTGAAAAACAATAAAAAATTTAAATCTTAAAATATCCTATGGACACAAAAACTATTACAACAGTAATTATCGATGGCAAAAGATTATATAATTTTGATTCTTTAATTCTAAAACAGAGAATCCGAGAACACCACGAGTTCGAGATAATCATAGACCAAGAAATTTCGGACAAAGCCGGTAGCCACACCATCGAAGAATCCCGAGACTGGCTAAATAAATCGGCAGTGATCTCTATGGATCAAAAAGATTTTATGGGAATCGTAACCAATATTAACCTACACCATGCAGACGGATTTAATGGCAAAATAGTAGTAAAAGGATATTCTAAGACCATACTACTAGAATCCGGTATTTATTCTAAATCATGGAACAACAAACCCATTAGTTATATTGTCAATGAAACATTGCGCAATACGCAAAAATTAGATTTTCTAGCAAAACCAGAAAACGACTTTATGCTAACCTACGAATCGCAATACCAAGAATCCTATTTCTCATTCCTCAGAAGGCTCTCTGTTTATAGGGGAGAATGGTTCTTCTATGACGGTCTAAGGGTAGTGTTCGGAAAACCCCCCGTAGAAAGTGCCCTAGACATTTTCTATGGAGAAAGCATAACAGAACTATCCATCGGAATGGATATTTCTACCCATTCGCCATCCCTATACTCCTATGATGCGATGGAAGACAACATAAGCATAACCAAACCCAAAGATGATATAGCAGGGCTAAACGAATTAGCCGCATATGCCTATACCTTATCCAAAGAAATATACCCCAATATACCAACCGCAGAAAGCCCGACCCCCATATACAACAAATTCGAGCTAGACCAAGCAGTACGCAAAACCCAATCCGCAGAATCCGTAAGACTAAACACCATAAGAGGAAAAAGTAGCGACAAACGCCTAGGAGTAGGAGTAATCATAAATATACGTTCGGCAAAATACGACAACAAAACATTCGAAGAAAAACCATATGGCGTATACATTATAACAGCCATAACCCATAACGCAGCAGGCAATCACAAGTACCAAAATGAGTTCGAGGCAGTACCCGGAGACACCCGTGTGTTACCCCTATCTAAAATCAAACGCCCTAAGGCATTATCGCAATTAGCCACCGTTATTTCAAATAAAGACCCACTTAGAAAGGGACGTATCCAAGTGCGCTATTTTTGGCAAACTAATAATATGCAGAGCGATTGGCTACGCGTAATGTCCTTAAACGCAGGAGGTAGCGACCAAAAACCAACCAATCGAGGGCTTGTATTTATACCCGAAATAGGGGATCAAGTAGTAGTAAACTTCCTACAAAACGATCCAAATCAAGGGTACGTTGCGGGCAGTCTTTTTACAGGAAAAACAGGTGCTGGAGGCAAAGATGAAAACGCTTTTAAAAGCATCTCATCAAGAAGTGGGAGTATGTTAGAATTTAATGACACCCTGAATATGGAAACCGTTCTTTTAAAAGATAAAAATGGGAATATTGTAAAATTTGAATCTAATGAAGATTGCATAACGGTTAGTTCTTTAAAAAACATAAACATTATAGCAGGCAAAAATATACATATAGAAGCAGGAGAAAATATAACCGTAGTAGCAGGAAAAAACCTAGAAGAAACTATTGGCGAAAACAGAACTATAGGAATAGGGAAACATAATTCTGTATCTTCTGGCGGAGACTATAAACTAATGGCTTCAAATATTTATGAGTTGGCAGACAAAGACTATGAAGCAAAGGCAGAAAATATTATAAAAAACGCAGAAAAAGAAATATCCATAAGCGCAGCAAAAAACATTAATAAACACGCTACTGGTAAATTGAATAATAATAGCAATGAAAACAGTAATTTATCCTAACAAATATGAGCGGCGAAATAGTAAAAATAGCAAAAGGTAATTATATAGAAATAGCCACTAAAGATATTAGTTACTATAGTGGAGGGGATATAACTACAATTTCAGGGAAGAAAATTAGCGAAAAGGCAGAAGAAGGCATTTTTATAGGAGATGCTGATACAGCTCCTCAATCCAATCATTTTAAAAAGTAATGGCAGATCAAAACAATCAAATTTCTTACGGGTATCCATTAGAAGTTAATTTTAGCAATACTTCTGATTATAATTCGGATATCTACTCTGGAGAACGCAAAAGAGTATATGGGGTAATTACAACATTTACAACACCAAAATACACCCAAAAAATACAATATGAAGTTACCGTAAACTATTTAGAAAAACAATTAGAAAACAACTTTTGGATAGTAGAACTTAATAAAAGCAAAGTATATGTAAACCAAGAAAGTACAGATCGCATACTAGATAAGATAAATGAAGAATTTATGTTACAAGTACTTTATCCCATAGAAATATGGGTTAGTAGTACTGGTAAATTGCTAGGAATACATAAATTTGGAGAAGTTACAAAACGCTTTAAAAAATTTATCCATATCAAAAGAAAAGAATATTCAGGAATACATGCAGAACACTTTTTTAACCTCTTAGAACAGAAAATGCTTTCTTCGCAGACCCTACTAACAAGTCTAAAAAAAGATTGGTTTTTCACCACCTTTTTCACACCTATTTATTACCCTAGTGGTTTTATGGGTACTAAAACAATGAAAACACTATCTCCACCTTTTTTCTCCACCTCAGATGGTGTGTATTATGAAAGTGAGTTACAAAGCCCACAGGATTTTGTGCGTAACAATACCATTGCTATGCAGTATAAAGCAGAAAATACCGATGAGCAAACAAATTTATCAATAGACTATGAGCTTAACACTACCTCTTTTTTGATAAACGAAATACATAGTAAATCCGAATTAAAAGAAGGAGATGAAATCATAAAAACAATAACCACATCTATAATACACCTTAGTGAACAAGATAAAAAACCAATACTAAAGAAAAAGAAAAAGAGAGGTTTCTTTTGGTAAATATAAAACAAAGATGAGTAAAGAAGGTAAACTAGTTTGTCAAGGTGCCGAATGTATGTGCCAAAATGGAGATGCTCCAGACAAACTAATTGTAGAAACGCAAAGTAAACGATATATAAACGATCCTGATCGTACAGATAAACTAATGGCAACTAACAAAGAGATAGGGCAACCCTTTGAAAAGAAAACTTTTGGACAATGTAAGCTACAGCCTACCATAATGGGTTTTAAGCCCTGTCAACCTAATATAACGGAATGGACTGATTTTTATGATAAAATTACAGTGTCTGATAACCAAGGAAATCCACTATTAGAAGGTAGTAAAGCCACCTGTGCTATAGCAGGTTCGCCCTGTGTTAGTATTTTGTTTCACGGGCAAACAACAACCCTTATAGCACAAAATTTTGAACAAGAAGAAAAAGAAGAAGACACAACAAGCCAAATAAATCCACTTGTAAGTTCTTCAGAGATCAAACAAACATTTGATAAACCAGAATTACAAGCAAAAAAAATTAGTTTATGCCAGTAGGGATAGAGAAAATAGTACCCATAGGGACTAATCTACAAGCCGATACAGAGATTATAGAAATCCCTGTTAATGGTAGGTTAAATATGATAGCTGAGCTATATAAAGAAACCAAAAAAGTAAGAGCTACCGACAAAAGTATTAAGTGGGTATTGGTAAAGGCAGAGTACTTGCCTAAATTACGAACAATGCGAAAAGAAGAATGCTTTTCGCATTGGGAGAGGTGGGAAAATGTTAAAGAAACACCCATTTCTCCTTATAATATAGCCAATAATTATGCAAAATCAAAAGAAGTTAATGTATCCAATGTAATAGCCAATAGAAAAGATCTTATAGGCACGCTATACTGGTTAGAAGCTTTTATTAATTATCCAGAGTTTAGGTACCCTACAGGAAAGTATGTTGTGGTAAAAGATAAACCACAAATACGTAACGCCTTTTTTGAAGGTATAGGAATTGGTGAAAAATTTAACCTCGTAAAATCAAAATACGGCAAATCGATTGATCTTATTGTAGGCTGTCATTTATTACCAAACCTTAGAGTAAACTACCACAATTTTGTAGTGTTTGAAGTAGATATTTATAATGTAGAAAAAAAGATAAAAGTTACCACAACCCCTTTTAGAAGCGTAGTAGATTTTGCAGAAGGCTCTATGGGATTAAATACTACCATAAGAATCAACATTATTTTAGATGAAAGTTGGAAAAATAAAACAGCTCACAAAAAAAAGGAGACAAGGCAATATTATGCAGTGATAAAAGCCATACATTATACCAATACTGATGCTGTGTTTGAAGGAGAAACTAAAACTATAAATGGATATAAACATTCTATTGGAGCAAAATTTTCATCGGTTTCTCCTAATGGAGAATTGATAGCTGTAGAAATAAAAAAGGATGATTGGATAAAAGAGAATTGGCTAGAATTGATCTTCGGTCGTTCAAAACACAATTTAGAGGTACATGCTGCTAAATATCAAAGGAAAGAAATACTTTTTAAAACTACTGATAATCACTATAGTTATGCTCGTCCAACATTGGTGCAATTACCTTTTACAACATTAGGAGAAGCCATAGAAACACGTGATATTGAAGCAGGTAATGCTGCCGCCGAAGTGCGAATCCAAAAAATGACATGCAAAGCATATGACCCTTGTAAGTTTTCTTCTATTACTGTTAGCGTAGGCAAAGATAAGCCCGTAGAAATTTTTAACGAAGATTGCGAAGTACCCGCAGGAGAAATTGAAAGTTTTAACAAAACATTTAATCTAAAGGCAGGAAGTACCAAAAAAGAAAATGTTACTATAACTTTAGAAAAGCTCAGTATAACCGATTTTGGTAATGAAAGCGGAGAAGTAAAATGTATTGCAGAAACCCCACACAAGCTAAAAAACTTGGTAGCACATGATAAAGTAAGCCCTCAGTGGCTAGAGAACAAAGCTGCAAAAACGAATGAAGATCACAGTACTTATGAGGTAAAAGAAAACACCATTCTGTTAGAAATGCTGTATCTGTATAATACGAGGGTAGTAGAAAACACCTTTTTTAGCAACAAAATACTAGATAAACTATGGATGTTTAATTATTTTTTGCCAGACAAAGAACAAATGCAAAAATATATAATACCAATCAGCACGTGCAGATACCCGAATCAATTTGTTGCCATACAGGTATATCCAGACATTACTTGGGGTATTACGTTTTCTATTGGTAAAGCTGACCCAAAACACAAAGAAGAGTGGAGAAAAGATTTATCAGAAGCCCGTAAAAAAACAATAGAAGAAGGGAAAGCTTTTAGAAAAAAACCAGAATTAGATTATCTATTAACCAAAAAAGAGAAAGCACTAAAAAAATTAAACCTTAGATTAGGTATAAACGCCTCTTACAATAACGAAAAAATAGACTTTACCCCTGATTTTGGTAATAAAATAAATGATTTCCTTTATAATTTTGCCTATGCAAAAGAGTGTTTAGACGAACTTACTGGTAATAAAGATAATGAAACCACTAAACTAAAAAAATATCAAAAAAGGGTTAATGAATTAGGCGGTAAATGGTTGGATAATATCATAAAACTACCTATTTCTATATCAGTAAGCGAACCTGCCTTATCGTTTGGAGGAACTTGGGGATGGGATAAATACGAAAAAGACAAAACAACTTTAGTACCTACTTATAATATTTTTTTAAAAGCTTCACCCTTATTAGAGGCTTCAGGGAAATTGGATTTAATAACTTGCGCAGAATTTTTGCCCGCTGCAGGACAAATAATAAATGTTGTTGACTTCTTATTAAGTCTTTCTGGGGTTGAAGCCACTTTTTTTATAGAAGCAAAAGGGACAATAAACGTAGGATATGATCTTAAGATGCAGATAGACGGGCATAGAACACTAAGCACAGGAGCAGGGTCTCAAGGTTTTGAAACATCACTAGTGGTAAAGATAGAGGCGGGTATAACCATGTCAGGAGGATTACAAGGGTTTTTCTTTTCTGGTGGAGATGGAGATTATGTCGGAACTTCTAAAACAGAGTATTCTGCCAAAGCCGAAACAGGATTTAAAGGAACTTTTAAAACAGGAGCTGATTACAAAGGGCTTTATATCGATGCAAAAATTGAATTCTCTGGACTTAACGCAGTGGCTCAGAAAAAACAGACTAACAAATTTAATAACATAGCACAAACAGAAGAATTAGGACCTTATGAGATTGTAAAATCATATAAACTATTACACAAAAAATACTATTTTAATTTAAAACAACATGAAAACAATTAAAGCTATCTTTTTTTTATTATTAATCACAGGATGCGCACAAACCAAAAAAGAAACTCCAATGCAAAATTTTAAAAGTGAAAATACCATAGATGAAAATAAGGAAAAGTCAGGCTATTACTTACAGATAAATAATCAAAACTGTCGTTATGATATACGAGTAAATGACTTTTGCACCTCTAAATATGCTGACCCTTTCCCTTCTTATTCGGTGAGAACCCCCTTAAATGGTGAGATATTAAAAAGTGGGAAACAAACTTTATCGATAAGAGTAACACCATTTCAAGGTACTAAATTGAGTGAAAATGCTGATTTGTCGATACGTTTAATGCGTTATCCTAATATGCTAGATAAAGAAAATGAATTTGGAGGAAGTACGACTATAATGGAGTGGGAAATGCCACAAATTAAAGAAGAATTACCATATGTACAATTTGATACTATTTTTAATGCGAATGTTCCATTCGATGTTAAAGATTATAATTATGCTATGAACTTAAAAGATATAGATAAAGAAGTGCTAACAGAAGAGGTGGTAACGGAGTTTAAAAGAATGCTTAAATTGATACAGAAAGATCACGATGGTTTTAATGAAATACATAAACCCTCATTTTATAAACAAATATATACAGGATACTACACCGTAGATTATATTAATGAGTTGATAGACGAAAACAGACAAGAATTCGATAAAAATGGGGATAAATTTGAACCCATCGAGAATTATGTTTTACAACTATATGGAAATGGTAAAGTAGCAACATTAGAAAGAATAAAAGACGGTGGCCGTATCATTTGGGCTAAAAACCCAAAAACTGGAAATGAATGGTTATCCCTTCCTTTATTTATATACAAAGACATACGTGATAAACAATGGCGTATTTGGTAGAAATACCGTTTAATTTATCTGTGCTTTGTTAAAAGATTAATAGTTAACAGAGTACAGATAATTAATATTAAAAAAATGAAAACAATTTAATTTTGCCTATGCAAAAGAGTGTTTAGACGAACTTACTGGTAATAAAGATAATGAAACCACTAAACTAAAAAAATATCAAAAAAGGGTTAATGAATTAGGCGGTAAATGGTTGGATAATATCATAAAACTACCTATTTCTATATCAGTAAGCGAACCTGCCTTATCGTTTGGAGGAACTTGGGGATGGGATAAATACGAAAAAGACAAAACTACTTTAGTACCTACTTATAATATTTTTTTAAAAGCTTCACCCTTATTAGAGGCTTCAGGGAAATTGGATTTAATAACTTGCTTAGAGTTTTTGCCCGCTGCAGGACAAATAATAAATGTTGTTGAATTTTTATTAAGTCTTTCTGGGGTTGAAGCCACTTTTTTTATAGAAGCAAAAGGAACAATAAACGTAGGATATGATCTTAAGATGCAGATAGACGGACATAGAACACTAAGCACAGGAGCAGGGTCTCAAGGTTTTGAAACATCACTAGTGGTAAAGATAGAGGCGGGTATAACCATGTCAGGAGGATTACAAGGGTTTTTCTTTTCTGGTGGAGATGGAGATTATAGTGGAACTTCTAAAACAGAGTATTCAGCCAAAGCCGAAACAGGATTTAAAGGAACTTTTAAAACAGGAGCTGATTACAAAGGGCTTTATATCGATGCAAAAATTGAATTCTCTGGACTTAACGCGGTGGCTGAGAAGAAAGAAAAAGATAATAATAATAATTCATCATTAACAACAAAATTAGGACCTTATGAGATTGTAAAATCATATACACTATTAAACAATAAATACTATTTTAATTTAAAACAACATGAAAACAATTAAAGCTATCTTTTTACTATTATTAATGACAGGATGCGCACAAACGAAAAAAGAAAAAACAATGCAAAACTTAACTATTGAAAGTGTAATTGATGAAACCAAACAAAAATCAGGTTATTTTATACAAATCAACAACCAAAATTGCCGCTATGAAGTTAGAGTAAATGATTTTTTAACATCAAAATACGTTGATCCTTTTCCTGCATATTCGGTACGACCAATGCTTAATCATGACATTTTAAAAAGTGGTAAACAAACTCTATCCATACGAGTAACACCATTTAAAGGCACTAAACTAAGCAATAATGCGGATTTATCGATACGCTTAATGCGTTATCCCAATATGACAGACAAAGAAAATGAATTTGGAGGTAGTACGACTATAATGGAGTGGGAAATGCCACAAATCAAAGAAGAGTTACCATATGTGCAATTTGACACTATTTTTAATGCAGATGTACCTTATGAAATTAAAGATTTTAATTATGCAATGGATTTAAAAGATATAGATAAACCCGAATTAATACAAGAGGTTGTTAATGAGTTTAAAAAAATGCATAATATGATAGTGTCAAACTATGATGTATTTAACTCAATACATAAACCATCATATGAAAGATTAACATATACAAAGTATTATACAGAAGAATATACTAATGAATTAATGCTAGATAACAAACAGGTATTTGAAAAATATGGAGATAAACTAGAACCAATAGAAAACTATGTATTACAATTATATGGTAATGGTAAAATAGCAACACTTGAACGCTTTAAAGATGAAGGCCGTATTATTTGGGCAAAAGATCCAGATACAGGAAATGAATGGTTATCCCTTCCTTTATTTATATACAAAGACATACGAGATAAACAATGGCATATTTGGTAGAAATACCGTTTAATTTATCTGTGCTTTGTTAAAAACTTAATAGTTAACAGGGTACAGATAATTAATATTAAAAAAATGAAAACAATTTACTTGTTATTATTGCTTTTAAATATAGGGTGTGTACAGTCTAAACAAGAGACAACAATGCAACAATTTAAAAGAGTAACCACTATAGATGAAACTAAAGAAAAATCAGGTTATTTTATACAAATCAACAATCAAAATTGCCGTTATGAGATTAGAGTAAATGATTTTTTAACATCAAAATATGTTGATCCTTTTCCTGCATATTCGGTACGACAAATACTTAATCATGAAATATTGAAAAGTGGCAAACAAACTTTATCCATACGAGTAACACCATTTAAAGGGACTAAATTGAGTAAAAATGCTGATTTATCAATACGTTTAATGCGTTATCCCAATATGCTAGACAAGAAAAATGAATTTGGGGGCAGTACGACTATAATGGAGTGGGAAATGCCGCAAATTAAAGAAGAGTTACCATATGTACAATTTGATACTATTTTTAATGCAGATGTACCTTATGAAATTAAAGATTTTAATTATGCAATGGATTTAAATGATATAGATAAAGAAGCACTTGTAGAAGAAGTGGTTATGGAGTTTAAAAAAATGCATAAAATGTTAGTTAATGATTATGGGAGTTTTAATCTAATTAATAAACAAGGGTATGAGAGACTAAGGTTTTTTATGTATTGTACTGAAGAATATACAAAGAAATTAATTCAAGAAAACTTTCAAGATTTTGAGAAAGATGGAGATAAATTTGAGCCTATAGAAAACTATGTATTACAATTATATGGAAATGGTAAAGTAGCAACATTAGAAAGAATAAAAGACGGTGGGCGTATCATTTGGGCTAAAAACCCAAAAACTGGAAATGAAAGGTTATCCCTTCCTTTATTTATATACAAAGACATACGTGATAAACAATGGCGTATTTGGTAGTGATACCGTTTAATTTATCTGTGCTTTGTTAAAAACTTAATAATTAACAGAGTACAGATAATTAATATTAAAAAAATGAAAACAATTTAATTTTGCCTATGCAAAAGAGTGTTTAGACGAACTTACTGGTAATAAAGATAATGAAACCACTAAACTAAAAAAATATCAAAAAAGGGTTAATGAATTAGGCGGTAAATGGTCTGATAAAGTCATAAAATTACCTATTTCTATATCAGTAAGCGAACCTGCCTTATCGTTTGGAGGAATTTGGGGATGGGATAAATACGAAAAAGACAAAACAACTTTAGTACCTACTTATAATATTTTTTTAAAAGCTTCACCCTTATTAGAGGCTTCAGGGAAATTGGATTTAATAACTTGCGCAGAATTTTTGCCCGCTGCAGGACAAATAATAAATGTTGTTGAATTTTTATTAAGTCTTTCTGGGGTTGAAGCCACTTTTTTTATAGAAGCAAAAGGAACAATAAACGTAGGATATGATCTTAAGATGCAGATAGACGGACATAGAACACTAAGCACAGGAGCAGGATCTCAAGGTTTTGAAACATCACTAGTGGTAAAGATAGAGGCGGGTATAACCATGTCAGGAGGATTACAAGGGTTTTTCTTTTCTGGTGAAGATGGAGATTATAGTGGAACTTCTAAAACAGAATATTCTGCCAAAGCCGAAACAGGATTTAAAGGAACTTTTAAAACAGGAGCTGATTACAAAGGGCTTTATATCGATGCAAAAATTGAATTCTCTGGGCTTAATGCGGTGGCTGAGAAAAAAGAAAAAGATAATAATTATAATTTATCAAAAACAACAAAATTAGGGCCTTATGAGATTGTAAAATCATATACACTATTAAACAATAAATACTATTTTAATTTAAAACAACATGAAAACAATTAAAGCTATCTTTTTACTATTATTAATGACAGGATGCGCACAAACGAAAAAAGAAAAAACAATGCAAAACTTAACTATTGAAAGTGTAATTGATGAAACCAAACAAAAATCAGGTTATTTTATACAAATCAACAACCAAAATTGCCGCTATGAAGTTAGAGTAAATGATTTATTAACATCAAAATATGTTGATCCTTTCCCTGCATATTCGGTACGACCAATGTTAAATGGTAGAATATTAAAAAGTGGTAAACAAACCCTATCCATACGAGTAACACCATTTGAAGGTGCTAAGTTGAGTAAAAATGCTGATTTATCGATACGCTTAATGCGTTATCCAAATATGCTAGATAAAGAAAATGAATTTGGAGGTAGTACTACTATAATGGAGTGGGAAATGCCACAAATTAAAGAAGAGTTGCCATATGTACAGTTTGACACTATTTTTAATGCAGATGTGCCTTACGATATTAAAGATATTGATTATGCAATGGACTTAAAAAATATAGATAAGAAAGAGTTGATAGAAGAAGTTGTTAATGAATACAAAAAAATGCATAAAATGATACGAAATAACTTTCAAAAGTTTGATGTATTAAGAGAATCAGGATACAATAGATTATATTTTTTTATGTATTGTACAAAAGAATATGTTGAAGATTTGAAATTAGATAATATTAATACTTTTAATAAAGATGGAGATAAATTAGAACCTATAGAAGACTATATTTTACAATTATATGGTAATGGCAAAATTGCTACGTTAGAACGTATCAAAGATGGAGGTCGTATTATTTGGGCAAAAGACCCAGATACAGGAAATGAAAGGCTATCCCTTCCATTATTTATATACAAAGATATACGAGATAAACAATGGCATATTTGGTAGAAATACCGTTTAATTTATCTGTGCTTTGTTAAAAACTTAATAGTTAACAGGGTACAGATAATTAATATTAAATAAATGAAAACAATTTACTTATTATTATTGCTTTTAAATATAGGGTGTGTACAGTCTAAACAAGAGACAACAATGCAACAATTTAAAAGAGCAACCACTATAGATGAAACTAAAGAAAAAGCAGGCTATTTTCTACAAATCAATAATCAAAATTGTAGATATGAAGTACGGGTAAATGATTTTTTGACGGAAAAATATATTGATCCTTTTCCTGCGTATTCTGTACGATCTCCCATAAATTATGAAATATTAAGAAGTGGAAAACAGATCTTATCTATACGTGTAATTCCTATGAAAGGTAAAATTCTTAGTAAAAATGCAGATTTATCAATACGCTTAATGCGTTACCCAAATATGTTAGATAAGGAAAATGAATTTGGTGGTAGTACCACTATTTTAAAATGGGAAATGCCGCAAATAAAAGAAGAGCTTCCGTATGTGCAATTTGATACTATTTTTAAGGCAGAAGTACCCTACGATATTAAAGATATTAATTATGCTATGGATTTAAGTAATATCGATAAAGAAGAGCTCACCAAAGATGTGGTAAATGAAATTAAAAATTTATACCAATTGGTGGTTAAAGATTATGACAAATATAATTTACGTAGTAAACAAGCATTTGAAAGGCTAAAATATTTTGTATATGACACGGACAACGATATAAGTAAATTTATGTTAGAAAACAAGAATGTATTTAAAAATAATGGAGATAAATTTGAACCTATAGAAAACTATGTTTTAAAATTATATGGTAATAGTAGATTGGCAACCTTAGAACGTATCCAAGATGGGGGTGATATTATTTGGGCTAAAAATTCAAAAACTGGAAATGAATGGTTATCCCTTCCTTCCTTTATTTATATACAAAGACATACGAGATAAACAATGGCATATTTGGTAGAAATACTGATGAAGATGAACAACCAGATAATAAACCAGATGTTATTAAAAAAATCCTTAAGCATGTTAAATTTAAAAAAGAAATTAAATTATAGATTTTTAACACTAGCCATAGGGCTTAGTTTTATTTTATCTTGCCATTCAAAAAACACACAAAAGGACGAAATGAAAAATATATTAAATACGAAAACTTATGTATTAAATTATGATACAAATTATTGTCACGAAATTTTTATAAATGGAATTAGAGTAGCTCAGGATTATTCTGTTAAAGGGCAAACAGGAGGTTTAATTTATTTAAACCCTTTTATTGAATCACAAGGGATACAGTCCTTGAAAATAAAGTTATTTGAAGAAAATAAAGAAACTAAGATTAATGCAAATAATTTAATAAACCAAATATTTGAATTATATTCTTACATTCCACCAATGGATGAAAGTGAGCTTTCTTTAATAAAAAAAGTTGATTTTGAATCTATTTTGCCAACTCAAGAAGTTATTTGTTCTTTTCAATTTGAAGCTAATATTTCATATGATTTGCCTATTAAACTTGAAAATTCAAAGAATTTAATAAATGAAAATAAGGATAAACTTATAGAAGAGGTATTGGAATTTTATAATAATTATTCAAATTTAATAAATAAGGGAGATGATGTGGAATATAAAAAACTTTTTAAAAATGCACATGATAGGGAAATTATTTCAATGTTTTATGACAATCAACAAAAAGATGAATTATTAAACACTCTATCAAAAAGAATAATCAATAGTAAAAATAATGTTCAACCATTAGAAGAATATTCGTTATATTTTCATCCTAATAATAAAATTATTTATTTACAAACCACTGGTTCTTTAAAATCTCCCCTTTATTCTAAAACAAAAGAAAAAGTTAGAAGATTTGGTGTATATCTTCATAAACCAAAAGAGTCAAATAAATTAGAAGTGTATTAAAAAATATGACCATCCGTTACTTGTACCAATTTCTAAAAAAGCATACATTTGATCAATTTACACTCAAAATAGAAAGTATGAATCTTCTCAAATTTTTCAAAAAGTATCCTGATGAATCTACCTGTATTGAAGGTTTTAAGTTAAAACGTCTTGAGATGGGGATTATCTGTAAAAAGTGCAGTCATAGCGAACACTATTTTCGAAATACGGATTTAAAATTTCAATGTAAAAAATGTGGCACCCGTTTAAGTCTTCGATCAGGTACTGTTATGGAAAACAGTAAATTACCATTTCAATATTGGATGATTTGTATCGAATTAATGACACTCTCTAAAAAGAGTTTTTCTGCATTAGAAATGCAACGTATGTTGGGTCACAAGCGCTATGAACCTATTTGGTTTATGATGCATAAAATTCGTAGGGTTATGGGTAAAAGAGAAGCGAAATATGAATTAAATGGCTGTATAGAATTTGATGAACGTGTTCAGACGTTGTTTGTTAAATATCTAGTAAGTATATGGCGTAAAAATCTTTATATTATTGATGATATTATAACCAAAACCCTGGTTTTAGTGGTCATTATTTGTAACTATTCACCCATAACAGGTGAGAAAGGATTTTTTTCAAATGCTTTCTGAATATTTTCAAGTACGTTTTTCTTATTTTTTTTGATTGTGGAAATGTACCCTCTAATTCTAGCAAAGTATTGCGCATGTTTTGTCGACCTAAAACACCCTGATACTTTTTGTTTTACCTTAATCATTCTTAAATCTCTTTCAGCCTGATTATTATCAAAAGGTATATCTGGTTGCTTTATAAACTTCAGGAAAAGATCTTTGTGTTTTTCTAGAGAAAAAGCTAGCCTTTGTTCATCGGTTTTCTTAAATTTTTTATCATAGTTTTTTATGACAGGTTTAATCAAGTCAACATATTGGTTGAATATTTTAGAATAATAGGAATCCTTTAAATTGGGGATTTTCTGTTTATCGTTTTTAGCTTTTATTAAAAGTGTTCTTACTTGTTTTGCCCAAGGAGCTTCAAAAGCTTCTTCCACATAAACTAGGTCTCTTAGAATATGTGCGTTACAAAGACTATGGTCACATTGATAAGAAAAATAACTGCTAAAACGATCATGAATAAGGGTTCCTTTATAGTGTTCTAAAAGTCCTATATCGTTCATTGCTTGTTTGCCTCTGTTAAGATGATGTGCAAAAAAGCTAATGGTTTTAGTACTTATTACATGCATCCAACTATTTTTTCCTTTAAGACGGACACCTGTTTCATCGGCATGCAATACAGTACTTTGAAGTAATTGTTGTTTTATGTCTATCTCATAATCATGCAAGTTATTAAAACATTGCTTCTGAAAATTAGACAAACTACCTGTAGAGATATAGTGTCCAGTTAAGTCAGCAATAAATTCACTGCAACGTGCAAATGGAAGCATCTGGTAGTTTTGAAGATATACACAAAGTGATTTTAAACGATCTCCATATTGGGCTTCTTGTTTAAGCTCATTTGGGAATTCTCCTCTATTATGTTTTCCACATACACCGCAAGTTTTATGTACTCGTCTATGTTCTGTAACTTCTATATCAATGGGTGGGATATCGAAAACTTGACGGGAATCGTAACGCTCAAAACCGTTCTCTAAGCCATTGCCACAGCAGACACATTGGCTTACATCGTGAACAACAATAGCATCAGGAGTTTCAATCATTTTTAGTTTACTGCCTTTGTGTCCTTTTTGCCCTCCTTGAGATTTTTTGGATGGTTTTCTCAAACTTTTGGTTTTTCTAAAAGGATCTTGGGATGGAGCTATACTACTATTAGCACTATTCTTTGGGTTCTCATATTTTGACAGTTTTGATTCTAGTTCAGCTATACGTAATTGTAATTTTAAATTCTCTTTCGTAAGAATTTCAAAATCTTGTAATAGCTTATTTATATGTTGCTTATCAGTCAAAAAATATTGTTTTCACGAAGATCTTAAACCAAACACAACAATCAAAATTAATAGAAATTAGGATATCACATAGTTATAAACCAATGTGTATAAAATAGATGATTTTTGAAAATAAAAATTTAGTGCAATCAGAAATTGTTGACAAATAATCCATTTCTGTTTATTTCGGGTGAATAGTTACGAAAAAATAGTAAATCACAGTATAGTAATAGAACCCAATAAAACAAAATCCGAAAAAGTGTTTCCTTGGGTGAATAGAACAATAAGTAATGCCAAAAAAGTGCTTGTGGGGATTCATCATAATTGTATAAATCAGCAATATTTTCAAAACTATTTAGATGAATTTTGTTATAAATTCAACCGAAGATATTTTGGAAATAAACTTTCTGATAGACTTATGATTGCAGCTTTAGAAACAACTTGGTATTAGTAACGGATAGTCATGTTAAAAAATATTATCTACTCAATATAATTATTTTTTCCAGATTTAAACTTTACAGTTTTTTATTTGATACAAAATTCTTAGAGAAAGCAGTATGAGACGTTTATACTTGGAAGTGATACTTTTTGATTTATCTGTATCCTGTTAAATTGGATTTTTAACAGAGTACAGATAATTAATATTAAAAAAATGATTTCCTTTATAATTTTGCCTATGCAAAAGAGTGTTTAGACGAACTTACTGGTAATAAAGATAATGAAACCACTAAACTAAAAAAATATCAAAAAAGGGTTAATGAATTAGGCGGTAAATGGTTGGATAATATCATAAAATTACCTATTTCTATATCAGTAAGCGAACCTGCCTTATCGTTTGGAGGAATTTGGGGATGGGATAAATACGAAAAAGACAAAACTACTTTAGTACCTACTTATAATATTTTTTTAAAAGCTTCACCCTTATTAGAGGCTTCAGGGAAATTGGATTTAATAACTTGCGCAGAATTTTTGCCCGCTGCAGGACAAATAATAAATGTTGTTGACTTTTTATTAAGTCTTTCTGGGGTTGAAGCCACTTTTTTTATAGAAGCAAAAGGGACAATAAACGTAGGATATGATCTTAAGATGCAGATAGACGGGCATAGAACACTAAGCACAGGAGCAGGATCTCAAGGTTTTGAAACATCACTAGTGGTAAAGATAGAGGCGGGTATAACCATGTCAGGAGGATTACAAGGGTTTTTCTTTTCTGGTGGAGATGGAGATTATAGTGGAACTTCTAAAACAGAATATTCTGCCAAAGCCGAAACAGGATTTAAAGGAACTTTTAAAACAGGAGCTGATTACAAAGGGCTTTATATCGATGCAAAAATTGAATTCTCTGGACTTAACGCGGTGGCTGAGAAGAAAGAAAAAGATAATAATAATAATTCATCATTAACAACAAAATTAGGACCTTATGAGATTGTAAAATCATATACACTATTACACAAAAAATACTATTTTAATTTAAAACAACATGAAAACAATTAAAGCTATCTTTTTACTATTATTAATGACAGGATGCGCACAAACGAAAAAAGAAAAAACAATGCAAAACTTAACTATTGAAAGTGTAATTGATGAAACCAAACAAAAATCAGGTTATTTTATACAAATCAACAATCAAAATTGCCGCTATGAAGTTAGAGTAAATGATTTTTTAACATCAAAATATGTTGATCCTTGTGTGCTGTGTTAGATAGTTGCAAGGATATCAACTATCGTAACTATATTAGAGATGAGGGTAGACCCCTCGGGTTCGGTTTACAGGAATCGGATTCAAACTACCATATGCTGCATTGGTAAAGAGCCTTTGTAGTGAGCGATATGGAAAAGGCTTCATAAAAAAGGAGTCATGTACCTATACAGGAGATGACTGTAAAGGAACCGTTGATGAAGTGTCGAAAACGTAAAGATGATGTCAAAACCAAGGAGTGGTGGTTACCTTGGGACAAGTCAGGAAGTTACCTGTTTACTGATCTGACGGCATCCGGCATTAAGACGGCATGAACTGTATAGAGGCTCTAATGTGGAACGCAGGAACCTGTCGTTTTGATGATAAGGGAAAATCAAGGAGTAGAAACCCTACGATTGAGAAAGTACCAAAGCAAAGCACAGGGGCGGATTGACTGGTAGTAGTAATGAAGTTGTTGTAATGACAATGGAGCGAAGCGGTCAAATCATCCAACTAAATGTATTAATCAACCAAATTTATTTGGGAGGAATTTATGCAAGAGGTAAAGTCTTATTTTGACTGGGTGATAAGAGCCCAGTGAGTCGAGAGACTCACGCTGGGTTCTGTGAGAGATTTGGGGCTGAGATGCCCCTTATCTACTCGACTTCCTGCATATTCAGTAAGACCAATGTTAAATTATGATATATTAAAAAGTGGTAAACAAACTCTATCTATAAGAGTAACACCATTTAATGGCTCTAAACTAAGTAATAATGCGGATTTATCGATACGTTTAATGCGTTATCCAAATATGCTCGATAAGGAAAATGAATTTGGAGGTAGTACGACTCTTTTAGAGTGGGAAATGCCACAAATCAAAGAAGAATTACCTTATGTACAATTTGACACTATTTTTAATGCAGATGTACCTTATGAAATTAAAGATTTTAATTATGCAATGGATTTAAATGATATAGATAAAGAAGCACTTGTAGAAGAAGTCGTTACAGAATTTAAACGAATGCTTAAAATGATAAAAACAGATAGTGATGCATTTAAAGAAATACAAAAACCATTATTTGATAGACTAATGTATTCAAGATATTATACACAAGAATATGTTAACGAATTAATGTTAGAGAACAAACAAGAAAATAATAAAAATAGTGATAAATTAGAACCTATAGAAGATTATGTTTTACAATTATATGGTAATGGCAAAATAGCTACGTTAGAGCGTATTAAAGACGGTGGTCGTATTATTTGGGCAAAAGATCCAGATACAGGAAATGAATGGTTATCCCTTCCTTTATTTATATACAAAGACATACGAGATAAACAATGGCGTATTTGGTAGAAATACCGTTTAATCTATCTGTGCTTTGTTAAAAACTTAATAGTTAACAGAGTGCAGATACCCTAATAAACTTGTAGTCATACAGGTATATTCAGATAATACAAGTTTTCGATTAGACTACAAAGACAAAAAAAATATCATTGATAAGTGAAAGATATTGCTTAGCCATTTTATAAGCTGAAAAATAATATAAAGATTCTTTCATCGGTTTAAACCACTTCAATACAACACGGGGAGGTAACATCATCAGAATATCCAGTTATACACCTCGTCATAAAAAGAAAACATAACCACCAAAAACACTATTAAACCACAATCAAGTATAAATACCTCGTATAGAACAACCGTAATAACCATTTAGCTAAATTTCTTTTTCTATATTTGGGAAGTTTTCACCAAACCAACAACAATCAATGAGCGAAGAACAAAAAAAACTACTCGAGACACAGTTATGGAAAATAGCCAACGAACTGCGTGGCAAAATGGATGCAGACGAGTTTAGAGACTACATACTAGGCTTTATATTCTACAAATACCTGTCAGAAAAACAATATTTATACGCCAATATACGGGTCACATAAAAAAGTTGGGGAGAATCCTTAAGTTTGCATAAAAAATGGAATGAATTTTTCAATAATTTCTTCAATTTTGCCAGAAGGACTATTAACTCATTTTGATATTGTTGATTTTAAAGAATTGGGCAATTTACAAACTAAGCAAGACTGTTTTTATATCTATTTAGATGAGAAAAACATAATCCCCAAAGAATATAGGTCTTTTGAATATGAGTCCAAAGGTTTTTATGACAGGAAACAAATACAAGACTTTCCCATAAGAGGTAAAGCAGTTTATTTATGTATAAGAAGGCGAAGGTGGCGTAATAAGGTCGACAAATCAAAAGAAGTAAAAAGTGATTATTCTATTATAGCTGAGGGTTCAAAATTAACCATTGAACTTTCAGATTTTTTAAAAGATACAGGTAGAGACTCGAGAAGATACAATAAGTAAAATATCTAGTTATTACGGTGTTAAAGCCAATTTGTTGCAACGCCATTATAAGAAAAAAATCAGTGGTTTTAAAGACTGGGAACAGTTAAGTCACTCCGAAGATTATTTAATTTATCCTGAAAACATTGGAGAACATTTAAGCATCGACGAAGTGAGTCTGTCTAAAGGAGAACTCTATACCTTTGTCACCAACAAAAATGGAAGAGGAAAGAAAAAAACATTAGTAGCCTCTATAAAGGGCACAAAAAGTCAAGATATTATTGGTGTTTTAAACAAAATTCCATTAGATAAAAGAAAATTGGTAAAGGAAATAACCCTTGATATGGCAAACAATATGCAATTGGCTTCAAAAATGTGTTTCCCTGAATGTTACTTGGTTACAGATCGTTTCCACGTTGTAAAACTAATAATGGAAGCCCTGCAACATTTAAGAATAAAATACAGGTGGGAGGAAATAGAAAAAGAGAATCAAGCAATCAAAATTGCAAAAGAACAAGGGTTAAAATACATTCCATTTAGTTTTGATAATGAGGATTCTCCCAAGCAATTATTAGCAAGAAGCCGTTATATTATTGCTAAAAAACCTAACCAATGGACAGAAAACCAAAAGATAAGAGCTGAATTATTATTTAAGAAGTATCCCCTTTTATATCAGGCATACAAGCACACCCTTGAGTTTAGAAACATATATGAAGAAACCTCTAGAGAAATAGCAAAAGAAAAAATAATAAACTGGATGCAAAAAACAAAGCTTCTAAATATGACAGTCTTTAATACCGTGGTTAACAGTTTAAATTATCACTTAGAAACTATTTTGAATTTCTTTATAAAAAGACATACAAATGCAAATGCAGAATCTTTTAACTCCAAGATAAAGTTGTTTAGAGCAAACTTAAGAGGGGTAGTTGATGTGAAATTTTTTCTCTTTAGAATGGAAAAACTTTTTGCCTAATCCCCAGAATATTTATGTGAGCCCAATATACTCCTAGAAACTGAAGCGGTAAAAGATTACCTAAAAGTTACTAACCCAAATGATTTAGAAGCCATACGAGAAGAGTCTTTGATAAAACTAGGATATTTCCTAAAACCCGACGAACTCTTTAGCTCTATTGCCGAAAAAGGAAAAGCCAATACAGAGACCACTAGCAATTTTATATTAGAAGACCTCGGGCGTATTCTTAATAACATAGAGCAAACCACTATGGGTACAGAGAGCGAGGAAGATTTTAACCAACTCTTTGAGGACATAGACCTTAATAGTACCAAACTAGGCAGAAGTGCTGATAAACGAAACGAGCTTATTGCCAAGGTACTAGAACATCTCGACAAAATAGATTTTTCTTTAGAAGACGCAGATGCCGATGTTATTGGCGATGCCTACGAGTATCTAATCTCAGAATTTGCCAGTGGCGCAGGCAAAAAAGCAGGAGAATTCTATACACCACAGCAAGTATCTAAAATATTAGCAAAAATAGTAACCACAGACAAAAAACGATTAAAAAACGTATACGATCCCACATGTGGCTCTGGATCCTTACTATTGCGAGTATCGCGAGAGGTAAATGTAGACACCTTCTATGGACAAGAACTCAATCGTACGACTTATAACTTGGCACGTATGAATATGATACTGCACGATGTACACTATCGCGACTTTGACATCAAGCAAGAAGACACCTTAGAAGCCCCGCAACATCTAGACAAGCGTTTTGAGGCTATAGTAGCGAATCCGCCATTTTCTGCAAAGTGGAAAGGCAAAGAGAACCCTCTTAATGAAAGCGATGATCGTTTTAGCCAATACGGACGATTAGCACCTACTTCTAAAGCTGATTTTGCTTTTTTACAACATATGGTGTACCAATTAGCAGATAATGGAACAATGGCATGTGTGTTACCACATGGGGTTTTGTTTAGAGGAGCAGCCGAAGGCACAATACGCCAATATATTATAGAAAATCTAAACTATCTAGATGCAATTATAGGTTTACCACCAAATATCTTTTTTGGCACAGGCATACCTACAGCTATATTAGTACTAAGCAAATGTAGGGTACATAGCGATACTATTTTATTCATAGATGCCAGCAAAGAATTTGAAAAAGATGGTAACAAAAATAAACTAGGCGAGGAGCATGTGTATAAAATAATAGATACTTATAGAGAGCGAAAAACCATCGATAAGTTTAGTTATGTAGCCACGATTGAGGAAGTAAAAGAAAACGACTACAACCTAAACATACCGCGATACGTAGATACATTTGAGGAAGAAACATCGATTGATTTAGAAGCAGTATCCAGCCAATTACAAGCTTTAGAGCTTGATATAGCCGAAACCGATACCACAATTACAGATTTTTGTAAACAGCTTACTATTAAAACTCCTTTTTAGTATGGAACTGACTTTACAAAAAAAAGATACTAAGGTTGTACCTAAATTAAGGTTTAAGGAGTTTACAGGGGAATGGGAGTTTACAAAAATGGAAAATTTATATCCTAAAATTAGAAATGGTTTTGTAGGTGTAGCAACACCTTTTTATTGTAATGATGGTGTAAAATATCTACAAGGAAAAAATATTAAGAACAATTCTATAAAACCTGATGGGTTAATATATATCACTAAAGAATTTCATGAGAAAAAAGTTAATTCTAAGATTAATATAAATGATATACTTATGGTGCAATCAGGACACGTTGGTGAATGTGCAGTTGTAACTAAGGAGTACCAAGATTCAAATTGTCATGCTTTACTTGTTGCAACACCTAATAATAAGCCTGATTCTAATTTTTATACATATTACTTTTATACTAACAATGGGTTTAAAAAAATATCAAAGATTACAACAGGAAATACTATAAAACATATTTTATCTACTGACTTAAAAACAATATTAGTACCATATCCCAAATTAAAAGAACAAAAAAAAATAGCCACTTTTCTCACAGCAGTAGATAAAAAAATAGGACAACTACAACAAAAGAAAACCCTTTTAGAGCAATACAAAAAAGGTGTAATGCAGCAAATATTTAGCCAAGAATTACGATTTAAAGATCTTGATGGAAATGCGTATCCTGATTGGGAGGAAAAGAGATTGGGAGAAATTGCTACCTTTTCTAAAGGTAAAGGTATTTCTAAGAATGATATTTCTGAAGTTGGCAATATTAAATGTATTAGATATGGTGAACTATACACTCGTTATGGCGAAATTATATCAGAAGTAGTTTCCAGAACTAATGTTTCTGATCGAGAATTAGTGTTAAGTAAAGTAAATGATGTAATTATCCCGTCATCAGGAGAAACCCAAATTGATATTGCAACGGCATCATGTGTGTTAAATAGTGGAATTGCTTTTGGAGGCGATTTAAATATAATACGAAGTGATTTTAATGGCGTTTTTCTCTCTTACTATTTAAATAGTGTGAAAAAATATGATATAGCAAGACTTTCACAAGGAATATCAGTTGTTCATTTATATTCAAGCCAATTATCAAAACTAAATGTTGAAGTTCCTTCAATCGAAGAACAAACCAAAATCGCTAATTTCTTATCAGCAATAAATAATAAAATAGAGAAAGTAAACACCCAAATAGAATACACCCAACAATTTAAAAAAGGCTTATTGCAGCAACTATTTGTTTAAAAATTAACGAATGACCACTAAAGGCAAAACAGTAAAATTATTTTTTGAAGAAGGCAATCATCATGGAATTATACACGCCGAAATGATGAACTGGACAGGCTATGTAATCGTTGCCCCACGTACCGCTTTAGCAGAACTATACAAAATGAATACCATAGACGGAGCAGGCATTTACTTTTTAGTGTCCGACGAAGAAAAAAAGGTATATGTAGGCGAAACCATGAACGGTATATACCGCCTAAAAGACCACGACGATAAAAAGGATTTTTGGGATAAGCTTATTTTAGTACAAACCAAAGACTTTAACCTCACTAAAACCCACTGCTCCTATTTAGAACACCGTTGTGGACAGCTTATCAATAAAACATTTTATAATTTAGAAAATAAAAAATCACTAGATGATTACACAGGCACATTACCAAGACCCGATATTAGTGATATGGAGGTGTTTTTAGAAAATATATCCTTTATCTTGCCAGCTACAGGCACAACTATTTTACAGCCCATAACAGTTCAGGAAGACAAAACAAAGTCTAAAGCAGAATTTCAATTGAATACTAGACGTATATCCGCAGAGGCGTACTTACAAAACGATTTGTTTATAATAAAAAAAGGATCAATAGGTAGAGAAAAGGTAAGTCCATCTCTATCCGATAGCTTAAAAGAAAAACGAAACGTACTTATACAAAAAGGGGTTTTTAAGATAGAAAACGGTGAACTTTTGGTAATGGAAGATTACCCAACAACCAGTTCATCCACAGCAGGAAGTTACTTAGTAGGTATGCCTATTTCGGGACCTCAAAACTGGAAGGTAAAAGGAACAAATATCACATATAAAGAATGGGAACAACAACAGTTAGGAAATAAAAAAGAAACGAAAAAATATGCACTTGTATGACTAAATTATAGTACCGATCCTCTTAAAAACCTTTTTTTTAGCGTATTAACCAACAGAATAGAGCAATTACACAAAGACAATACTTAGCTAGAATGACTACACAACCCGAATATATCTTAGAAGAAAATTTAGTACGACAATTACAAGATTTAGGCTATAAAAAAGTACAGATTAAAGACGAAGAAGCCTTAATTAGTAATCTAAAATCACAACTCGAAAAACATAATAATAGCCTCTTATCCGAAAATGAATTTAGGCAAGTTCTTAATGTTTTATCCAAGGGTAATATCTACGAAAGAGCCAAGATCTTACGCGATAAAATAACCTACTCTAGAGATGATGGTAGTACTGGTTATTTAGAACTGATTAACCAAATACATTGGTGCAAAAATAATTATCAGGTTACGCACCAAATAACGATGGAAGGCGCTTATAAGAATCGCTACGATGTAACTATCCTAATAAACGGTTTGCCTTTGGTGCAAATAGAGTTAAAACGCAGAGGGTTAGAGTTAAAAGAAGCCTTTAACCAAACCAATAGATACCAACGTCATTCTTATCAATCAGGAAAAGGATTATTTCAGTTCATACAACTCTTTGTTATTAGTAATGGTGTCAATACCAAATACTACGCTAATAACCCAATCAAGGCACGATCCTTTAAACAAACTTTTTATTGGGCAGATTCTGCTAATAAAATCATTACACAGATTAGTGATTTTACAGAACAGTTTTTAGAACCTTGCCACGTATCCAAAATGATTACGAAATACACAGTTTTAAATACCGCAAAAACACTAATGGTATTGCGTCCATATCAATACTACGCCACAGAGGCTATTGTAGAACGAGTAAAGAATAGTAACAAATTTGGCTACATATGGCATACTACAGGATCAGGAAAAACACTAACATCTTTTAAAACAGCCCAGATATTAACCAATCTAGATGGGGTTAAAAAAGTAGTGTTTGTGGTAGATCGCAAAGATCTAGATTACCAAACCATCAAAGAGTTTAATAGTTTTAGCGAAGGCAGTGTTGATGCTACAAATAATACAAAAACTCTAGTAAAACAATTTTCGGATGACACTAAGCTATTAGTAACCACCATTCAGAAATTAAATACAGCAATAGAGAAAACAAAGTATAAAGAGAAGATAAAAAACCTGAAAAAAGAACGGGTAGTATTTATATTTGATGAGTGCCATAGAAGCCAATTTGGAGACACCCATAAAAGGATAAAAGATTTTTTCCAAAATGCACAAATGTTTGGATTTACAGGAACTCCAATTTTTAGAAATAATTCTATAAGAAATAAACTAGGAAAACGAACTACAAAAGATTTATTTAGCGAATGTCTGCATAAATACGTAATTACGGACGCTATTAAAGATAAGAATGTATTAAAATTTGCTATAGAATACATAAGCACTTTTAAAAGTAAAGAAGCCAATCAAATCGTTGATATCGATGTAGAAAGTATCGATAAAACAGAGGTAATGGAGGCACCTAAACGATTAGAAAACATTGTAGAATACATTATATTAAATCATGATCGAAAAACGCATGGTAAAAAATTCACAGCCATATTTTGCGTTAATAATGTTAAAACACTAATTAATTACTATGATTTATTCAAAACTAAAAAAGAAGAAGGACAACATGATTTATCGGTAGCAACCATATTTTCATACCAAGCAAATGAGTTAGATGAAGAAGCCGATGGTTTTATACCCGATGAAGATTTTGAAGATTTTGTGGTAAACGAATCCGCACCAATCTATTCGCATACCAGAGAAAAGTTAGATGGTTTTATAGCAGATTATAACAATATGTTTCAGACTAATTTTTCTACCAAAGAATTTTATACATACTACAAAGATATAGGCAAACGAGTTAAAAACAAACAAGTAGATATCTTGTTAGTGGTAAATATGTTTTTAACAGGATTTGATTCTAAATTACTAAATACAATCTATGTAGATAAAAACTTAAATTATCACGGATTAATACAAGCCTATTCGCGAACAAACAGAATCGTAGACGAGGTAAAATCACAAGGTAATGTAGTATGTTTTAGAAACCTAAAAGAAGCTACAGACCAAGCAATAACACTTTTTTCTGATAAAGAAGCAATCGAAGAAATTATAGTACAGCCATACGAGGATTATGTAGCTAAATTCGAAGAAGCGATTGCCCGACTGCATGCTATAGCACCAACTATTGATAGTGTAAATGAGTTGCCTTCTGAGACAGAAAAATTAGAATTCGTAAAAGCCTTTAGGGAGTTAATGCGATTAAAAAATGTATTAACCACCTTTACCGAATTTAGTTATGATGATTTAGGAATTGCAGAGCAAGAGTTTACCGATTACCAAGGTAAGTATATGGATATTCGTGATAATGTAAAAAAGGAAAAAGAAAAAATATCTATTCTAAACGATATTGATTTTGAACTAGAGCTTATTAGACGTGATGAGATTAATGTGGTATACATTCTTACCTTATTAGCTAAATTAACAGGTGCTAAAAAGCAAAAAGACCAAGAACAGCAACGCAACGCAATTTCTAATATTTTGTCTTCGGATAGTCAGTTAAGGAGTAAAAAAGAACTAATCGAACGGTTTATTGAAGAGAATTTGCCATTGGTTAGGGATCATGAATTGGTTGCGGATGAGTTTGAAGACTATTGGACAAATGAAAAGAAAAAAGCGGTTAAGCAATTGAGTAAAGAGGAGGATTTAGATTATAAAAAATTAGTAGATTCTATTGGAAATTATCTATTTACCAAAAAAGCACCATTGCGTGATGATGTAATCGGGTTGCTGAATAAAAGACCAAGTCTAAAAGAAAGAGCTTCTGTATCTGAAAGGATAAAAACTAAAATAACGGATTTTATTGAGGTTTTTATAAACGGAATGGGGTAGAAGAGGGGAGTGGATTTTGATTTTTATATCAAAAAGTACAAAGGGTAATACCTTTTATTGGTTATCACCCTTTGTACTTTTTAAAGTGTTTTAAACTTTTTTGATTCTGACGAAGCGAATTGAAAAAAGTTTAAAACACTTTATATTAAGAATTTATTCTTTTTTAGCCTGAATAGCAACTAACTCGATCTGAAAAATTAAGTCGCTATTAGGAGGGATAGGACCTCCACCTCTTTCTCCGTAACCTAAGTGAGGAGGGATAAATAGTACCGCCTTGTCGCCGATTTTCATGTTAGTTACCCCCTCTTTAAAACCAGCAATTAATTGCGCATTTTCAGAATAAGGCATTTCCATAGGAGCGTACCCTCTAGGGTCTGCAGCTCTTCGGGTGTCATATATCCCTAGTTTTTTAGCAACCTCAGCTTTATTGGTATCAAAAATTCTTCCGTCTGTAAAATAACCTTCATAGTATAAGCTTACTACATCTGTATCTTTAGGTTTTTCGCCATCACCATCATTAATAAAAGCCATTTCTAGTCCACTTTCTAATTTAGTAGCTTTAGACTTTAATTCGGCAAATCGCTCAGCATCAGCTTTAGCGTTTTCGATAGCTAGTCTTTCTTTTTCAGCTTTTTCATCTTCGAAGGCTTTTATTTTTTCATCGAATGCAATAGCGGGATTAAATGCTTTGGCTTTAGCTCCTTTACGGATAATATTAACCTCTAGCATTTTAATTTCTTCTTCGGGCTTGTCCCCAGGTTTTGAAGTTTTAACAGCTCCGATGCTGTCTACTATATTCATTCCTTGTACAATTTCTCCAAATATAGAATGTTTACCATTTAACCAAGGAGTTTCTTTTAGAGTGATAAAGAATTGACTACCGTTGGTGTTAGGTCCAGAATTAGCCATGGATAATATTCCTTTAGATTTGTGACTTAATGAGTCTATGATTTCATCAGGAAATTTATAACCAGGATCACCAGTACCTGTTCCTAATGGATCCCCAGTTTGGATCATAAAGTCTTTGATTATTCTATGAAATATAATACCATTATAGAATTTTTTTCCTTTGTGTGTACTGTCTACTTTAGTGTTGGTTCCTTCTGCTAGAGATACAAAATTGGCAACAGTCATTGGTGTAAGATCATAGTAAAGTTTTGCTATTGTTGTCCCTTTGTTGGTAACAATTTCGGCATACAAACCATCTTGTAGATCTGGATACTTCTCTTCACAACTAAAAATAGTTGTGATTAGGATAGCTAATAATAAAAGATTTAATTTTTTCATTTTTTGTGTTACTTGTTAATTGTTGATTCTTTTACAATTTTATTTAAAGTTACTTGTGATATTAATGGGAGATTTGTCCCGATTTTATTTTCATCTCCATAGTATCCATATGCTTGATACGAAGGAAATAAAAATGTTATTGTTTCACCAGATTTCATTAATTTCAAACCTTCGCGCAAACCAAAAAAAAGTTCTTCTTTATCAATTTTATAATTAATAGTATCTAGTTCTTTTTCTGTATAAATGGTGTTACCATATAAGTCTTTTATATTGTAATTAAAATTTACAATATCTCCAAACACGGGGCTTTTAGTCGGTAGTGTATCTTTTTTGATATAATAATACCAAAATCCACTTGTAGAGGTTATATAATTGTGTGCAGTGTCTTTTTTAATAATTTTTTGGATAATGGCTTCTTCCTTAGCAGCAAGTTTTTTATTTCTGTTTATGGATTCAGAAATAAAAGACCCTGAAGAGATATTAATAGGTTTCCTAGCTTCTGGTGATTTGCAAGAGTAAAATAATATTAAAAGGCTAAAAGCCAGAAGTATTAGTCTCATTGATTTAAGAGATTTTTATAAGTAGGCAATATACTAATAAATTTTTCAATAGTGTCTTTTAAGGAAAGATTACTTTTTCCGCCAGCGGCATTAATGTGTCCTCCTCCTTCAAAATGATTCCTAGAGAAGTCGTTTACAGAAAAATCACCTTTGGATCGCAAAGATATTTTTATGATGCCTTCTTTTTTGTTTTCTATAAAAATAGCTGCAAACAGAATACCTGTTATGGATAGCCCTAAATTTACAAATCCTTCGGTATCTCCTTTTTTAAAATGATGATCGTCTAGTTCTTTTTGTGATAAGGTTGTATACGCTGTTTTGTATTCAGAAAGAACGTTTAGATTGTTTAATGCTACTCCTTTTAGCTGAATCCTAGATAGTGTATTAGAGTCATATATACGTTCATGAATATCAGTATTATCGGCACCACGTTCTATTAGATCGGCTATTACTTTATGCGTAATGCTGGTGGTGGATCTATATCTAAAAGATCCTGTATCTGTCATAATACCTAGATAAATACAGGTAGCAATCTCGGGTGTGATTTTATCTCTATCAGCTAATTTATCGATAAAATGATACACCATTTGGCAGGTAGAACTCATTCCTGTGTCTGTATAGGTGTATTTAGCATAATCATCAGGTTGTTGATGATGATCTATCATTATGAATGTAGCATTTGATTTCGTTAAAACACCTTCTAAGTTTCCGCTTCTGGATAAGTTGTTAAAATCTAATGTGAAGATAAGATCTGCTTCATTAATTAAATCTTCGGCTACTTTGGCGTTACTATTATATTTTATAATAGAGTCTGATCCAGGAATCCATTTCAGAAACTCGGGATACCCATTAGGGGAGATAACTGTTGTGTTATGACCTAATGTTACTAAATAATGATATAATGCGAGAGTAGACCCTATTGCATCTCCATCGGGATTATGATGTGGAACTATAACAATGTTTTTTGGAATTACTAATAGTTCTTTTATTTCACTTATTTCTATACTATTCATAGGTTAGCGAATATACAATTAAATATAGTTTATAACCAAAATGATCGTTAATTAATGCCTTTTTGATTTTTGGTTTTAATTTTATTGTATTGTTTTTAAGTGTTTCATGTGTTCTTTTTGTTTTTATGGGTAAAAAGAGGTGTTTTTTGTCTAATTATTGGTTATGCGTGTTTTGTGATTGTGCTTAGATGAGGTAGCTTTTTTTTGAAGTGGTTTAAACTTTTTTGATTCTGGCGAAAAATAGATGTTTTTTACACTTCATAGCAGTGCTACGAGGTAATAAAAAGACGAAAATTTAGTAAAAAAGAACATTTTTATAGCGAATTGGAAAAAGTTTAAACCACTTCTATATAGATAATTCTTGTTTTTGAAACTAATATATATATTTTTGCAAAAAAATAAGAAATACTCTTTTGAGAGGATAAAAATCAAAAACTTTTATAATGGCAACAAACAGAACTTTTACGATGCTTAAGCCGGATGCGGTAAGAAAAGAATATATCGGTGCTATCCTAGAGCAAATTACAACTTCGGGTTTTAGAATCGTGGGAATGAAACTTACTCAGCTAACCACAGATGATGCTAAAGCTTTTTATAAGGTGCATAGTGAACGTCCTTTTTATGGGGAATTGGTGGAATATATGACTAGTGGGCCTATCGTTGCAGCTATTTTAGAGAAAGATAATGCTGTAGAGGATTTCAGAACTTTGATAGGAGCAACTAATCCACAGGATGCTGCTGAGGGAACAATACGAAAAAGGTTTGCTTCTTCTATTAGCGAAAATGCGGTGCATGGTAGTGATAGTGATGAAAATGCTGCTATAGAAAGTGCTTTCCATTTTTCGGGTAGAGAACAGTTCTAAAAAACGTGTAATAAAGATGTCTGGCTATAGCTTGATGTTTTATTTGGTTATAAGGTAACTAGGTCTTAATAAAAAAGGGGATGATATTAATATTACTACATTTTTTATTTTGAAGTGATTTAAACTTTTTTGATTCTGGCGAAAAATAGATGTTTTTTACTCAATAGAAATGTTTTTGCACTTCATAACAGTGCTACGAGGTAGTAAAAAGGTGAAGATTTAGTGAAAAGAACATTTTCTATATCGAATTGAAAAAAGTTTAAACCACTTCAAGAAGCAGATAGGGAAAAAATAAGAGGACACTAGTTATTCATAGTGTAGTATACTGAATAACAAGTGGTTATATGTGTTTTGTATCCCTATATCTTCCTAAGGAATTTAAGGTAATATCTGTTGACAAAACTAGTAAATAATGTTAATTTTTGTTATTTTTTTTTTGAAAAAGAAAATAACAATAGAATTCAGCATTTTGACCACTGTTCCTCTATTCTGGATTTTTTACCAAACAATCTCGAAACAACTTCTCCCCATTCTTCGTGTTCATATTTATTTAAGTGATCTTTTAAATCACTAGTCAATTTTGAGACACTTTCCCATAAAGTGGTAACTATTCACCCATAACAGGTGAGAAAGGATTTTTTTCAAATGCTTTCTGAATATTTTCAAGTACGTTTTTCTTATTTTTTTTGATTGTGGAAATGTACCCTCTAATTCTAGCAAAGTATTGCGCATGTTTTGTCGACCTAAAACACCCTGATACTTTTTGTTTTACCTTAATCATTCTTAAATCTCTTTCAGCCTGATTATTATCAAAAGGTATATCTGGTTGCTTTATAAACTTCAGGAAAAGATCTTTGTGTTTTTCTAGGGAAAAAGCTAGCCTTTGTTCATCGGTTTTCTTAAATTTTTTATCATAGTTTTTTATGACAGGTTTAATCAAGTCAACATATTGGTTGAATATTTTAGAATAATAGGAATCCTTTAAATTGGGGATTTTCTGTTTATCGTTTTTAGCTTTTATTAAAAGTGTTCTTACTTGTTTTGCCCAAGGAGCTTCAAAAGCTTCTTCCACATAAACTAGGTCTCTTAGAATATGTGCGTTACAAAGACTATGGTCACATTGATAAGAAAAATAACTGCTAAAACGATCATGAATAAGGGTTCCTTTATAGTGTTCTAAAAGTCCTATATCGTTCATTGCTTGTTTGCCTCTGTTAAGATGATGTGCAAAAAAGCTAATGGTTTTAGTACTTATTAACATGCATCCAACTATTTTTTCCTTTAAGACGGACACCTGTTTCATCGGCATGCAATACAGTACTTTGAAGTAATTGTTGTTTTATGTCTATCTCATAATCATGCAAGTTATTAAAACATTGCTTCTGAAAATTAGACAAACTACCTGTAGAGATATAGTGTCCAGTTAAGTCAGCAATAAATTCACTGCAACGTGCAAATGGAAGCATCTGGTAGTTTTGAAGATATACACAAAGTGATTTTAAACGATCTCCATATTGGGCTTCTTGTTTAAGCTCATTTGGGAATTCTCCTCTATTATGTTTTCCACATACACCGCAAGTTTTATGTACTCGTCTATGTTCTGTAACTTCTATATCAATGGGTGGGATATCGAAAACTTGACGGGAATCGTAACGCTCAAAACCGTTCTCTAAGCCATTGCCACAGCAGACACATTGGCTTACATCGTGAACAACAATAGCATCAGGAGTTTCAATCATTTTTAGTTTACTGCCTTTGTGTCCTTTTTGCCCTCCTTGAGATTTTTTGGATGGTTTTCTCAAACTTTTGGTTTTTCTAAAAGGATCTTGGGATGGAGCTATACTACTATTAGCACTATTCTTTGGGTTCTCATATTTTGACAGTTTTGATTCTAGTTCAGCTATACGTAATTGTAATTTTAAATTCTCTTTCGTAAGAATTTCAAAATCTTGTAATAGCTTATTTATATGTTGCTTATCAGTCAAAAAATATTGTTTTCACGAAGATCTTAAACCAAACACAACAATCAAAATTAATAGAAATTAGGATATCACATAGTTATAAACCAATGTGTATAAAATAGATGATTTTTGAAAATAAAAATTTAGTGCAATCAGAAATTGTTGACAAATAATCCATTTCTGTTTATTTCGGGTGAATAGTTACGAAATTCAGCCTAATTTATTATCTTACTAAAAAATAATGGAAGCGTGATTAAAGATATAAAGTTAGCGGTATTAATTGATGGAGATAATATTCCATCACGATATTTAGATGAAATGATGGAGGAAATAGCCAAGTATGGTACTCCTACGATAAAACGAATTTATGGGGATTGGACCAAACCACAATTAGGAAAGTGGAAAAATATATTGTTAGAAAATGCTATTAATCCAATTCAGCAATACAGTTATACTGTAGGTAAAAATGCAACAGATTCTGCAATGATTATAGATGCTATGGATATTTTATATTCTGATAAAGTGGATGGCTTTTGTTTGGTATCATCAGATAGTGATTTCACGAAGTTAGCAACTAGATTAAGAGAAACAGGAGCCATAGTATACGGGATAGGAGAAAAGAAAACGCCAAATCCATTTATAGTAGCCTGTGATAAATTTATTTATTTAGAAATTTTAACAAAAGACCCAGAAAAACAAGATGGCAAAGGAAAAATTAAAAAAGGTAATTTAGAAAAGATCACTCCCAAAGTAATTCGGTTACTTAGAAATTCTGTTGCTGACGCCACCGATGAAGGAGGTTGGGCTTATTTAGGAGACGTGGGTTCTCTTATTCTTAAAAAACAACCTAATTTTGACTCTAGAAATTTTGGTTTTGATAAATTGACTCCTTTATTTAAATCAATTGATAAATTTGAAATAGATGAAAGAGAAAAAGGAAGTGGTCGTTTTAAACTAATATATGTAAGGAATAAATAAAAAAATTGTTATTTACGTATATAGATTATTCTTCGCTTACATTTGGTTAATACTGCACTATAGAAAATTGTATCTTCGCAGAAAATTAAATATACTTTTAAAGAAAATTGCAGTACGAATTCACTATACAGGTATTACCAGAAATTGCAGCAAACTCTGAATTGCTAAAAATTAATGTATCTAAAAACAATAATATTCCAATAGAGGATATTCACCATATTAAGATTTTAAAACGATCAATAGATGCTAGACAACAATTGATTAGAGTAAATCTAAAGGTAAAAGTATTTGTTAAAGAAGATTATATAAACCAACCTATTCGATTACCACAATACCCAGATGTTACGCATGCTAAGGAAATTGTAATAATTGGCGCAGGTCCTGCGGGCTTATTTGCTGCTCTAAAATGTATAGAATTGGGGTATAAACCTATTTTATTAGAACGTGGTAAAAATGTACAGAAGAGAAGAAGAGACCTGAAAGCAATAAATAGAGATCATATTGTTAATGAAGATTCTAATTATTGTTTTGGAGAGGGAGGTGCAGGTACGTATAGTGATGGTAAATTATATACCCGTTCCAAAAAAAGAGGAGATGTTAATCGTATTCTAGAACTTTTGGTCGGATTTGGTGCTACCGACCAGATATTGGTAGAGGCACATCCACATATAGGTACCAATAAGTTACCCGCCATAATAGCGGATATCCGAGAGAAAATTATAGAAAATGGCGGTAAAGTATATTTTGAATCAAGGGTAATTGATTTTACGATTAAAAACGCAGAAATAGTTGGAGTTACTTTATTAAATGGTAGCACCATATCAACCAATAAGGTAATATTGGCTACAGGTCATTCTGCAAGAGATATTTATGAATTATTATATCAAAAAAAAATAAAAATTGAAGCAAAACTATTTGCATTAGGGGTCAGAGTGGAACATTCTCAACAACTAATAGATCAAATTCAATATAAATGTAAGGAAAGAAGTCCATTTTTACCTCCTTCACCATACAGCATAGTTAAACAAGTCGGAGGTAGAGGAGTGTACTCATTTTGTATGTGTCCAGGAGGAGTAATTGCGCCATGTGCTACAAGTTCAGGAGAAGTGGTTACTAATGGTTGGTCACCTTCTAAAAGAGATCAACCTACATCAAATAGTGGGATTGTTGTAGAATTACGACTAGAAGACTTTAAATTATTTAATAAATATGGTCCTTTAGCAGGAATGTATTTTCAGAAAAGTATAGAGAAAAAAGCTTGGCAAGTAGGAGGGGAGACACAGCGTGTTCCTGCTCAGAGACTTGTAGATATGATTAACAGGAAAATATCGACTGATTTACCC
Source organism: uncultured Flavobacteriaceae bacterium (assembly GCA_963768325.1). GTDB lineage: Bacteria > Bacteroidota > Bacteroidia > Flavobacteriales > Flavobacteriaceae > Aquimarina. Next base: position 17,572 of record CAVYIL010000043.1, on the reverse strand, counting down.
GAAACCTCTTATAAACCTGGGTTAACTTCTGCTGAGATGAGTACTGTTTTTCCAGAGTTTATTCATCATACATTACGAGAAGGGTTTAAAGAATTTGATAAAAGTATGAGAGGTTACCTCACTAATGAAGCAGTAGTACATGCTCCAGAATCTAGAACCTCATCACCAGTTCGAATTCCAAGAGATTGGAAAACATTAGAGCATGTTGAGATCAAAGGACTATATCCTTGTGGAGAGGGTGCAGGATATGCAGGAGGGATTATTTCGGCTGCAATTGATGGAGAAAAATGTGCAGAAGCATGCATTGCTAATATGAAATAGTAAAGAAGTGATTTAAACTTTGTTAAATTCGCTATAAAAATGTTATTCTTTCACTCATTATGTTATTTTCCTTATGAATTTACTGTAAAAAACAATTATTTTTTGTCAGAATCAAAAAAGTTTAAACCACCTCAATAAAAGAAGGGTCACATAAAAAAGTTGGGGAGAATCCTTAAGTTTGCATAAAAAATGGAATGAATTTTTCAATAATTTCTTCAATTTTGCCAGAAGGACTATTAACTCATTTTGATATTGTTGATTTTAAAGAATTGGGCAATTTACAAACTAAGCAAGACTGTTTTTATATCTATTTAGATGAGAAAAACATAATCCCCAAAGAATATAGGTCTTTTGAATATGAGTCCAAAGGTTTTTATGACAGGAAACAAATACAAGACTTTCCCATAAGAGGTAAAGCAGTTTATTTATGTATAAGAAGGCGAAGGTGGCGTAATAAGGTCGACAAATCAAAAGAAGTAAAAAGTGATTATTCTATTATAGCTGAGGGTTCAAAATTAACCATTGAACTTTCAGATTTTTTAAAAGATACAGGTAGAGACTCGAGAAGATACAATAAGTAAAATATCTAGTTATTACGGTGTTAAAGCCAATTTGTTGCAACGCCATTATAAGAAAAAAATCAGTGGTTTTAAGGACTGGGAACAGTTAAGTCACTCCGAAGATTATTTAATTTATCCTGAAAACATTGGAGAACATTTAAGCATCGACGAAGTGAGTCTGTCTAAAGGAGAACTCTATACCTTTGTCACCAACAAAAATGGAAGAGGAAAGAAAAAAACATTAGTAGCCTCTATAAAGGGCACAAAAAGTCAAGATATTATTGGTGTTTTAAACAAAATTCCATTAGATAAAAGAAAATTGGTAAAGGAAATAACCCTTGATATGGCAAACAATATGCAATTGGCTTCAAAAATGTGTTTCCCTGAATGTTACTTGGTTACAGATCGTTTCCACGTTGTAAAACTAATAATGGAAGCCCTGCAACATTTAAGAATAAAATACAGGTGGGAGGAAATAGAAAAAGAGAATCAAGCAATCAAAATTGCAAAAGAACAAGGGTTAAAATACATTCCATTTAGTTTTGATAATGAGGATTCTCCCAAGCAATTATTAGCAAGAAGCCGTTATATTATTGCTAAAAAACCTAACCAATGGACAGAAAACCAAAAGATAAGAGCTGAATTATTATTTAAGAATTATCCCCTTTTATATCAGGCATACAAGCACACCCTTGAGTTTAGAAACATATATGAAGAAACCTCTAGAGAAATAGCAAAAGAAAAAATAATAAACTGGATGCAAAAAACAAAGCTTCTAAATATGACAGTCTTTAATACCGTGGTTAACAGTTTAAATTATCACTTAGAAACTATTTTGAATTTCTTTATAAAAAGACATACAAATGCAAATGCAGAATCTTTTAACTCCAAGATAAAGTTGTTTAGAGCAAACTTAAGAGGGGTAGTTGATGTGAAATTTTTTCTCTTTAGAATGGAAAAACTTTTTGCCTAATCCCCAGAATATTTATGTGAGCCTAAAAGAAACCTAGTTAATAGAATATATAGGTGTTAAATTTTTAATTATTTTTTGATAGAAAACCGAAAAGTAGTTTGCTTCCCTTCTATAGATAAGACTTTAATAGTACCACCCAAGTTTTCTATAAGTTTTTTTACAGTAGATAAGCCGATACCATTGCCTTTATTTCCATTTCTGTCAATAAAATCAGAAGTAGTGAAAAGATCAAAAATAAATTCTAGTCTATTCTTAGGAATTCCCATTCCATTATCTGTAATACTGAAATAATAAAATCTATCATCCTCGGAAAAGTTTAAAGCAATGATGATTTCCTTTTTGTCATTATATTTAATACTATTACCAATTAGGTTAATATATATTTGTTGCAGAGCTAGTTTATTGCATTTTAGAGAAGGGCTAGGATTAGGTAAATGTATAATACAGTCTGATTTAATACTTAATAAATTAACAATTTCTTTAAGTAATACATTGAGATCAAATATTTCAGGATCATGATTAATTAAACTTTCACTTTCATAATGGTCTAAAACATCATTAATATAATCACTCATAGAAAATGAAGATTTCTTGATATAGTCAAAATAAGTAAGGCTTTTTTTGTCTAAATGATTAGTAAGTCTAAGTTTTAGAATATCAGATGTCGTAATGATGTTAGCCAAAGGCATTTTCAGGTCATGTGAAATTACACCAGCAAATTCTTTCAAAGCCTCATTTCGCTTTTCTAGTAGATTTTGTATTTTTTCTAAATCTTTATTTTTTTTATTTAATTCAAACAAGATAACCACTTGATTAGCTAGGGCTTTAAGGGCTTCTAGTTGTTTTATCGATAATTCTTTAGGTTTGTTATTAAAAACACAGAGAGTTCCTAGTGCAAACCCTTCTTTATTGACTAAAGGTATTCCTGCATAAAATATTATTGGGTATTCTCCTTTGGTAATAGGATTGTCTTTAAAACGCTCATCATTTCTAGTATCTTTTATAATCAAAGGATTATCAGGATCTAAGATAGCGTGGGCACAAATAGATTTTTCCCTTGGAAACTCACATATATTTATGCCATAAGAGGATTTGGTCCATTGTCTTTTGCTATCTGTTAAAGATATTAATGCGGATTTTGTATCGCATAAAAAAGCTGCTAAAGCGGTAATTTCATCAAACTTTTTTTCGGACTCAGTATCCAATATGTTTAACGATTTTAGAGCTTCTAGTCTAAAACTTTCATTTAAAGGATAAAGAGTTTCTATCATATGTTATTATGACTTTGATTGAACATAATTTAAATATTAAGAAATTTTAGAAGGTTAATCTTAAATTTCTAAGTAATGATATTCAAACAGTTATATTAAAAAATAAAAATCTCAAACTAGACCTATATTTCTTTAACAAAAATAGTTAAAAAAAAGTTAACTACCTATAACTTGTAGTTGTATTTGAAGTTTATTTAACAAAAAATTTAAATATTTTAAATTTAAATTAACTATTTAAAGTAACCGTAGTAAATAACTTTTTTTGATTCTCTACTTATTTTTCTGCCTAATAAAATATTACATTTTGGTTAATAAATAAGTTTATTATTAAAAGAGGTTTAAAATAGTTTATTAGTTACGGTAAAACCGTTATAATTATCAACTATAATTAAAACTAATTATTTTGATAATTAAAAATGTTAAATTTTAATAAAAAAACAATAAAATAAGTATTCATATTACTGCTAAGCAATATTGATTTATAGGAAGTTTATGTTTTAGTAACAATTGTATTTCTTAATAAATAATTGTTACTGTATAAAGTCAAATTAACTATATTTTATTTAAACTTAATTTAACTTAAATATACCCCTAAATTAACAGGATTTTTGTTTGGTGTAGATATTTTTGGTGCTAAGAAAATAATCAATAAAACCTTAAAAAATAATGAACATTTTACAAAAGTATTTTTTACAAATTTTCCTGTTTTCTTTTATGGGAATTTTATTTATTAATTGTGAGGACGGCAAAGATGGAGTAAATGGAAAAGATGGAGAAGACTTGGTTTCTAAACCTACTATGTTCTCTAATAAATCTAGTTATGAACCTTTAGTAGCTATTGCGCCACAATTTAATTATGTTAAAGCATATTCATTAATCAGTACGGCGGATATAATAAATGATTCATTTCAGCTTTCTGGACATGCTGATGGGGCAGGATTTCTAAAAGAAGGTGATGGATATATATATGTCGTAAATTGTGAAGATAGTTATGCTGTTTCCAGAATTAGATTTGATAAAAATCTTACTCCTGTATCAGGGGATTATTTATTAAATTCTGGAGTGGCTGATTATGCTCGTCAATGCTCTGGAACGATGTGGGAAGCAAATATTCATGGTGGGGCTAAAGATATTTTTTTATCCGCATCAGAGAAATTTAGTTATGATGTAAAAGGGATTGATCCTAGAATTAAAATACCCACACCAACAGCAGACTTTGGTTTAGATGCTTTAGGAGAGTTTTCGTGGGAGAATGCTGTGCCTTTGCCTAAAAATACTTATTCTGGTAGAACAGTTATTATAGGGGGTGATGATGATTCTGATGGTTCTGAAGGACAGGTAGTTTTGTATTATTCAGAAAACGGAGATAGTGATTTAGAAAACGGTAAAATTTATGTTTTAAGATTTAAACAAATATCTGATGGCAATAAAGGCAAGAAAAGTGTAGTTAAAAAAACTTTTTATAACGAAAGTAGTTTAGATTTTGGAAATTCTTACGATATAGAGTTTGTAGAGATTAAAGATGGAAAAAATTTAACTCACGATGAAATGGAAACAGCATGTGATGCCGTGTTTGCAGCTCATTTTATGAGGGTAGAAGATGTAGATTATCAAAAAGGGAGTGATGCTAATGGAAGAAATATCTTCTTTGTGGCGACAGGTAAAGGACCAGGAAAAGGCACCTATAATGATTGGGGGGCTGTTTATAAATTAGAATTGGATGAGAAATCTCCTTTAACTGGTAAATTGACTCAGATCGTTAGTGGTAATACAGATACCAATAATGCTGACGGTAATATGAGTATGCTGCAAAGTCCAGATAATTTATGTGTTACAGAAAACTTTATTTATATACAAGAAGACCCTAACTCTTTTGATAGAGGTCATACAGCTTATATTTATCAAACTGATATTAATGGTAATAATGGTAGTAAAGTATTAGAATTGGTGGTGAGACAAGATTTAGCTGAAAACGGAAGTACAGGTATATCAGGTGAATTCGGGTCTTTAATAGATATCTCTGATAAAGTAGGTATTGCTAATACATTTATTCTAGCTGTTCAGCCTCATTATTGGACAAACGAAAGCTTTAAAAATTTGGATGGACATCATCACGCTATAAATGAAAATAATGAATCATCACAAATAGTATTACTAAAAGGGTTACCTAGATAAAGTTTTAATTTTAAGAGTTGTCTAATAATATAAACGAAAGAAGAAAAAAGATTCACTGAAAAATGAATCTTTTTTCTTCTTTCGTTTTACTAAATTTTATATATAATGCAGTTTTTTTATAGATTGATTAGTGTTTTTTATATTCTCTTCTTTGTATCGTCTTGCAGAGAACACACAGAGTTAACCGTTCCTAATGTCAATTGGAAACAGGCAGAAAACTTTTATATAGAAAATATCACAAAATCTATATTGTACATAGATGAGCTTAAAAAAGAAGGAGTGAATGGTAATAAGGTAAAGTCTATTTTTAAAAATTTAAGAAAAGTGTTTAAAAAAGCAGAACCATATGCATCCTATCTAAATCCTACTGTAGGACATCGTGTTAATGGTCCTGCTTTGCCCATATTTAAAGAAGATAACGGAAAAACTATATATCCTGTTGGGCTTCAAAAAATAGAAGAAAGTATATATGAAGGGGGGGTTAGTGATGCAGAATTTAATAGAGAGGTAGACATTACTAGAGGGATGTTGATTAATCTCAAAAAAAATATAGAAAAAAGAACTCTTAATCCACAGCGTTTTTTTATATCTATACATCAGCAATTATTCAGAATAATAAGCTTAGCAGTTACCGGTTTTGATACTCCAATAAGTCATTTAGGGATAGAAGAGACTATCACATCTCTAGAAAGTTTAAAATTTGTATATGACAATAGTATTCGATTTTTGATAACTAAAAACAACCTAAAATTAGATCAGGAGTTTCGGGATAATATTACTAAATCAATAAAATATATTAAAAATAATATTGATTTTGATACTTTTGATAGATATACTTTTATTAGAGATTACATGAATCCAATTACTAGAAATTGGGTAGATGTAAGAAAGGAAAGTGGACTTTGGGAAGTGGTAAATACTGAAGTGTTCAATTTTGATGCACCTACTTTTTTTGAAAATAATTCTTTTAACGTTAATTTTTTTACCCCAGCAATTAATCGTAATCCTAATAAAAAACAAATTGAACTTGGTAAAAAATTGTTTTTTGATCCAAACCTTTCAAATAGTGGTAAATTAGCTTGCGCAACTTGTCATATTGATACAAAAGGCTATGCCGATGCCAAAGTATTTAGTTTGGATAATGATGGAAAAGACCTTTCTCGAAACACTCCAACTTTGATAAACTCAGTGTTTCAAAAAAGTTTTTTTTGGGACGGAAGATCGGATACATTATTAGATCAAATTTCATCTGTTTTTACAAATAAAAAAGAGTTTGATTCAAATGTACATCAGTTTTCTAGCGAAATTCTAAAGGACACAACCTACATCAGAATGTTTAAAGATGCTTTTGGGGGAATTTCATCAAAAAATGAAGAGGTTATAAAAGCTATATCATCATATATTAGTACATTAAATGGGTTTAATTCTAAATTTGATAGGAATATTAGAGGCAGAAGAAGATACGTATACACCCGAGGAAAAAATGGGTTTTAATATATTTATGGGTAAAGCACTTTGTGCAACCTGTCATTTTATACCATTGACTAATGGTACAGTTCCGCCTTTTTTTATTGAAACAGAAAAAGAAGTAATAGGAGTCCCAGAATCCCTTGATAATAAGCAATTAGATGATGATTTAGGGTTTTATTGGATGTTTAAGGAAGATATACATAGAGGGATGTTTAAGACTCCATCTGTTAGAAATTCTGAACTCACAGCTCCATATATGCATAATGGGGTTTATAAAAATTTAGAGCAAGTAATAGAGTTTTATAATTTAGGGGGAGGTGCTGGATTGGGTTTTGATTTATCGTATCAGACTTTACCTTTTGATGAATTGAAGTTAACAGATAAAGAACAAAAAGCATTGGTAGCATTTTTGAAATCATTGACTGATGATATCGTTGATGATTATTAATTTATAAGGGAAAACTATTTTTTGGATATTAAATAATTCGTAACATAAAGTTTATATATTCAGGTAATTAGGTATATCTTTTAGAAAAGTGTAACTTTCTTTTGAATAATTTATTTGACAATAATAATGATCCAATCCGTTAGTAACCATCAAATATTCAGCTTCAAGTGATATATTATAACGAGCAATTTGGTCAAATGTATTTTGATTTATTTTTACAGAACTAGATTTGCATTCTACAATAAGAAAAATGCTACCATTTGGATTAAAAATAACAATATCATAGCGTTTAACCAAATTATTAACTTTAATCGTTTTTTCTACATTAATGAGGCTTTCTGGATATTTTTTTTCATTAATCAAGTATAGTATAGTATGTTGCCTAACCCATTCTTCTGGAGTAAGTATTATAAATTTTTTACGAATTCTGTCGAAAATAGAAATTTTATTTTCGCTATTTTTGAGCCTAAAGTCATAGACAGGAAAATTTAGTTTATGCATTGTACAAATTTGATGATTTTTTCTGAATGGATGAAGTAAAAAGTATTGTTAACGATATAAAAATTGGTAAAATTAAACCTATTTATTTTTTGATGGGAGAGGAACCTTATTATATAGATCGAATTTCGGAATATATTGATAAAAATGTACTTTCAGAAGAAGAAAAAGGATTTAATCAAATGGTTTTGTACGGTCGAGACGTAACTATTGAAGATATTGTTTCTAATGCTAAGAGGTATCCAATGATGGCAGAACGACAGGTAGTAATTGTTAAAGAAGCTCAAGATCTTTCTCGAACGATAGAAAAATTAGCTAATTATGTCGAGAATCCACAATTGTCAACTGTTTTGGTTATTTGTTATAAATATAAAAAAATAGATAAGCGTAAAAAATTATATAAAATTATTGCTAAAAACGGTGTTATTTATGAAAGTAAAAAGCTGTATGAGAATCAGGTAGGAGATTGGATAAGGAAGGTGTTGGTAGGTGCTAAGTATTCGATAGAACCCAAGGCAGCACAAATGTTAGTTGAGTTTTTAGGGACTGATTTAAACAAAATTAACAACGAGTTAGAAAAGCTAAAATTAATTATTCCTAAGAGTTCTGAAATAACTGCAGATTTAGTCGAAAAAAATATAGGTATAAGTAAAGATTTTAATAATTTTGAACTTAGAAAAGCAGTTGGTATGCGTGATGTAGTAAAAGCATACAGGATTATTAATTATTTTTCTCAAAATCCAAAAGATAACCCTATTGTAGTTACAATTTCCTTATTATATAGTTATTTCTCTCAGGTATTACAATACCATGGATTGTCTGATAAATCACAACGAAGTGTTGCAAGTGCACTTAAGATAAATCCTTATTTTGTTAGTGATTATTCTCAGGCAGCGCATAATTATCCAATGAAAAAAGTTAGTCAAATAATAGAAAAATTAAGAGATGCAGATGTCAAAAGTAAAGGGGTAGGAGCCGTAAATCTTTCACAAAGTGATATACTAAAAGAGTTATTAGTCAATATTATGAATTAATCGTTATCTTATTGATGAGCTAGAGGAAACTATAGAAGAAGTGGTTTAAACTTTTTTGATTCTGGCGAAAAATAATTATTTTTTACTCAATTGAAGTGTTTTTTGTACATCATAGCAGCACTATGAGGTAATAAAAAGACGAAAATTTAATGAAAAGGAACATTTTTATAACGAATTGAAAAAAGTTTAAACCACTCCATAATAAAAAAGGCGTAATTATTTAAATTACGCCTTTTTTATTATGGAGATCAAAGACTATTTTTTTAGAGGTTCACCAACCATATCTTCTGGTTTTACCCATTCATCATATTCTTGATTAGTTACATAACCTAAATCAATAGCTTCTTCTTTTAAAGTTGTTCCATTTTTATGAGCTGTATTTGCAATTTCTGCAGCTTTATAATAACCAATTTTAGTATTTAAAGCAGTAACTAACATTAAAGAATTATTTAATAATTCTTGTAATTCTAGCATGATTAGGTTCAATTCCTTCAGCACAATTTTCATCAAAGATAACACAAGCATCACCAATTAATTGAGCAGATTGTAAAAAGTTTGCAGCCATCATTGGTTTAAAAACATTAAGTCATAATGTCCTTGTGTTCCACCAACAGTAATAGCAACATCATTACCCATAACTTGAGCACAAACCATTGTTAATGCTTCACCTTGAGTTGGATTTACTTTTCCTGGCATAATAGAAGAACCTGGTTCATTTGCAGGAATAATTAATTCACCAATTCCAGATCTTGGTCCAGAAGCCATCATTCGAATATCATTAGCAATTTTATTTAATAGAAACAGCTAATTGTTTTAATGCTCCATGCGTTTCTACAATAGCATCATGAGCAGCTAGTGCTTCAAATTTATTTTCAGCAGTTATAAATGGTAGTCCTGTAAACTCAGCAATATATTCTAGCAACGTTACATCATATCCTTTTGGTGTATTTAATCCTGTTCCAACAGCAGTTCCTCCTAATGCTAATTCTGCTAAATGATGGTAAGGTGTTTTTTAATGCTTTTAAACCATGATCTAATTGAGAAACATATCCAGAAAATTCTTGACCTAATAGTTAGTGGTGTAGCATCCATTAAATGTGTTCGACCAATTTTAACAACATCTTTAAATTCTTCAGATTTTTTCTTGTAAGGTATCTCTTAATTGTTTAACACCAGGAATAGTAATTTCTACAATTTTTTTATAAGCAGCAATATGCATTCCAGTAGGAAAAGTATCATTTGATGATTGAGATTTATTTACATCATCATTTGGTTGTAATGTTTTTTCACCTTCACCAATAGTTTTACCAGCTAATTGATGTGCTCTATTAGCAATAACTTCATTAACATTCATATTACTTTGAGTTCCAGAACCTGTTTGCCAAATTACTAAAGGAAATTGATCATCATGTTTACCTTCTAAAATTTCATCACAAACTTGTGCAATTAAATCTCTTTTTTCTATTGGTAAAACACCAAGTTCACAATTAGTATAAGCAGCTGCTTTTTTTAAATAAGCAAAACCATAAATAATTTCTAAAGGCATAGAAGCTGCAGTTCCAATTTTAAAATTATTTCTAGAACGTTCAGTTTGTGCTCCCCAATAGTTTATCTGCAGGAACTTTAACTTCACCCATAGTATCTTTTTCTATTCTATATTCCATAATAAGATGATTTTTTTTGAAATGTAAATTTAAGGATTTGTACAGCTAATACTGAATTAATGTTTATACTTTTTATGATGTTGTGTATCAATATGTAAGTAGTAATAGGGATTTAGGTATTAAGAAACTTTTTTTTATGTGTGGTTTACAAAAATTGTAGCTGTCTGCTATTATATAATGTATACTGATTTTAACTCTTGTTTTAAAGGGGGATATATGGAGTTTTATTTTAAACTCTGACTAGTGTGTCTAGTTGTAATAAATGATCATTAGTATCCTAAAATATTTATACAAAAGTTTAGGATACTAATGATTAAAAATAATATTATTTTTTTATTATTTTCTTAATGATTGTGCCATTTTTATTATTTATTTTTAAAAAATACGTGCCAGAAGTTAAATTATGAGTTTGCATTTGGTATGTGCTTTCTGAGGAAATATCTTTAGAAAAGTAGATCATCTGACCTTTTAAATCATATAACCGTATAGATGTTTTTAGTTGTTTGTTTAATTGTATGTTAATAAAATCAACTGATGGGTTAGGGAATATTTTTACAGATGTCAATAGGTTATTATTTTTGGTTGACAAAGTTTTATCAAAAACGGGAGATGACCAAATTCCTCGTCCGTATGTAGCTGCGTATAATCTATTGTCTGCATAGTTTATTTCTAACTCATTAATCATTACATTTGGTAGGTTGTTGTTGAAATTTTCCCATTCGGTAGATGAATTGTCGATATAATAAACTCCGTAATTCATGCCTAAATATAGCCCATCCATGTGGTTGTCTTGCCATACTAAGGATAATGCACTAAAATCAGGGAGGTTTTTTAGATAAGATTTCCATGAATATCCTCCATCGGTAGATACGTATACTTTTTCTTTAGAATTGGTAGCTATGGCAATTTTATTGGGATCTTTAGGATGAATGGCTATACTGTTAATATGACCAGAAAATCCTGTTAATTCACTCCATTTTTCTAGGTTATTATTTTTAAATAGCTTGTGATCATATGCTGCATAAATAATAGAATTGTCAGAAGGTGCAATTTTTAAATGATCTAATCTTTCATCAAATTTTTGAGAAATTATTTCCCAGTTGACACCTCCATCTTTTGATTTATATACATTTTCATATCCTACATACAAGGTATTAGGTATAGATGGGTCTTGCTCAAAAGGGGTAATTCCCCAATTTCCTCTATAATTTATTTTGATAGGGACAAGCAGTTTGTCTGTAAATCCTAAATCTGTAGACTTAAAAATTTGACCTTTTTGTTTAGAACCGTAGATAATATTTGGGTTGTTTTTATCAACAAAAGATTCTCTTCCATCTGCCCCAATCCATTTATACCAACCTTTTTCAGAAGTATAGACAGAAGTACCTTGATGTTCTGCACCACCTGTAATGATGACAGGATTGGTTTGAGAGATTCCAATTTTATTAAATTCTCTTATTCCTAGTCCAGGAGTAATATCTTTAAAATAATCTACATCAATTTTCTCAGTATTCTCTACTATAAAAATACCTCCATCTGTACAAGCATATAGTTTGTTTTCTACAAACTTTAATAATTCTACATCAACATGGCAATATCCAATTTTAGTATCTATAGCATTTTTTAAACTTGTATGAGAGGTAGCTTTAAATGGCTCACATAAATATTCTGGGGATTAGGCAAAAAGTTTTTCCATTCTAAAGAGAAAAAATTTTTGCCTAGATCCCCAGAATATTTATGTGAGCCATTTAAAGCTACCTCTCATCAAGTTTAAAAAATGCTATAGATACTAAAATTGGATATTGCCATGTTGATGTAGAATTATTAAAGTTTGTAGAAAACAAACTTTAATAATTCTACATCAACATGGCAATATCCAATTTTAGTATCTATAGCATTTTTTAAACTTGTATGAGAGGTAGCTTTAAATGGCTCACATAAATATTCTGGGGATTAGGCAAAAATTTTTTCTCTTTAGAATGGAAAAACTTTTTGCCTAATCCCAGAATATTTATGTGAGCCATTTAAAGCTACCTACCTCATACAAGTTTAAAAAATGCTATAGATACTAAAATTGGATATTGCCCATGTTGATGTAGAATTATTAAAGTTTGTAGAAAACAAACTATATGCTTGTACAGATGCAGTGAGGTATTTTTATAGTAGAGAATACTGAGAAAATTGATGTAGATTATTTTAAAGATATTACTCCTGGATAGGAATAAGAGAATTTAATAAAATTGGAATCTCTAGAACCAATCCTGTCATCATTACAGGTGGTGCAGAACATCAAGGTACTTCTGTCTATACTTCTGAAAAAGGTTGGTATAAATGGATTGGGGCAGATGAAGGAAGATCTTTTGTTGATAAAAACAACCCAAATATTATCTACGGTTCTAAACAAAAGGTCAAATTTTTAAGTCTAGATTTAGGATTTACAGACAAACTGCTTGTCCCTATCAAAATAAATTATAGAGGAAATTGGGGAATTACCCCTTTGAGCAAGACCCATCTATACCTAATACCTTGTATGTAGGATATGAAAATGTATATAAATCAAAAGATGGAGGTGTGGACTGGGAAATAATTTCTCAAAACTAAATAAAAGATTAGATCATTTAAAAATTAGCCTTTCTGACAATTCTATTATTTATGCAGCATATGATCACAAGCTATTTAAAAATAATAACCTAGAAAAATGGAGTGAATTAACAGGATTTTCTGGTCATATTAACAGTATAGCCATTCATCCTAAAGATCCCAATAAAATTGCCATAGCTACCAATTCTAAAGAAAAAGTATACATGTACCCGATGAGGATATTCACATGGAAATCTTACTGTAAAAAACCTGCTGATTTTAGTGCATTATGCTTAGTATGGCAAGACAACCACATGGATATGTTGAGCATGAATTACGGAGTTTATTATATCGACAATTCATCTACCGAATGGGAAAATTCAACAACAACCTACCAAATGTAATGATTAATGAGTTAGAAATAAACTATGCAGACAATAGATTATACGCAGCTACATCTGGGACAAGAAATTGCGTCATGCTCCATTTTGATAAACTATGAACCAAAAATAATAACCTATTGTCTGCATAGTTTATTTCTAACTCATTAATCATTACATTTGGTAGGTTGTTGTTGAAATTTTCCCATTCGGTAGCGCATTGGTAGCTGTTTGTGGGGCGGGGTTGGGTATCTTTGCCTCTTTGGACTCCACTTCTTGTGCCGATCGTATCTCTAACATCATCACTCACTTTTTGCTCCTTCTCTCCTCATTCTCGAGGCGTACGAAGACGAGGCGGCGGTGGTGGCCGTCGACAATATGTGCCCGGCGGTAATGTTGGCGAAACATGCGTACGAAGACGAGGCGGCGGTGGTGGCCGTCGACAATATGTGCCCGGCGGTAATGTTGGCGAAACAGACGGAGCAGATGCAGAAGGGGCAGTAGCAGCAGCAGTATCGTCAGCGTCAGCTGTACCAGCACGAGTACGTCGATGGCAGCAGTAGCAGTAGCAGTACCAGCGTCGTCGGCGGCAGAAGTATCGGTATCATCGGTGGCAGCAGCACCAGTATTGCCGGCGACAGCAGTAGCAGTACCAGTATCATCAGCGGCAGCGTCGGCGGCATCAGCGTCAGCATCCGCGTCAGCGGTACAGTCTAAGGGACACAAGATGAGAGGCAGAGAGGCCAACAAGGAACGGAGCGACCTATTTTACATGTACATTCTATTGCCATAGTAACCAAACAGTTATTTCCTTTACAATAAATATTAGGAATTAGAAAAGTAAATGGATAGGTGCTAGCAAACCGCAATCCAGGTACCCACAACAGCCGACCTAAACCATATAACAAATAATGTAGCAGCATCGTCAGCATAGGCGGCAGCAATGACAGTAGCAGCATCGGCAGCGGCAGCATTAGCAGTAGCAGCATCGGCGGCGTTGGTGGCAGTAGTAGTAGTAGCAGCATCGTTAGCGGCAGCCGTACCAACATCATCGGCGGCCGTACCAACGTCGTCGGCGGCAGCGTCGGCAGCAGCAGTGCAAGTATCGCCGGAGACAGCAGTTCCGGCGCCGGTAGTATCGCCAGAAGCAGTATCGTCAGCGGCAGCAGGAGTCTGAAGTATCGTCAGCGGCAGCAGTAGCAGGAGCAGGAGCGTCGGCGGCAGCAGCTACTGCAGAAGCAGCAGCAGGATCGTGAGCGGCATCGTCGTCGGGGGAAGTGCCAGTACCGCCGGCGGCAGCGTCGGCGGTAAGAGACACGAGATGAGAGGCAGACGCCGACAAGGAAGGCAGCGATGCCGAGGCCGGAGGCCATGACGACGAACCAGAAGACAAAGGACGAGACGGAGGGGAGGAAGGCGGCGAAAGCGCGGCGCGAAGGAGGGCATTAAGATGAGACGGACGATTATCGGCATCAGGGACACCATCGGCACGGGGCGTTTTTGCATCAGCCATGATGTGCGAAAAAAATGACGAAGGAAACGCGGATACCGAGTCCCGAGCAGCAACAGGGGCGACGATACACCTACGGAAGAGAGGGACGCGGCGCTAGGGGAAGGATACCGTCGGGGAGGGTCGTAGTGATCAGCGGAAGCAGTGGTGGGTGGACGGCCATGGTTGCGTCGTGGTGGCCATTTTGAAGTGGGGGGGACGGATTTGGCATGCTTGGCTAGTAGAAGCAAGCGCCTCCAGGAAGAAAACAGGTCCTCTCTAAAAAGGGCTTCTGGGTACGTTTTTTTTTTTTTTCCAGTCGGCCACCTGAATGTTATTCAGAGGTGTTATCCGAGGTTCGATAGAACTGAGAGCTTACCCCGGAAAGTATTTTTGCTGTATTTTAACAAATAGGGCAGTTTTTAGAAACAATTTCAAAACCGTTTTACGAAAAGGCCTGAAAGAAAGTAATGAAAGAGTTTATTTTAAAAAAACTCTATCCAAAAACTGATTTTAAAATGTGGCTATTCGAGGTAGACGATGTCCCCCCTTTCTACATGAAAATGTACCAGTTTCACGTAGACAATGTAACCCATTTCTACAGAAGACCCCGAGTTACAAGTACAAGGTAATCCTATCGAGTAGATTGCCACGGGACTAAAATGCTCTAATGCTAAGGACTTAAGAGGGCGCCACCCCTTGTAAAAACCCCGAACAATGTCATAGGTTTTTTGCTCATCTTTCCTCTCCGCCTTCGATTTTCTTACCAGTCCATCACGACAATGGGCTCCTTCTCAGCGGCCGCCGCTCTCAAAAGTTACACCGCTGCATTGCGCGATCCTTCTAACCACAAGTCGAAGAAGGCGTAGCGATTGCACAGGAGCAACGCTTGTTCTATCTGGCCCTTGCTTCTCCGTAAATACAATTCGCGTCAAGTATCACGAAAATATCAGGTAACAATGACAATTTTGTGTTGTTACGAGCTCGTATTATTGCTTTGCGAAATGCGGGCATCTGCGGGCACAAAACAACAATCAACCGATACAATATTGTAAATGAGAGGATCAAAGAAGGTGTCGACGGAAAAGGGACGGTAAAGTACATGTGTAGCATCATTTTGGCCGGCTCGACTAAAAGACAAACGTCAAAAATGGTTGATTGTTGAGGGTATCCGAATAATTGCAGAACGATTCTCGAACGACGGCATGATCGGTACCAAAAATTGCCCCCGGCGACTCGTATTGCGCGTATCTTTAGGTGTCTGGTGATGGGAGGATGGATCCTGCTGTCGCCGGCGATGCGCTGCATCGGTAGGAAGAGGGGCGGCATGGGGCCGATCCCATGGTCTCCGCTCCGCTCCGCATGCATTCCACGTGTTGTTCAGGGCATATAGGGGATTTTACATTTTTGGGGAAAGCAAGGGGTGGCGCCCTCTTAAGTGACAAATTAAGTGAGAAATTAAGTGAGAGATTAAGTGAGAGAACTAAATTGATCAGAACAGCACAAGTAGAATTCTGCTCACAAATCTTTGATCTCACAACTCATCCCCCCCTCTCATAAAAAAGAAAGATGGATGAAAGAGGAGGTAGAATTCAACAGCCAGTGCAGGAGAGGGCAAAGCGATTGACATCAGCAGAAAAGGCAAGAAAATGTAGACAGAAGAGAGCAAAGCGATGCAAGGCAGCAGAAAAGAAAAGAAGACAGAGACAGAAAATAGAAGAGAAGAGAAAGTGTAGCAAGAGGAATGCTGACACACTAGAAAGGGTTAGACAATTCATGAGGAGGAAAAAGTTGAGAGAACAACCTAACACCAACGCCCTCATTTCTATTGATTCTGAAAGCAGTAGTATTGATGCATCCTCTTCTTCCAGTAGCGATGATATATCCAGTCTAATAGAGAAACTGAATTCCACAGTCCTTCTTCCAGATAACTTCCAAGACAAATTAAAAGATTTGAAGTCCAGTACCCAGAAGCACTATCTGAAGTCAACTGCGGTTGATGACACCAATGAAATTCATAGAGCTCCTGTCTGTGTTGTTTGTGATGAATTCATTATCAAATTGGATGATATGCAGTGGATTGACAAGGACACACTGTTGCAGCACAGCAAGAGACTAGGATTGAAGGAGTATGAAGAGCACCATTGTTTAATCTTACCAGAGAGTTTGAAATGCCAGTATGTGGTTGATGATCCTCAACTCAAGCATTTGCTACTGTCACCAAGAGCAAGGAGGCAAAGCAATGAATACATGTGCTGCACCAGTTGCAAGACCTCCTTACGTCCACACATGACAGAAAAGGCACCTCCACGATTGTCGATTGCTAATGGGTTTGCTATTGGCAAAATCCCAGATGGGATTCTCCAACAAGAAGAGATTACTGATATTTTAGCGGCTATGATTGCACCAGTCAGACCTTTTATGCACATTGTATCTTACAGTGGTGGGCAACACAGAACAATCAGAGGCAATGTGACTTTCTTTCAGAACAACGTTGTTCATACAGGTTCTGTCCTTCAAAACTATCTTAGAACAGGCGCAAATCCAAATGTGTACTGTGTGATGTGTGGAAGATTCACACCCGAACAGAGAGAAATTGTTAAGCGGAAAATGATGTTAAACACTGCCGTGTTCAAGGAACTTATCAAATGGTACATTGAAGAAAGTGGCCATCCAGCATTCACAGGTCTAGATCCTGAAATGGAGAAT
>CAVYIL010000042.1:0-13085 GCA_963768325.1 uncultured Flavobacteriaceae bacterium | reverse complement strand
ATGTCAAATAGTAAATTCATAGTAGTAAAAGTCAATAAAAGATTTAAACTTATATCTGCGAAATAACTCAAATACCTTGTTAATGAAACTGCATTATTAAAAGAGCCACGTATATGTGGCTCTTTTTTGTTTATATATCATATCTCGCGTTTATTACCCTAAGACTTCTAGACTAAACAAACAACTTATAATAAACTAAAAAACAGTATAATAAGTTTTTTTTACTAGTATTTTTTACGTATCTTAGTAGGGCTATACTTACAGTTACTTTCTTAGTAGCGGTTTAAAAGATTAATTATCAACTTCAAGTGCTCGTCATGTTAACTTTTAAACCGCTTTTTTATTTTTTCGTGGGACTCTAACGCCTCAATTCGCTGTTCTAAAAGTTTAATATACCTATCCTTTCTTTCGCTGCTATTAGGTAACTCAAACAGGTGTATTGCTTCTATTTTTATTCCAAATAATTGTAGAGCAACCGACAAGGCTAAAAAAGACAAGTCTGTAATAATAAAAATTGTGATGGCTTGTGCTATATTGATGTTTGATAAAAATTCCATGTTTTCAATCTTAAATATTTTTTATGTTTTAACTCATCTGTTCTTTTGTTTTAAATTATTTTCACTTTGTTATTTCTTCTAGCATTTCTGGGGATATATGTCCGTATTCTTTATGAGGCTCTGTTGCAAAGTTTGGTTTTTGATAAAAAAACACAAATCCTTGTTTTTTAAAACACTATTAAACAGGATGTTACAAATCGCAAAAAGTCAATAAATAGACTAAAACGAAAATTTGCAACAGAGTCATTATTAGCAAGAAGCCGTTATATTATTGCTAAAAAACCTAACCAATGGACAGAAAACCAAAAGATAAGAGCTGAATTATTATTTAAGAAGTATCCCCTTTTATATCAGACATACAAGCACACCCTTGAGTTTAGAAACATATATGAAGAAACCTCTAGAGAAATAGCAAAAGAAAAAATAATAAACTGGATGCAAAAAACAAAGCTTCTAAATATGACAGTCTTTAATACCGTGGTTAACAGTTTAAATTATCACTTAGAAACTATTTTGAATTTCTTTATAAAAAGACATACAAATGCAAATGCAGAATCTTTTAACTCCAAGATAAAGTTGTTTAGAGCAAACTTAAGAGGGGTAGTTGATGTGAAATTTTTTCTCTTTAGAATGGAAAAACTTTTTGCCTAATCCCCAGAATATTTATGTGAGCCCTAATTTCTTGGCTATATCACTTTGAAATACGTATTTTCCTTCCTTGACATAAAGAAGTGTTTTTATACGATCTTTCTTTAAAATTCCTTTTGCTTTGGAATACTCTTGTGTTAGAAAATTTAAACTTTCGGTAATGGGAATTGCTATTTTCTTAGGCATCCATAAAGAAAATCATTATTCTAGTAAAAAAAAAATAATAAATGGTATAAGATATTTTATTACAGTAAATTCATATGAGAAATGGTATTAGTATACATCGGAAGACCATTTATGTCTAATCCCACATTAATCGAAAAACTAAAAAATAACAAACCACTAACAGAAGTTGACTCTAACAAACTATACACTGCTACAGCTGAAGGATATATAGATTACGTATAGTTTATATTTTTTTATTAATGAAATCTTATACATTCTTATTTTGTATTAACAAAAGCATATAATATATTTGGGAACTGATTCTTATTATACAAAGTTGTTTTTGTTATGCTCTTTACCACAAATCATAACAAAAACAACTTATTATTTTTAGGAATATAAAATTTTAATTTCAACCTCAATCCCATGAAGTACTCCACATTTTACCTCTTAATATTGATTACAATCTTTTCGTGTAAAAAAAAGAACTCAGAAACCATTACTGAATCTTCAAAAAACGAACCAATAAAAGGAGTAATTTCCCAAAACGCAATGGTAGTATCTGCCAGAGAAGAAGCCTCTAACATTGGAAAAAAAATCCTAGAACAAGGAGGCAATGCATTTGACGCTATGGTAGCAACAGAAATGGCACTAGCAGTAGCATTTCCATTTGCAGGAAATCTAGGAGGAGGTGGTTTTATGGTATACCGCAAAGCTAATGGAGAAACTGGAGCATTAGATTATCGAGAAAAAGCACCAATTAAAGCTTCAAAAGACATGTATCTAGATAATTCCGGAAACGCCATACCAGAAAAAAGTCAATTAGGTGCGCTAGCAGTTGGAGTTCCCGGTACAATTGCAGGAATCTTTGAAGTACATGAAAAATTAGGATCTTTGCCCATCAAAGATATATTAACCCCAGTAGTAGAATTAGCTAAAAACGGACATATTGTAACTTCAAAACAACAAAAACGTTTTGAAAAATTTAAAGAAATTTTTATAAAAACCAATGGAGACACTATTCTGTATGCCAAAACACATAAAGCACACGATACGCTAAAAAACCCAAGTCTAGCCAAAACTATTGAGCGAATAATACAAAATGGAAAAGATGAATTTTACAAAGGAGAAACCGCTAAAAAACTTGTGAAATACATTCAATCTAAAGGAGGAATTATTTCATTAAAAGATTTAGAAAAGTACGAAGCAAAATGGCGTAATCCAATAAAATTTAACTACAAAGACTTAACAATTATCTCTATGTCTCCCCCATCTAGCGGAGGAGTTTGTCTTGCTCAAATCATGAAAATGATAGAGCCCTATGATATTGCAAAGTATAAACATAATCATCTAAAAACTATACAAATTATTACTGAAGCAGAAAGAAGAGCTTATGCCGATCGTAGTTTCTATTTAGGAGATCCCGATTTTGTAAATATACCATTAGACACATTGATCAGTAATAAATACATAACCAACAGAATGAAAGATTTCAACTTTGAGAAGGCTACTCTTTCATCCGACATAAGTCACGGTAAAATATCGGGATATGAAAGTGACGAAACCACTCATTACTCCATCATAGATCAATTTGGAAATGCTGTTGCTGTTACTACAACGCTCAATGGAGCTTATGGCTCTAAACTATATGTAGAAGAATTAGGTTTCTTTCTTAATAACGAAATGGATGACTTTAGCACTAAACCAGGTGTACCAAATATGTTTGGTTTAATTGGAGCAGAAGCCAACTCCATAGCTCCAGAAAAAAGAATGCTAAGCTCTATGACACCAACTATAATAGAAAAAAAAGGAAAATTATGGATGTCTGTTGGAACCCCAGGAGGATCCACAATAATAACATCCGTTTTACAAACGATATTAAATGTAAGAGAATTTAATATGACAATGCAAGAAGCTGTAAACGCCCCTCGGTTTCACCACCAATGGCTTCCTGATGAAATCACATTTGAACCAGATTCTTTCAATAGCACTTTATTAGATAGCTTATCGCAAAAAGGCTATAAAATCAATGAAAAAAACTCACATATAATAGGCAAAGTAGATGGCATTTTAGTACTACCTAATGGAACACTAGAAGGAGGTGCTGATAAAAGAGGCGATGATGCTGCCATAGGGTTTTAAAAAATATACTAGTTCTTTAAAAAACAGAAAATATGTTAATTATCCATACTTTTATTTAATGAAGTGGTTTAAACTTTTTTGATTCTGGCGAAAAATAGATGTTTTTTTACTCAATTGAAATGTTTTTTGCACTTCATAGCAGCGCTACGAGGTAATAAAAAGACGAAAATTTAGTGAAAAAGAACATTTTATATAGCGAATTGAAAAAGTTTAAACCACTTCAATAAGTATAATAAGTATTCGTTACTTCTTTTCTTTTTCCTGATGACAATAAAGCAATCCCACCTACATACTCTATTTTAATATTTGCATCCTGTCCAAAATATTCTTTATACTCAGCTTTCATCTTTTCACTATCCACTTTTTTATCTGTATTCAACTTTATAAGATAATCCCTCTTACCATATTGAACCAATTGAAACTGTTTATAATCATCATATTTACATAACTTATATGAAATGTGAGACGGAACTAAATTACCTTGAGTATCATAAATCATATCTAATTTCCTCCCTTCTACCGATTGCAAATAAGGAACCCCATCCTCACTCATCCCTATATTACCCACATCACCTGTATCATATCGTATTATCGGCATAGCATAATTATGCAAATCTGTAATCACTATCCTACCTCTTTCTCCTACATCTACTGGAACATCTTTTTCAAGATCCAAAATTTCAATAAAATAACTAGCACTATTGATAATAAAACAATTACCCTGAACATCTTCCTGTGCCAAAATTCCGTTCTCATTATTAGAATACCTTGAAACAGGAGCTACCCCAAAATACTTTACCAAACGATCCCGAGTATACAAATTAAGACCTTCAGAAATCATAATGATAGCCGTTACATTACAAGTAATCGAATCCGAATTAATTTTGTCTAAATATTTACATATCTTATCAAAGGCAGA
The DNA here is from genome assembly GCA_963768325.1 of uncultured Flavobacteriaceae bacterium. Lineage (GTDB taxonomy): Bacteria > Bacteroidota > Bacteroidia > Flavobacteriales > Flavobacteriaceae > Aquimarina. The sequence goes on along the minus strand of CAVYIL010000042.1, from coordinate 8,654 downwards.
TGGATAGCCAATAAAACAAACATTTGACGAATCTTTTTTCAATGATCGTATAAACTCTTCTATTTCTCTATCGCTTAACCTAAAAACACTAAGAGGATATATATTTTGCAACCATCTTTTAGAAAAAATATTTCGTTTTATTATATCTGACCAAATTTTTATATATACCAGTTTCTGACCTATTTGATACCCCTCTCTATTTAGAAAAAACAAGTTATCCGCAACATTACGATACCGTTTATTCTTGTTATGTAATACCGAAAAAGGAGTACCTGTAGATCCACTAGTAGAAACTAAAACACAATCTTTTGTTTTATATTTTGAAGATTTAAAATTATCAAAATTATCCCTAATCAAATTTTTATTAATTACCAGAAAATCATAAACAGATTCAAAATCCGAATATTCCTTATAAAAATCCGTAGTATTTACCGCAAAATTAAGAATATCTTGTAAATACTTTTCTTTTCTATTCTTAGATAAATTTGACGTAGGGTTGTTGATAACAAACTCTATATCCTTATAATGTCTTCTAATATTTTGACCTTTGATAAAATCATAAAGCCAAAAAAAATACTTCCTATAAATTCGGGGGACGACTTGCATTATTGTTTTCTAATTACTTAATAAACCAACTACTCTTAATCATTACTACTCCATAATAGAATTATAGAAATATATAAATCAGCGAGTTAAATTATTAATATTAATTTAAAAATGAAAAAATAATACAATTTTTTGTTAATATTCAATTATATTTAACAATATATTCACATAAAAAAAACACACAACTATGTGTGTTTTTTTTATGTGAATATATTGTTTTAATCTGTATCTATTTTACTTCTTCAAAATCCACATCTTCTACATCACTAGACTCTGATTTATCCCCAGAAGACTGTTGTTCAGAATCAGCAGAATTAGGAGCAGTACTCTGTTGTGCTTCAGCCTGAGCCTTATACATTTCTTCACTAGCAACCTTCCAAGATTCATTAATTTTATCTAAAGCCGGTTGTATAATTGCTAAATCCTTAGATTCATAAGCCTTTTTTAACTCTGCCAAAGCCTCTTCGATTGGTTTCTTCTTATCATCAGATAATTTATCACCAAACTCTTTCAATTGTTTTTCTGTTTGAAAAATCAAAGCATCAGCTTCATTTAATTTATCAGCAGTTTCCTTCGCCTTTTTATCAGCATCCGCATTTGCTTCTGCCTCTCTCTTCATTTTTTCGATTTCTTCTTCTGTTAATCCAGAAGAAGCTTCAATACGAATATCCTGAGTTTTACTAGTTGCTTTATCTGTAGCAGAAACTTTAATGATACCATTAGCATCAATATCAAAAGTTACTTCAATTTGAGGAATTCCTCTTGGTGCTGGTGGAATACCATCTAAATGGAAACGACCAATAGTTTTATTATCCGCCGCCATTGGGCGCTCTCCTTGCAATACGTGAATTTCAACAGATGGTTGATTATCAGCTGCTGTAGAAAATACTTGTGATTTTTTAGTTGGAATAGTAGTATTAGCTTCAATTAATTTAGTCATTACACTACCCATAGTTTCAATTCCTAAGAGATAAGTGGTGTAACATCTAATAAGTAATACATCTTTTACATCTCCTGTTAAAACACCTCCTTGAATTGCAGCACCAACTGCAACAACTTCATCAGGATTTACACCTTTATGATGGTTCTTTTCCGAAGAATTTCTCAACTGCTTCCTGAACTGCAGGAATACGTGTAGAACCTCCTACTAAAATAACTTCGTCAATATCAGTAGTTGTTAAATCCTGCATCTTTTAAGGCTGTACTTACAAGGTTCAATAGTACGTTTTACTAAATCATCAATCAATTGCTCAAATTTAGCTCTTGTCAATGTTCTTACTAAGTGCTTTGGTCCGCTTGCTGTAGCAGTAACATAAGGCAAATTAATCTCTGTCTGAGTAGAAGAAGACAACTCAATTTTTGCTTTTTCAGCAGCTTCTTTAAGACGTTGTAAAGCCATTGGATCTTTACGTAAATCCATATCTTCCTCGCTCTTAAACTCATCAGCTAACCAATCAATAATTTTTTGGTCGACATCATCTCCTCCTAAATGAGTATCTCCATCAGTAGACAATACTTCAAAAACCCCATCTCCTAATTCTAGAATAGAAACATCATGAGTTCCTCCTCCAAAATCAAATACTACAATCTTTTGATCTGTTCCCTTTTTATCAAGACCATACGCCAACGCAGCAGCAGTAGGCTCATTAATAATTCTTTCTACTTTAAGACCTGCAATCTCACCAGCCTCTTTAGTAGCCTGACGCTGCGCATCATTAAAATAAGCAGGCACTGTTATAACCGCTCTAGTTACATCTTGACCTAAATAATCTTCTGCTGTTTTCTTCATTTTCTGAAGTGTCATAGCAGATAATTCTTGAGGTGTATATAATCGTCCATCGATATCCACACGTGGAGTATCATTATCCCCTTTCACTACTTTATAAGCAGCTCTTTCAGCTTCTTTAGAAGATTCTGAAAATTTATTTCCCATAAATCTCTTTATCGAAGAAATTGTTTTAGTTGGATTAGTAACTGCCTGACGTTTAGCAGGATCACCAACTTTAATTTCTCCACCTTCTACAAATGCAATTACAGATGGCGTAGTTCTTTTTCCCTCTGCATTAGGGATCACTACTGGCTCATTACCTTCCATCACTGAAACGCAAGAGTTGGTTGTTCCTAAGTCAATTCCTATTATCTTACTCATACTTATCGTTTATATATTTATGTATTCTTTCTAATAATTTACTGAACTAAAGTCAATGATTATGCCACGCCAATAAACCTGACAGGATGTCATTATTCCTGCCTAAAAAACATAAAACCAACACCAAAATAACTCTAATCATACATTTGAAATAACTATTCTATAAAAAAAGAAATATCTTTTTATCAAAATACTATATTTACTCCCTAAATAGTATAAAATTCATAAATTATGGAATGTATTAGCATCTTCGATATGTTAAAAATAGGCATTGGTCCATCCAGCTCACACACTTTCGGTCCTTGGAGAGCTGCAAGGCGATGGATTGCTGAATTAAAAGATCAAAATCTATTTAATACTATCACTTCCATAAACGTAGACCTTTATGGATCCTTATCCCTTACTGGCATAGGTCATGCCACAGATATAGCTACTATATTAGGACTATGTGGTTATGACCCACAAACTATCGACGTTTCCTTAATTACATCAATAACTAACAAAATAATCAATACCAAAGAAATCTTACTTAACAACGAATTAAAAATAACTTTTGATCCTAAAACTCAAATTATTTTTAATAAAGAATTCAAAAAATTTCACCCTAATGCAATAACCTTTAGTGCAGAACTTTCTACCCAAAAAAAAATAACTTCCACTTTTTATTCGATTGGGGGAGGATTTGTAATTAAACAAGAACGCAAAAGAAAAGAAATAAAAAAAGATCAATTTCTTGGTTTTCCAAATCCTATCCAAAAAGCCACTGAGTTATTAGAGTATTGCAAATCTAGCAACAAAAAAGTCTCCGAAATTGTCTTAGAAAATGAACGCTCTCTAAGAAGCGACCAAGAAATAGATGAAAGAATATCCAAAATATGGGATGTAATGTTAGAATCTATCTATACAGGTTGTCACACAGAAGGTTTTTTACCAGGAGAGCTAAACGTAAGAAGAAGAGCTTTTGATACTCATAAAAGATTAATTGGATCAAAACCCTATAGCAATCCTACCGAATGGATAGAATCAATAAGAGATACTGAAGTAAAATTTAGACAAATTCTAAAGTGGGTTTCATGTTTTGCCCTAGCTGTTAACGAAGTAAACGCTTCTCTCGGAAGAGTAGTTACCGCACCTACTAATGGAAGTGCTGGCGTTATACCTGCTGTTATGATGTATTATATGGTTATTGAAAATCACGATGCCAACTTTGACGATATCAAACAATTTATGCTTGTAGCTGGAGAAATTGGTAGCTTGTTTAAAAAAGGCGCAACGATATCCGCCGCTATGGGTGGATGCCAAGCCGAGATTGGCGTTTCTTCTGCAATGGCTGCGGGAGCATTAACTGAGCTTATGGGAGGAAGCCCAGAACAAGTAATGATAGCTAGTGAAATAGCTATGGAACATCATTTAGGGTTAACTTGTGATCCCATAGCAGGTTTAGTACAAATCCCCTGCATAGAACGCAATGCTATGGGAGCAATTAAGGCTATTACCGCTTGTGAAATGGCTCTAGACACAGATGCTTCTAACGTTAAAGTCCCTTTAGACAAAGTAATTGAAACCATGTGGGAAACTGCTAAAGACATGAATAAAAAATACAAAGAAACTAGCGAAGGTGGCTTAGCTGTAAAAGTTAATCTAAGTGATTGCTAATTATCTTTAAAACAAAAATTGAAATTCGATTGTATAATTATTTCATCATGTTTTTATCAAATAAAGTAAAAAAAACTTAGGTTTGTTGACAATTAAGTAAATGATTACATTTACGAACAAAAATAAATCGAAATGTCAACGGCCAAGAAAGATTACAAACGCATAACAGTAAAATCTCTAGTAGAGATGAAAGCAAATCATGAAAAAATATCCATGCTTACTGCTTATGACTATACTATGGCTAAAATTGTAGATGGAGCGGGAGTTGATGTAATTCTTGTAGGCGACTCTGCATCTAATGTTATGGCTGGACACGAAACCACACTTCCCATTACATTAGATCAAATGATTTACCATGCATCGTCTGTAATAAGAGCAATTACAAGAGCTTTGATTATAGTTGATCTACCTTTCGGTAGTTATCAAAGTGACCCTAAAGAAGCCTTGCGATCCGCTATCAGAATAATGAAAGAATCAGGTGGTCACGCTGTTAAACTTGAAGGAGGAAAAGAAATTAAAGAATCCATAAAACGCATCCTTAATGCTGGAATCCCTGTTATGGGACATCTGGGCTTAACTCCACAATCAATTTATAAATTCGGAACATACACTGTTCGAGCAAAAGAAGAAGAAGAAGCCCAATTATTAAAACAAGATGCCTTAATGCTAGAAAAGGCTGGGTGCTTTGCTATTGTATTAGAGAAAGTCCCTGCCAAATTAGCAAAAGAAGTTGCAGAAAGTCTTACCATCCCTGTTATCGGTATTGGAGCAGGAAACGGAGTTGATGGACAAGTATTAGTTACTCATGATATGCTAGGGATGACTCACGAGTTTAATCCTAGATTCTTAAGGCGTTATCTCGATCTTTATACAGAAATGACAGGAGCTTTTGAACAATATGTTAAAGATGTAAAAAATCTTGATTTCCCAAGAGAAGATGAACAATATTAAATGTTATAAATTAGAAAAAGCGCAGCTCCATCTAAATCAAAGTAACAAGTTCAAAAAAGAATTAAATAAACCTTTAGGCTTATAAAACTAATAATTGAAAACTCTTTCTAACAAAAATAACCTTCAAGTTTTATACGAAGACAATCATGTCATAGTCATCAACAAACGATCAGGTGATATAATTCAAGGTGATAAAACAGGTGATAAAACATTAAGCGATGTGATTAAAGAATATATCGCTGAAAAATACAATAAACCTGGAGCTGTATTTCTAGGCGTTGTTCATCGTTTAGATCGACCAACAAGTGGAATTGTAGTTTTTGCAAGAACTAGTAAAGCATTACCTAGGCTCAATACTCTTTTCGCTAATAAAGAAGCAAAAAAAACCTATTGGGCAGTAATTAAAAATACTCCCCCAAAACTAACTGACACTTTAACTCATTGGCTTAAACGCAATCCTAAACAAAACAAATCATACGCTCATAAAAATGAAGTTACAGATAGTAAAAAAGCTGTTTTAGACTACACATTAATCAGAAAACTAGACAACTATTCTCTTTTGGAAATAAACCTACATACAGGTCGCCATCATCAAATCAGAGCTCAATTATCTAGTATTGATTGTTTTATCAAAGGAGATTTAAAATATGGGGCTGATCGAAGTAATAAAGATAGTAGTATTCATTTACATGCCAGAAAACTTACATTTACGCATCCTGTAAAAAAAACAGCCATTACTATTATCGCTCCTCCTCCATCAGATCCTATATGGAATGCTTGTTTGTAAACATACAATAGCCTCTATAATCAGTAAAGTTTATTTATAAGATAAACTATCATCATGATACATAAGGAAATCAATTATAGGATCGAACACTTTCTATCACTACAGAACTTAGAATCAATAAACCACCTATTATAGTAGAAACACTAGGGATTTCCCCTAAAAACATTGCCCCAATTATAATTCCATAAACAGGTTGTATACCACTTATGATACTTGCTGTAGTTATAGAAAATATTTTAAAACTTCTTAAAAATAATGTGTGTCCTATTGCTGTTGTTAATAACGCCAAAATCACAGTAGCTTGCCATTGAGTCGCGATACCACTGCTATCCATTACTATAATAGTCGGGAATAAAATCACACTCATTATCAGTAATTGATAAAACATGAGCATTGATCCATTATAATCACTAACCTTATTCTTCAATATTAAATTTCTTAATGCATAACAGAGCGCAGAAAACACACCAAAACAAACAGCTTTTGTATTTGTGTTTTCTATACTAAAATCAGGAACTAAAAAATAAATACCTACCAGAACTAACATCCCCAAAAATAAATGTATTTTTTGAAATTTTGTTTTTAGCAACAAAGGCTCTAATAAAGAAGTTATTACAGGGTACACAAATAATGACAACATCCCTATGGCTACATTAGACAATCGCAAAGCATAAAAATAAGTAATCCAATGCAACCCCATTAAGCCTCCGCTTAAAATGATAGAATACCTATCTTTACTATTAATGAATAGAGAAATTTTTTTCCATTTACAAAAAATAAAGAGAAAAAAACCTGCCAAGATGGCTCTAAAAGCTATTGTAACAGGCACAGGCATCTCGATATATCGCCCCAAAACTCCTGAGGTACTAATCAACAGCATGGCTAAATTTAATTCTAATAAACTCTTAAAGTATTGGTTATTATGCAAATTATTATCGAATTAATGAAAAATTGGCTTTAAATTCTTTGTTTATATTATTTTCAGTATAAGATACTTTGAACCAATAGTCAGTAGAAGGCATTTGTTCTCCATTATATGTGCCATCCCAACTCCCTCCAGCCCCAAGATCTTTAAGAAGTTTTTCGTGTCTATTAAAAATCTTAATACCAGAAATAATGACCGTATCGCTTCCTTTAATAGTCCAAGTATCGTGAAATCCATCTCCATTCGGAGTAAAATATTTTGGATATTCAACCACTTGTCCCACATTAAATTCTGATTCCCCACACAATCTTAAATCTCTAACATATGCTATATACTCCCCTCCATATACTTTTGTAAATATATTAGATTTCTGCCAATCTCCATCATTTATTTTGTATTCATATTCACCATTTCCCACTACCGTTACTTTTATTGAAACACTTTCAGAAAACGCACCAGATAATATTTCGGCAATAATACTTTCGGGTGGATATGAGCCAATTACCGAAGTTGTCTTATTAGTAACACACCCACTCACCTTATCAATTACTTGAACTGTATAATCCCCAGAAGCATCTGGTAAAAAAGTAGGTTCTGTTTGTCCACTAATTTCATTAGCTAAAGAGGAATCAATTCCCTTATACCATTGAAAAGTATAATCAGTAGAATTTAATCCAATATTAATTTCATCAATGGGTAACAAGTTAATTCGAATATCATCTTTATCCAAACAAATCGTATAATTATCCTCTAAAGCAATATTAGCTAACTTATTAACAATCAATTCAACAGGCACTACTCTAGAACAATCATTAGTATTTTTACCTGAACTTAAATTAACATAAATCGTTTGGTTATACGGTATTGTATTATTATAAGTATCTGATGAATTTATTGAGTTTGCATTTCCTAATAACGCATCTTTATTTGATTCATAAAATAAAATTTTAAAATCGTCAGGATTTAAATCATTAGAAGAATCCGAATCATTAAGAAAAAGAATTTCAGAAATTATTGCATCAAAACTAAACGCTCCAATACCATCAAAATTAATTTCACAAGTTTTAAAAGGACTTGGAGTATTAAAATCAACGTTTACTACCGCTTCGATTTCAAAAGAAGCAGTTTTATAACATTTTTGTTTCACATCTGCTACTCTTAACCAAATTGTTTGAATAGAAAGTGTATTTGTAAAATTATTAGGATTATCAATTTTCTTATCCGTAGCTAACCCAGTATAATTTTCTGCATCTATTTCAGTTAAATGATAAGTAACTACATACGTAGACGGATCCTGACTTCCTAACACTACATCAGTATTAGATGTAAGATCAAAAACACTTATAGCATCCCCATCAATATCACATATAACATTATTAACAGGTTCAGAAACAATAGTAGGTGTTAAAAACTCTACTACTACAGAATCTGTAGTAGAACAACCACTCGGAACAGCTACTGCTATAGAATAAATTCCATCTTTTGTTACTTCCAACTTAGCCCCACCATCTAGTAATGTAGTTCCGTCACTAGTTACTAAAGGACTTCCATCTTTTTGCCACGTATACGTAGATCCAACC
>CAVYIL010000041.1:0-10255 GCA_963768325.1 uncultured Flavobacteriaceae bacterium | reverse complement strand
GATACATTTAACAAATTTAAAAACTTCATTAACATAATAAAATCTAATAAATCTCATTGTGAGTTTTTTGATGAAAGAAGAAACACTATTAAATGCTAAGAACTATTTTAAGTAAATTAACAACAGTTTTTGGACAAACAGAAATGTATCCAATATGTATGATGATATTTTAGGTTATATACAGTTTGATAAAGAAGTTAGAGAAACAAACTATTATTATTTATATTCTAAACCAATTAAATCAATTGGGCTTATGTATAATGCAGAATGGGATCGTCTATTTGTTAAGGTATATGTTGAAGATAAACAACATCAAACAGCAATTGAAAGATTATTGTTTTTAAAAGTATTAAGATATAGTATACACTATTTTACAATTAAAATTTTAATAAGAACATTGGATGATTTTAATAGAACATTAACTGTATTGACAACATATTTTAATTGTAAATGTAAGATACATGGAAAGAAAACAATAGTAGATTTTTTTAATGAAAGAATATAATATAAAAGAATTAGAGAAGATCTGGAATCATTGGATTGGTACAGAGATGTTAATAAAACTAAAAAGACCTGTTAATTTTTTAGGTTCAATAGAGAGACACAAACAAAGTTTTTTAAAATCAGCACATACATATTTAAACAATAAAGGAGAATCAAAATGAAAAAATTAATAGCAACATTAATCATTACATCAATATTATTACTTGGTTGTGGTAGTAACAAAGTAATTGATGGTACAGATTATGGTACTGTTGGATTACTCACTAAAGATAAAATGGCAGATGATATTCAGTATGAAATTATAATTGGCAATGTTGTTTGGGCATGTGTATTAATTGAAACAGTTTTTGCACCAGTATATTTTGTTGGCTTTTCAATATGGGAACCAGTAGGTAAAAAAGTTGATAACTGAGTTTGGTTTAAAAGAAGCACTGGTGATTGATTTTGTATTCTGTGATACTCTTACAGTTATACACAATGAAAAGGATAAAGAGTTTTTTGGAAATAATTCAAAATTTTATATACTACAACACACAACAGAAAAAACATTAGGTTTCTTTTATACAGATTCAGATATAAGTAATAAAGCTAAAAGAATGTATTTTATTAGTGGACTAACAAATACATCAAATGAAGGCTGTACCATATATATGAAATCATATAATGAATTTAAAAAGTTTATAAGAGCACAAAAAATGATATTTGATAGTAATGAGATTAAATATAACAGTCAAAAAATAAAAGATTTTTATGGAGAACAAGGATGATTTTAGGTAAAATAATAGCATCTGCTGTTGTTGTTTTTATAGTATCATATGTTCTTATGTCTATGATCTATGGTGATGATTTAGATGTAAATAATCCTAATCATAATCCTATTTTTATAATTATGGGAATATTATTATTAACATGGATAGGATCTATTTTTACAATAGTTAGTTGTGTTTTAATTAGAATATGGAGATAAATATGAGTTATCCAAGAAACAAAATACTTAAAATAGATAAAAAAAATGAAGCCAGAACAGAAAAAGGTTTATTTATGTCATGCTTAGACTACATCAAAAAGGAAGAGAATAAGTTTGGTATTCACAAAATAACATATAAAATAACTGTATGGAATGATAGACAAGAAAAGAAATTTGTTGAAGTATATGTAAAGAATGATTGTGCTATTTTATGTATGTTAGAGAGAAAAGCATATGAAAGAAAATTAAAAATTAAAGGAATACTTAAAGAGAGAGAGGAAAACAATGATTGAAATGAAAGAAGTAATGAGATTTGCAATGAGTGCTCATAATGGACAAATGTATGGTGACTTCCCATACATCACACACTTATCTGATGTATATAAAACATTGATAGAGTTTCAACATAGTGATCCTGTTATACTAGCATCTGCATGGTTACATGATGTACTGGAAGATACTGAACATCACTATGCAGACATAAAAAAACTGTTTGGTACTGAAGTTGCAGAAGTTGTATATGCTGTAACAGATGAACTTGGAAGAAACAGAAAAGAAAGAAAAGAGAAAACTTGGCCTAAGATAAAAGCAAATAGAAAAGCACTGGTAGTAAAACAAGCAGATATGTTAGCTAATGTTAGGCAAGGAACATTTGAAAATTCTGATATACTTAATATGTATAAGAAAGAATTTCCAACATTTAAAACTTATTTTGCTGGAATGAATGGTGATCCTGAACTATGGAGTGCATTAACTTTACTAATAGAAAAATGAAAGTAGTAATATTACATAAAATAATATCTGAAATAGGTTCATTTAATCTATTGATACATGAAGATAAACTTGTATCCCAATTTTGTTTTTATAATTCAGAAACTTCTATATTCAATGCAATTAAAAGAGGTATGTTTCTATCTGGATTAATGAATAAATGCAATGAAAAAAAAATAAGAATAACCTATAGAAACATAGATGATATAGAAAAAGTTATAAAAATATTTAATATGGTCTTTAAAACAACACATACATATGATAAACAAGTAATAGAAGATTATTTTAACAATAAAACAGATGTTAGTGAACTTAAAAGTTATTATTTAACTAATATATAAATACAGGTATGAGATACATAATACTAACATTACTATTAATAACATCATTATTTTCACAAGTTCCAGAATATGATAGAACATTTTTTGGTCATGGATGGACTAAAGATGGTTGTAAAACTACAAGAGTTGAAGTATTAATTGAAGAAAGTTCTACTGGTGTTGTATTTGATTCTACTGGCTGTAATGTAATACTAGGACTATGGTATGATAAATATAATGATACAATAATCTATAAAGCAAACTTACTTGATGTTGATCATATGGTTCCACTTAAAGATGCATGGATATCTGGAGCATGGAAATGGAACAAAGAAAAAAGAGTAGAGTATGCTAACTACATGGAAGATAAAAATCACCTTATAGCTGTCCTGTATAGAGCCAATAGGTCTAAAGGTTCAAAAGCACCTCACCTATGGATGCCTAAAAATAAAAAAATATGGACACAATATTGTAATACATGGTGTGATATAAAAATAAAATGGAACTTAACAGTAAGTAAAGAAGAATTACTGGTACTTAAACAAATGTTAAAAGAATATAGAGAAGACTTTCCTAAAGTAAGACAATGAACATTAACTTTGAACATAAAAAGACCATACAATAAATTAAGAAAATTAAAAGAAATATTATCTAAATGTATAACCTAAGTTCATTTATTAATAGAGAAAAAAAGAAATAGAGTTTCATTTGTATGTATATGATAAACTTGAAAGTATAAGGAGAGCATTTTTTCTAGCTAATATTAAATATGAATTATATGATCATCCTAATATAAAAAAAGTAACAAAGAACATAGACATATTTCAATGTTTAAAAATAAAATTCAATAACCTAAAACAGATAGAAAGAGTGATACCAATAATAAATGATATATTAAAGACAGAGGGATTTTCATATCCATATTATGTTATTGATCAAAAATGTAAGGAATTTTTTGGTGACTAAATACGAATTAATAATAGGCAGAGATAGAGGTTGTGCTGGTTACTTTAATGATAAACAAAAGACATTAATTCTACCTGTATTTGTATCAATGAATATATTGAATAATTATATCAATTATATCAATGCATATGAAAGAACATTATTTATTTCTGGCTGTAAACACACTAAGATAAATAAAAAAATAAGAGAATTTATATTTGTTATTAAAATTAAAACATATAAACAATTACTTATTGTAATAGATGCTACAAAAGATATATATCATAAAAATGAAATGTTATTAGATGTAAAATTTAAAAAAGAATGTAAGGAGTTTTTAAAATGATTTGGTTTACTTCAGACTATCATCTTTTTCACCGCAACATCATTCGTTTCCAAGATAGACCATTTAAAGATATACATGAAATGCATGAAACTATTGTTAAAAATCACAATGAAGTTGTTGGTGATGATGATACAGTCTATAATTTAGGTGATCTATCATTTGGATCTACAACAGCAACTAAAGGTATACTATGGGCATTGAAAGGAAAAATAGTTATGATAAGAGGAAATCATGATAAAGGAATAGAGAAATATGCTGATAGATTTGAAGGTATATATGATTATTTAGCATTAAGAAAAGAAGGAATTGTGATGTTTCATTATCCAATTTTATCTTTTGCTGGAATATATAGAGGATCAGTTCATTTACATGGACATTGTGTAGATATGAAAACAGAAATATTAACAACAACAGGGTGGAAAAAAAGAAATGAAATAAAAATAAATAATAAAATTTTTTCATATAATATAGATAAACAAATAATAGAAAAAGATAAAATATTAAATATCATTGATAATAATTATTCTGGTGATGTTTATACTTATAATGGAAAATCTATAAATTTTAGATTTACATCAAATCATACTATTTTATACAAAACAAACCCAACAAATAAAAATATAAAAAAAGATTATATAAAAAATGTAACAAATAAAAAAGCATTGTCTTTTTTACATTCAGAAAATAATAATTTTTCTGGAATACCTTTATCTAACGAATTAATAAAACTCTATATGTTAATTCAATGTGATGGAACTATAAAAAAAGAAACAAATTTAATAAGAATTAGAGTAAAGAAAAAAAGAAAGATTAAATATATTGAAAATATTTTAAACAAATTAGATATACATTTTAAAGAATATACTCAAAAAGATGAAATGGTTTCTATTAATTTTTATTTACCAAATAAATTAAAAAAATATAAATTAAAAGGTGGAGATTTAAATTTTATAAAATGCAATAAACAACAAACCAACTCTATATTTGAAGCATATCAATATGGAGATGGTTATAAAAATGGAAAAGGAATTATAATATATTCAGCTAAAGAAAAAGAAATAGATATTTTACAAGCTATATTTTGTTTAAATGAATATTCTACTACAAAATATTCAAGAAAACATAAAAATTCATATTCTAATAAAACACAATATCAATTGTGTGTTTTTCCTACTAAATGGAAAACTACAACAAAAATTAAAGAAAATTTAAAAAAAGAAAGTATTATAAATGAACCTTTTTGGTGTATACAAAGTAAAAATAAAAACTTTATAATGAGAAGAAATGGAAGAGTCCATATAACTGGAAATTGTCATGGTAACTTAAAACCAATATATGATAAAGATGGAAACATATATACTGCAAAAAGATTAGATGTTGGTGTAGATTCACATAATTTTTATCCAATTAGTTTAGATCAAGTACATAAATTAGTAGACAATATCAATTTAAAACCAATTGATCATCATGAAACAAAAGAGGACACATGAGAAGTTTAATAGGAGAGATTAAAAAACATCATTTTATTAAGTTACATGAACAGAAACATCTATTTCAAAATGATGAAATAAAAAGAAAGAGAGAACATATACAGCCTTTAGTGATACATGATGATTTGCCTGAATTTTATAGAGCAAGAGAAAAAAACTTTATACCAAAGAAGAGGTGTTAATGAGAGATCCAAAAAGAATAGATAGAATAATAAATAAGGTTAGGGCTTTCTGGCACACAAATCCTGATTGGAGATTTCATCAACTAATTAGTAATGTTAGTGATGGATTATATATTGGTGGAGATGGATTTTATGTTGAAGATGATAATTTTGAAAAACAGTTAGACAGATGGATGGAAGAATACCAATAAAAACCATTACTATTATAAAATATAAGGAATATCAATATGTGTAAAATATCAATTGGTGTGGATATACATGGAGTATTAGATACCAAGACAGAATTATTTAAGGCAATAATGAAAGCAATGATCAAAGAAGGGAATTTTATACACATTATTACTGGTATTCCATTTGACCAGATAGAAATGATGTTTGACCAAATGGATATATTAAAAGGAACACACTATACACATTTCTTCTCAATTGAAACCTACCTATTAGAAAAAGAGCTTCCATATACCTTTATAAATAATCATAAACATTTTAATGAAGATTTATGGAACAGAGTTAAAGGAATCTATTGTAAAAAACATAATATTGATTTAATGATAGATGATAGTGAAACCTATGGACATTATTTTGAAACACCTTATGCATTATTTAAAAAGTAAGTATACATTCACCAAAGAATGTATGACTGTCTCTAGATGGTCGGGGGAATATAGTTTTTCTCTCTCCAAGATATCTCTTACTATATTCCCTTACTTACCTTACTTATAATGAATAACAAAGAATTAACACATAAAATTTTGTGCAATAATGTACAAGGAAGTTTTATTGTATTATTACATAGAACTAGAGAATCCATATATATTTGATTTTATATCACCATTAAGAATATCACTCTATCACTACATTATAATAAAAGAAAATAAAAGATACAATTTCTTAGATATAATGGATAATGTTAATACATGTTATGATGATGAAATTCAATTCAATGATCTGGAAATGAAATATCCAGAGTGTTACTTTCATTTTGATGAAGATGATTTACTACCTACCAAAAACAGTAATACATATAGAACAATCAACAGATTAGATTCTAAGTTTAAAAAGTTCATTAAATTTATTAAACACCCAAAAGAGAGTATTAAAAAAGGTAGTGATAATTTAGAATATAGAAGAAAGGTAATAACCAAAGCAAGTAAATTGGAAGAAGTAATATTAGATATTTTAAAGAACAAATCTTCTTCATTGTTGTGGTCAAAAGATCTTTTATTAAAAAAAATATGTGCATATAAATCAATGGTTATGAGGGGGGAATCATTACCCATTTATATGGTGCATATGATTGGCAATAAAGTTAAATCTTTTAAACTAGAACATGGAGAAGATATTGTTCAAAATATGAATCTGGAAAAATCGTTCATCAAAACTTTCAAAAAAAACATGTGATAAGTCCAAAAATTAGGAATATCCAAGAATTTAAAAATTTAATTTATACAGCAAGGAGATAATTTATGTCACAAATAATAAAACATTGGAAAGATCAATTTGGTGGAAAACAACAAAGCATTTCATTTACTTTTGAGGATCATATCAGCAAAATAACCATTACAAAAAATGCATCAAATGACATGTTAAAAACACTTAAAAATTGTAATATTAATCCTGAATGTTTAATTGTAAAGGAATAACACCATGCAGTACATTAGAGAGCACATAGGGAAGTTTCTAGAGTTTAGAACCTCAAATGGGTATGAATATGTATCCAGAAAAAACAGTCATGGAATAGTCTCTATACTGGCTATAACTGCTGATAAAAAAATCATATTAACAGAGCAGTTTAGAATACCTGTCAATAAAAAGGTTATTGAATCCCCTGCTGGTTTGGTTGATCAAGGTGAAACGCCATTAGAATCAGCAAAAAGAGAACTAATGGAAGAAACAGGTTATGAATCAACTAACTGGTGGATGATATATGAGAACCTACCTAGTTCTGCTGGATTGACTGATGAAAGTAAATCCAAATACATTGCACTTGATTGTATTAAGACAGGTGAAGGTGGTGGATTAAAAAGTGAGAATGAAAATATCACAGTTCATTTAGTAGAATTTGATTTAATCCTTCCTTGGTTATCTGATAAAATAGAAATTGATGGTGCAACATATGATCCTAACATATTATCTGGATTATTTATTTATGAAAAACAAAAGGCAGAATATGAAAAACAATG
Organism: uncultured Flavobacteriaceae bacterium; assembly: GCA_963768325.1. Lineage (GTDB taxonomy): Bacteria > Bacteroidota > Bacteroidia > Flavobacteriales > Flavobacteriaceae > Aquimarina. The sequence continues at coordinate 2,547 of CAVYIL010000041.1, read as the reverse complement.
AAAGAAGAATATATAAGCAAGCAGAAGCAAAAGAAAGAAATGATGTATACAGAATCACTAACCATTGAAAAGAGAATAGAGTTAGTTAAAGAGAGAATCAATGAAAAAGGTGGTAAATCTAAAAGAGAGTTAGATAGATTAGAGTTTCAATTAGAAGATCAAAAACATGGAAATAAAGAAAAAAGTAAGTCTACTAAAAAGAATAAATAAATTTATTCAAGATTTAAATTTAGATACTATTGATAAAATATTTATAGTGATTATGGCTTCATTTTTATCATTATTTTTATTCTTTTATTGGTTTGTTACATACATAGGGGTTAGACTATGAACAACAATGATTATAAATTAGTATTTTCATTTACCCAAATGTTTAATGAACAACTTGATTTTAATAAACAAAAAGAAAAAATAAAAGATTCAGCATTTGGTTTAGGTCTTGATGAACCTGAATTAAATAAAGCATATTTAGAAAAAGACAAATGTAGATTTATTGGTGCAACACTTGTATCTGTTATTAACAAGCAAGTATATCTAATTAAAAAATTAAATGTTGATTCAAGATATGAAGAAGGTATTTATAATCCAAAACAAATAAAGTTGTTTGAGCAATACATGAACGCTATGTGGTTTAATAAGGGTAAACTGTTATTAGCTATCAGAGATGATTTAAGTGATAACATCAAACAGTTCCTAAAGATATTAATTGATATATACAAAGACCACAACAAAGATATAACCTATGTATTTTGTGTATTAGAATCAAGTGAAAAAGACTATCTTAAAACACTTGATGAAATGGGCAATAAATTAAAAAGGCAATAAATTAAAAAAATAGATTTTTATATTTCTTTCTTTTTATATTTTAAACAATCAAAAACTTCATTCATTTGTTTAAATACACAATCAAAACAATATGATTCTTTTGCATCAATTCTACCAGTTACATGTAGTACCTCTATGTTATGGCTTTTTATAAAAGATTCTATTCTACTTGTACTAATATGATCACCAATTGTAAGAAACATTACTGGTTTATTTGCATTATTACAATATTCTTCTGCTTTTTTTTCTGGTAATGTTATGTCACTATTACTCTTAACAAATATAACTGTACCATCTGAGTTTTCAACATTTAACCTAATACATTCACCTAACTTTCCATCTTTTACTTCATCTAAACCAAATGTCTTTAATTTTTCACTTGGTTTTAATTCTGTTCCATATGCTATTATATATCCTTCTATTATATATCCACCAGTTTCACAATTCTTAATAAAACTGGATGCCAATGCACCTTGTTCTACTCCCATTTGTCCTGAGTTAATTATTTTTCTTAACATTTTATTATTTCTTCTTTCTTTGTTATTTTTATATTAAATTTATCTCTAAATCTCTTTTTTATTTTACTTGACCAACTGTTATAATAGTTAAAAAATGTTTTTTTACCACAAGGAGTAGGAGATTTATAATAAGATTTTAACCATTTATATCTCTCATTATCTAATAATTTAATTAGATATGGATTTATAAGGAATAATGTACCTATTTCAGCCAATTCTTCACATGGTTCATTGCTGTATTTGCTCAATACAAGCCCTCTAAGCTCCTGTTTTTTTAGGGTATATTGGGGTAGCATAGATAACCTATCATCCAGTAGATGTGAAAACTCATGCATTACAGTGGACATTATTGAATTACTCCAAGGACTCCCCTCTCTTTTATTGTATTTTTTATTATTTAGAGCACAATTTACAGGATTTATGAATATTATGGATTTTCCTGAATAATCAAATCTCCCCAAATCTTCTTCATCAAAATCCAATTTAATTTCTAAATTAAAATTCATATTGTTTATTTTTTTAAATTTATCAATTAATTTTATTGCTTTTCGTAATGATTTGCCGTAGGTGTGAATTGATATTTTTGTAATTGATTCTTTATACATAAACTAAATTCTCAATTTTTGGACATTGCTGATTTTTGGACTTTTTTATAATCTCCATACTTATTTATATAGAAAAAAAAGAAGTCCATTGCTGTTTTTTGGACTTTTGTACAATTATTTTATAGATATTTATATTGTTTAAAATTTTTAGATTTAAGTCTGTTATTTATTGTATTTCTAGGAATATCTAATTTTCTACTAGCATCTCTAACTGATATATATTCTATATTATTTATTTTAATTTTAGTGTTGTTGTGATTATTTCTCATTAATGTTATTGATGTTATATTATGATGTTTACCATAGAAATGATTGTTAGTTCCTGTGTGTGATTTAGATATTTTCTTTTTTGTTTCTTCTGATAAAACACTTCCTTTTAATTTTGTTGAAATTTTCTTTTTTGTTTCTAATGTATGATGTTTACCATAAAATGGATGATTTTTTCCAGATATGTTATCAGATATTTTCTTTTTTGTTTCTAATGTATGTTTAAGTCCCGTACCACCCACTCCACCAACTGATATATTATATCCAATAGTCGGAACTATAGTGTTTTGTCGTTTAATCCAAAGTTGTTCTTTTTGTTCTCTTTCTTTGTT
>CAVYIL010000040.1:0-28379 GCA_963768325.1 uncultured Flavobacteriaceae bacterium | reverse complement strand
ACCAGTATATCCATATACAAAACAAGTTATATAAAAATTTTCAAAGCTATTTTAAGATTGCCTTTTTTTATTGGTAAGAGGGTATAGGACTTGGGTTATAAACCTGCTAGGATAATTTTGATCATCATCAAAACCCAACTCAATATCTCCGCCTTTTTCAGGCACATAAGCACTGCCAAAGAGATAATCCCATAAGCTTAACGTAATGCCATAATTAACACCGTATGGATACTTAGCTGGTAATTTTTTTGCGTGATGCCAAAGGTGCATTTTTGGATTATTTACGACATACTTCAATATTCCATAGTCCCAGTTTAGATTGGCGTGGTTAAGATGTCCTATTAGTATTGTAAACATATGAACTAAAAAGAAATCCTGAATACTAAACCCGATCATGGCTAACGGAATGTATTGAATAGATTTATATACAATAGTTTCCATCCAATGAAATCGTAAGTGTGCAGCAAACCCCATTTCTTTTACGGAATGATGCAATTTATGAAATTGCCAAAGCCAAGGGACATGATGCAATAATCGATGTACGTTCCAATGTATGAAATCTGTAACTATAAAAAGTAGAAGTAACTGTAGTATACTGGACCAAGAACTAATTTTTATTGCGACTAAATTACTTACACCAAAAAATTTTAAAAAATCATTAAACAATTCTACTCCTACATTAGACATTGCATTAAAACCAATGAGGGAGAATATAAAAAAATTAAAAAACATATAAAAGCCATCCAACCAAAATTCTTTGCGAAAAATAGATTGTTTTTTTCGCCAAGGTATAATAATTTCTAGTAACCAAACGATCAAAGAAATTACAATCAATAGGTAGAAATAATTGTTTATGGAGGGGTGCGAAATTTCATGTATTAGATAGTTCCAGTATTCTCTGAATGAATTTTGTATAATAGTCCAATATTTTTCCATATAAATTGTTTTTAGATTAAAATTTATTTTCTTGTTAGATAACCGACCAGACCACTTCCTATAAAAATAAATAATGTACTAATCAGGCTGCCAATACCAAGTAGGGGTGTGAATGCTAGACCATGACCAACTGTACAACCAGCTGCGATACTACCTGATATTCCTAATCCAAATCCGCCAAAAAGACGCTTAAAAATAATGTTATATTTTGGGATAATAAATCGTTTACTTTTATCATTACGAGTGCTATAAAAAGAGCCTAAAAGTATACCTATTACAAACAATACTCCCCATGAATAATTAAAATCAATAGCATCCATTATGCCTGGTATAATAGCCATGCTATAAGGACTATTAGATAAAAGGGCTAAAATCCAACCTAGTGTTCCGATGACACCAATAATCAATCCGGTTTTTTTCCACCCCCATATTGCTCCTTTGGGTTTCTCATCTTTATTTTTGAAAAGTAAAAAAAGGATTACAGCAGAGGTTAGTGTTATGATACAAGCGAAAATTAGTGCTGATCCTCCTTTCCAGAAGGGTTGTTGATCGATTACTATAATATTTTGACTAGTTTCTCGAATGACTTTTAATATTCCCTTTTCTGTAATATAGATTCCTATTGCAAATCCAAGGGTAGCAATAAGAGCCCCTAAATTTTTTTCTCCGATTTTATAAAAGATACCTGCACCACAACCAGCGGCATAATACATGAAAATTCCAAAAAACAGCCCTCCTATAGCGCTGCCAATCAAAAATAAAGGAGGGAGCCCGATTGCGCTTACTAGGATTCTAGATGGTTCATATAAATAGAGTATTGCAAATAAAAATGGCAATACTAACATTTGAACTAATATTGCTGTAGCAAAACTTTTAAGTTTGGTAAAATCTTTCTGCCGTATTACATTAGAAAACCCCGAATTCATACAGAATTGTCCTCTAACAGAAGTATATCCATACATAGCACCTATTATTAAAGCAATTAGGATCATAGTGTTTAAGTTTTGTTTTTTAATATTGAAGTGGTTTAAACTTTTTCAATTCGTTATAAAAATGTTCTTTTTTGCTAATTTTTCGTCTTTTTATTATCTCGTATTGCTGCTATAAAGTGCAAGAAACACTTCAATTGAGTAAAAAAAAGCATTTTATTTTACAGTAAATACATAAGAAAAATGGTATAATTTATTTTAAAGAAGCATTTTATAATCCAAAACGCTTTCCTCTATTTTTTTAGCATTGTATCCTTTTTCCTGAAGTATTTTTACTGCTTCATCTGCTATCATACAAAACATTCCTCTACAATAAGCAATTATTAATTTCTCTTTGGGAACATCCTTTATTCTATCTTTTAGTTCGCCAATTGGGATTGAAAGTGCATTTGGCAGATGTCCTTTATTAAATTCATCTTTTGGGCGAACATCTAAAAAACAAATATCATCTCTTTCTTTGATATCTTGCAAGGAAAATGGCTCTTCATAATCAAAAGCTCTTCTGATTTCGCTTATTGTCTCATTTATATAGGGAGATATTTGTAATGTCAAATTTCTTAAACCAATCCATGCTTTGTAAACTTCTTCAGAGGCTAACGTATAGTATACCTGAACGCCTTTTTTTCTAGAAGATACTAGACGTTCTTTTTTTAGGTTCTGAAGATGTTGTGATGTGTTAGCAATGCTAATTCCGGTTTGTAAAGCAATTTCTTCAACACACTTTTCTCCATTAGAGATATAATCTATTATTTCCATTCTATTAGAGTTAGACATAGCCTTGGATATTCGGGATATTTCGACGTAAAGACTGTTTTTAAGTTCTCTTTTAGTCATTGTTTTCTGTTTTTGAAATACAAGTGTATGTATTTTTATTCAATTATTCAATATATTAATTGAATAATTGAATAAAAATAATTAGTTAACTATGCATAGAATATTTTAAAAGGAACTACTTTATACCATTTTTCTTATGAATATTGTTAGGAACAAGTCTATAAATAAACAAGGCTATATCAAATGATATAGCCTTGTTTTATGAAGTGTATTCTATGATTGTTATAGGGTTATTGAACCATAATTTTTAAAGGAAGTATAAATACTTTATTTTTACCTTTAGCATTAAATTTATTCACTTTTTTGTGATCTAATCTAGATTTCACATAATTGATAACGGATTCATCTTTAGAATCTATATTTAATATTATAATCTCTCCTTTAGTATTTAATGAAAATTTCACAAGAGTTTTAACCTCTTTTTGATATAACACTATTTCAGGACTTTCTAAAAGTGTTTCGATTATTTCTCTAAGTGACTTTTCAGGAGACATTTTTGTATTATTTTCTAGTGCAAAAATATGAGTTGACCCTAAAATTGCAATAATCACTAATACTTTTAACTTTTTCATTTTGTGTAGTTTAATTAGGTTTTAAGATTGGTTTTTTTAAAATTTTGTTAGGCAAATTTAGATTCGAATATCAGGACGTTGAAACTTTTAGTATTAAGGTAATGTTACTTTGGTGTTTCTATTGTGTTAAATAACCTAAGTGTTACCAAATGGTTAAGCTTATTATAATGCGATTTTTAAACCTTTGGTTATATGCATTCGGAAATAAAAGAATCAGTTAGTTATTGAATCCTTAAATATTAGTTCAAAACACAAGGGATTGTTTGTTCGTATGATACTGCTGTTATATTATTAAAATGTTATGTTGTGGTTTTTCCTTAAGTCAGTTTTTTGTTATTGTGGTTATATTTTTTATCTGTAAACCATTTTTGGGTAGTGCTATTAAACCTAAGTAGGAAAAAACTATCTTTGCACAAAATTAAAGGTATGAGTCGAGGAGATAATTCCAATAAAGGAAAAGGTAGTGGAAGACAAGGCGGAAATGCAAAAGGAAAATCATTTGCACGAGGAAATGCACCAGTAAAAAAAACAGATGTGTCGCCTAGGAAAATTGTAGAGTCTAATGAAATGAGACTAAATAGATATGTAGCTAATTCTGGAGTTTGTTCTAGAAGAGAGGCAGACTTATATATAGAAACAGGTAGTGTGTGGGTTAATGGAAAGCCTGTAACTGAAATGGGATATAAAGTAAAGTTAACGGATGAGGTTAAATTTGATGGGCGATTGATTACTCCTTATAAAAAAGAATACATATTGCTTAATAAGCCTAAAGGCTTTGTGACTAGTACTAGTCCAGAAAAAACAAAAACAGTGATGGAGTTGGTTGCTAATGCTTCTAAGAACCTATTACAACCAGTGGGTAGATTAGAGCGTAATACTACAGGGTTATTGCTTTTTACTAATGATATAGATTTAGAAAAAAAACTAACGCATTATAAAAGTGGGGTGCGTAAAATTTATCATGTAGAATTAGATCGCAATCTAAAGTTTGAGGATTTTCAAAAAATAGAAAAAGGTATTAAACTAGAGGATGGATTTATCCAAGTAGATGAGATTTCTTATGTAGAAGGTTCTTCAAAAAAAGAAGTAGGAATTCAATTAAAATCTTCTAAAAATGGAATCATTAACAAATTATTCGAGCATCTTAATTATGGAGTGGTAAAACTAGATCGAGTTATTTTTGCGGGACTTACCAAAAAAGATTTACCACGAGGGAATTGGCGCAAATTGACAGAACAAGAAGTTATTAATTTAAGAATAATGTAATCTCTATCCTTTTTTTAAAGGTATAAAGGGTTTAAGATTAGAAAGGTTAGTGTTTTTTGTGATTTCTAAGATAAGAACACCTATTACTAGAATATATTCTAAGGCTACCATCGTTAAATTTTCTTTAAAATCAGGGTGTATATACGCTGTGTAACTTAGTATACTGGCAAAAGACCATACAATAGCGAATTTATATCTTGTAAAAACAGAAAGAAACAAGGGCACTGCGATATACCAAGGATGTATGGTAGTAGAAAGAAAATAATAGCAGCTAATACCTATGGTCATAGCTGTTATTAGTTCTATATAATTTTTATTTTTTCTAAAGAAAGTTAATAATAAGAGTATCAAAATTACTAGTATAGGCAGTATTTTGCCAGCGGTTTCGATAATGTTCCATCCAACTATTTTATATCCAATCCAACGAATAATATAGTAAATACTAGCATTAAACTCGAAAGTCTGAAACCATAGTGTAATGGTTTTATTATAATTAGCAACAAACTCAGAGGATAAAAAGGGGGCAAATAACAGAAGTGTTGACAGAATAACAATTAAATAAAAAATAATTAACCTAAACAGCTTATTGATTAAATAGTGTTTGCCGAACTTATTTTTATAGTTAAGCATGAATAGTTGAAAAAATAAAGGTAAAAACAATAAAGGAATTAATTTTACAGAAATTGAAAGAGCTAGAGTAATACCTGCCCAATACCAATATCCTTTTTGTAAAAGATACAAAGACCAGATAACAAAAAATATCATTATAGCTTCAAAATGAAGATTACCAGTTAATTCAATAATGATAAAAGGATTAAGAAGGTACCAAAAGATTCTTTCTTTAGAGAGGTTTAATGCAATTAATAATTTTCTTCCGAAAAAGAATATACCTATATCAGCGGTAATAATTAATATTCTTAACACTATTACGGATCCTAATATGCTTTTACTAGCTAGTAAAGCACTAATAAAATAACATAGCTGACTAATTGGTGGGTAATTGGTGTAGTGACTCCCGTTTAGAGTTCCCATACCAGAATAGAGTATTTGAGCTTGCTCAATAGGAGTATTACCAGCACGAATCCAATTTTCTGGAAGTGATAAATAAGGATTTAAACCTTCTAGTAAAATTCGTCCATCCCATATAAATCGATAAAAATCTTGTGATAAGTTTGGTATGGCGAGTAGAAATATAATTCTAAACCCTAAAGCTATACCGGCTAACAGTTTCTCATTGGTTTTATTAAGTTGAATAATTTTGTAAGAAACATAGAATAAAGCTACCCATAGCGTAATCATTCTGGTAAAATCAGAACGCTCTAGCTGGTAAGCAAAACACCAATATAATATTGCGCATAGGGGTATTAGAAATATAGACAATCGGTTATATTTCCAATATTTTGGGATCACATTTTAGAAGTAACAGATTTAAAAAATACAAAACCAAAACCAAGAAATAGCATAATATGAAATAGGAACAATCCAAAATCCTGAAGTTTGAAGGCGCTATACATGGCAAAGCCAAAATAGCCTACTAGTAAAGCTTCGATAATAGTATTTCCTGATATGTTTTTATTAATGTATTTATTTCCTTTCCAAGAATCTTTTATGGAATTGATATTGAACTTAGGAGTTCTAACAAACTCGCTCTTTTTTCCAAAATGACCCTCTAAAACAGCTCTAGAGTTATGTACAGAGAATCCCATAGCAATAGAGAAGAAAGTAAAAAACAATTTTACGTATTCTATGAAGTTCCAAAACCCTTTTCCATGTATCTTTTTGAAAGTATACCAGTAACATATAAAAAATATTACGGTACTTATGGCAAAAAATGCAATTAAATTAAAATACCAACTAAGGATCGGGTGACTACTCTTAATATACATTATGGGTACACTTAGTATAGCAACCAATAATACTAAAAGAAACATGCTGCTATTTAGTAAATGAAAAAAACTATGAAATTTAGTTTTGAAAGGAACAGTTTTATCCATTATCATTTTACCGAATAATTTTTGAAAATTTTCGGCTGCGCCTTTATTCCATCTAAATTGTTGAGAGCGAGCAGCACTAATTATTACAGGTAATTCTGCTGGAGTTTCCACTTCCTCTAGATACTTAAATTTCCATTTTTTTAATTGTGCTCTATAGCTTAGGTCTAAATCTTCTGTCAATGTATCTCCCTGCCAGTTTCCTGCATCTTCTATACATTTTTTTCTCCAAACACCAGCAGTGCCATTAAAATTAATAAAATGGTTTTTATAATTTCGACCCACTTGTTCCATCGTAAAATGGAAATCTAAAGCAAAAGCCTGAATTTTGGTAAGTACGGAATAATCTCTATTAATGTGCCCCCAGCGAGTTTGTACCACTCCGATATTTTTATCCTTAAAATAAGGTATAGTCAGTAATAACCAATCTTTTTTAGGAAGAAAATCGGCATCAAAGATGGCAATAAATTCACCTTTTGCAGTATGTAGACCTTCTTTTAAGGCACCAGCTTTAAATCCAGTTCGATCCTTTCTACAGATGTGCTGAATATTTAGGTTCTTTTTTTGTAATCTATCTATCTGTGCCGCTGTAGAAATAACAGATTCATCTGTAGAGTCATCTAATACTTGGATTTCAAGTTTATCTTTAGGGTACTCTAATAAAGCTATGTTATCTAACAAACGTTCCATAACATACATTTCATTAAACACAGGGAGCTGTATCGTAACAAATGGAATTTCTTCTTCTTTAGAAAAATCAAAAACGGGAGATTGGTCTACTCGTTTTTGCGATTTAAGGTAATTAAAAAGCAAATTTAACTGTACCAAGCTATATAAAAAAATCACTAGCAAGGCTAATGAATAAATTATGATAATGGCTATATCCATTATAAAAAACTATATTTAAAAATCCAACTTAATATTTTAACGCCTGCAAATATAGCACCTTTTACGGTTCCAGAAACTTTAGACACTCCTATTCTCTTTTTATATGGAACCATCACTTCTGTATAGGTGTAGTTTTTCTTCAATGCTTTTAATTGCATTTCGATTGTCCAACCATAGGTCTTATCTTGCATATCTAGGGCTAATAGTTTGTTAAACTTAATTGCTCTAAAAGGTCCTAAATCAGTGAATTTTGCCCCAAAAAAAAGTTTCATTAGATTGGTGGCTAGCCAATTCCCAAAAACCTGAGGAGTAGTCATAGAACCAGATTCACGAATTTTTTTATCTCTAGAACCAATAACTAAATCAATATCATTATCTATAATTGGAGCAACAATATTAGTTAATTCTTCGGGATAATCACTATAGTCTCCATCTATAAAAACAAGAATATCCGTTTTAGTGTCCTGAGATTTAATATAATTAATACCTCTAAGGCAGGCATAACCATATCCCATTTGTTCTTCTCTTAGCACAGTTGCTCCCGCTAGTTTAGCAACAGATTCCGTATTGTCAGTTGAATTGTTGCTTACCACAATGATTTCTTCTACAAAATTAGGAATTTCCTTAATTACTAAACCAATAGAGTCAGCTTCGTTATATGCGGGTATTATAACCCTTATTATATGCTTCATTTAAAAAAAAGGATAGGGATTATCTTTTTTAAAACTCGAAACGGAAGTCCATTCTCCTGTTTTTTGATTCTCGACATATTTTTCTGCTTTGAAAAGTTTATTTTTTTTATACACTAAACAGTATCCATTTTTTTTATTTTTTTTGTATTGATATTTTCTAGTTATATTGGTTGCAAAATTATAAAAAACCCACCATTTTTCTGCTTTATCATTTACATAATGTCCTTCTTTCTTTATTTCTTTTTCTGAAGAAAAAAACAACCAGTATCCGTTTTTTTTATTATCCTTATAATGCCCTTCTTTGAGAACATTTCCATTGGGATAATAAAACCTCCAAAAATCGATTTTACTATTGTCAGAATTCCAACCTTCAGATTTCAAAGTGCCATCAGGATAATATGTTTTGAAGTATTCTTTTTGTGAGAAAAGTAGGTTTACCATAAAAGAAATAGTAATCAGAGGTGCGTATATAGAAAACAACATAATAAGTAATTTTATTACTCATTAGACGAAAACATAAAGAGGAACTTACATCATAAAATAAATAGACAAGATATTAATTATAACGTATACCATTTTCTTTTGCAGTAAAATTCGTGAGGAAAAAGGAGTTAAGTGTATAGCAGCTGTCTAATAATTGACCATTATAATTTAATAAGTAGAATCTTTTAGAATCAATGATGTTTTTACTATTTCGGTTTTAGATATATAATTATCATCAGAAAAATTCATTAATCTGTCTATTAGTATGGAAGCAGCTCTAGAGCCTAGGTTTTCAGCGTGCTGGGATACGGTACTAAGCTTAGGATATGAATGTTTGGACAATAAACCATCTGTAAATCCGATTATCGAAATATCTTTTGGGACTTCAAAACCTAATTTTCTAGACATATTTATGGTTATAGCAGTAGCAGTTTCATCTAATCCTAATACGGCATCTATAGCATTGTTTTTAAGAAAAGTCTCTACATCAGATTCATCGTTTTCAATATCTTTTATTGCGAATTCTATCAAAGAGGTATCATAATGATCTGCCACGGCTTCTTTAGCGCCTTCTAATCTTAGTTTACCAACACTAATGTTAAAGATAGTTGAGATTATGGCGATTTTTTTACATCCTGTTTTTATCAAATGTTCCACGGCTGATTTAGAAGCGTGTTTGTCATCTACGATAACTTTATCACAATCTATTTCGTCATTTACACGATCAAACATTACGATAGGTATTCCTTCTTTTTTTAGGTTTCTGAAGTGATCAAGATTATTAATAGATTGTGTTTCTTGACTTAATGATACGATAAAACCATCCACACTGCTATGATTTAGCATTTCTATATAAGAAACTTCTTTTTGGTATGATTCATTGGTTATACAAGTAACTATTTTATACCCATTTTTAGAAGCCTCTTTTTCGATACCAAAAAGAACTTTAGCAAAAAAATGGTTAAGAATTTCGGGTAATATAACACCAATAGTCATGGTTCTATTATTTTTTAAACTAACAGCAAGCGCGTTTGGCTTATAGTTATAAAAACCAGCTAATTCGTGTACTCTATTTATGGTTTTTTGGCTTATTTCCGGATCGTTTTTTAATGATTTTGAAATAGTAGAAATAGATAAATTTAATTCTTTGGCAAGCTGTTTAAGTGTAACTTTTTTTCTCATGACGACAATTTTGACTTCTCATTTTAAGAGAGATATGACTATTAATCAAAATATTTATAAGGTCAAAAGTAATCTTTTTTCTTAATTAGTAACTTTACTTTGTTTCATTTTTATGCATGAGGTGGTTTAAACTTTTTTCAATTAGTTTTAAAAATGTTCTTTTTTGACAGAATCAAAAAAGTTAATTTCTATTCTTTTATTAAAAAAAACGTGGTCTACTAATAATATATCATTCTATCCGTATTGTTTCATGTTTTAAATTATAGTCTATGTCAACAAGACTTTTTTTTAAAAACCTTTTTTAGTTTTTTAAAAGGATATTTATAATAAGGATTTTGTAATTTTCGAAAATAAAATATTAATTTATTTGTAAGTTTAATTATAGTACAAACGACATAGTGTATATGTCTGTAACTAAAAAAGCAGTAAAATAGATGTCAAAATCATATTATGATCCAGCGGATTTAAGAAAATTCGGAAAAATTACAGAATGGAGCGAAGAATTAGGAAATAAGTTTTTCGATTATTATGGGAAGGTTTTTGAAGAAGGAGCTTTGACCGCTCGAGAAAAATCATTAATAGCCCTTGCTGTATCCCATGTGGTAAAATGTCCATACTGTATAGATGCTTATACTAAAGATGGTTTGCAGCGTGGTATAACTAAAGCAGAAATGATGGAGGCAATACATGCTGGAGCAGCTATAGAAAGTGGAGCAACTTTAGTTCATGGGGTTCAGATGATGAATAAATATGAAAAGTTATCCATGTAGGAAAGCTTTTTTTAGAGATGTTAGGTTGTTTCTCCTGATCCAAAACAAAATTTGGCATACTGCTAGAATTTTGTAAATTATATAAACTTTAATTTATTGTATGGCTATAAAGTCTTTGAAAAAGAGAAATGACGAGTTAGCAAACGCTGATAGACAATTGGAAATTCTAAATAATGGGATTTTTGAGAATGGTGAATTGCCAAAATTCAAAGATAAAATTGCAGAAGTTGGGCATTTTCCTTTACGCCCTAAAAAACTAGAAATCTTACAGATTAATGTTGGCTATATGTGTAATCAAGTTTGCGAGCATTGTCATGTCGATGCCGGACCAGATCGCAAAGAGATTATGACTAAAGAAACCATGCAACTCTGTTTAGAGGTTATTAAAAATACGGGAGCCCACACTCTAGATCTAACAGGGGGAGCCCCAGAAATGAATCCAAATTTTAGATGGTTTGTAGAGCAGGCTAGCAAAGCAGGAATTAAAGATTTTATTGTAAGAAGTAATCTTACCATTATTAGAGCGAATAAAAAATACTTTGATTTACCAGATTTTTTTAAAGAGCATAATGTACACGTGGTTTCTTCGATGCCTCATTGGACAAGAGGAAAAACGGACAAACAAAGAGGAAATGGAGTTTTTGATCTGTCTATAAAAGCACTTCAGGAATTAAATGAAAGAGGGTATGGTATGCCTGATAGTAATCTAAAACTAGATTTGGTGTACAATCCGTCTGGAGCATTTTTGCCAAGTGATCAAAATGCTATGGAAAAAGATTTTAAAAAAGCTTTATTAGCAGATTTTGGAATACAATTTCATAACCTTTTTGCAATTACCAATTTGCCAATTAGTAGGTTTTTAGACTACTTAATAGCCTCAGAAAACTACGAGGATTATATGTATGCTTTAGTTGATGCGTATAACCCCAAAGCAGTTGCTAATGTTATGTGTACAAATACCATATCCATCAGTTGGGATGGGTGGCTGTATGATTGTGATTTTAATCAAATGCTTGGACTCAAAGTAGATAGTAAGATAAAACATGTTAGCCAATATAATGAGGAAGTACTCCAAAATAGAAATATAATCATATCCCAACATTGTTATGGTTGTACAGCTGGGTCGGGTAGTAGTTGTCAAGGAACAGTAGCATAATACTATATGAATCAGGTAAAAAAAAAGCATATATTTTTTATACTATTTATTTTTTCGACAGCAATTAATGCTCAAAAAACATTAGATCAATTGCTTCAATATTATAATGATGAAAGCATACCATATATAAAAGCCGAAAAATTAAAAGATAGTATAGATAAAGTAATTCTGCTAGACGCTAGAGAACAAATTGAATATAAAGTGAGTCATATAAAAAATGCAATACCAATAGGGTATAAGTTTTTTAGGATAGATACGATAATTAACAAAAACCTACCTAAAGACAGAACGATAGTTGTCTATTGCAGTTTAGGAATACGCTCAGAAGTTATATCCAAAAAGTTAAAAAAAGCAGGTTATACATCTATTTATAATCTTTATGGAGGAATTTTTGAATGGAAAAACAAAGATTTTCCTGTGGTTGATACTACTGGGGTAGAAACAGAAAAAATCCATGTTTTTTCTAAAAAATGGGAGGAATGGTTACTAAAAGGAATAAAAATATATTAAAAAGGTTAAACCACTTCAAAATTTATTTTTGTACTAAGTATCTAAAACAAAATCAACTTTGAATCAAAAATCTAAAAATCTATTATTAATTTTTACAAGAAATCCTGAATTAGGGAAATGTAAAACTCGTTTGGCTGCAATTGTGGGGAATCAGGCGGCTCTGGATATATATACTTTTCTTTTAAAACATACTGTGGCTATTACAGAAAAGCTCAACCTAAATAAAGAAGTTTATTACTCTGAAAACATCTCGTTAAATGATCTATGGGGTAACAATTTGTATGCTAAAAAAGAACAAAAAGGAGATGATTTAGGAGACAGAATGAATAATGCTTTTGAAGAAGGGTTTAAAAACGGGTATCAAAACATTGTAATAATAGGTAGCGATATGCATGATTTAAGTCAAAAAGACATAGAATACGCATTCAAAATGTTAGAAAAAAATGACTACGTAATAGGACCCGCAATAGATGGTGGATACTATCTATTAGGAATGAAATCCTTAAATTCACAAATCTTTAAAAATAAAACTTGGGGAACTAAAACAGTACTCCAAGAGACATTAAAAGAGATTAGCGATAAAAAGATAAAATTATTAGAAGAACGAAATGATATTGATTACTACGATGATATTAAAAATATTAGAGTTTTCGATAAGTTTTTAAACAAAGGATAATGATTAAATACATAGAAGAAACAACAGAATATTTACTAGAAAAAGGATTTGTAAATCCAGAAATAGGAATAATTTTAGGCACTGGACTAGGGCAATTAATAAATGAAGTTGAGGTGATCAAAGAGGTAAGTTATAATCATATACCAAATTTTCCCACAGCAACAGTAGAATTTCATAAAGGAAAATTAATTTATGGAAAATTAGAAGGCAAAACAGTCATCATTATGCAAGGGCGGTTTCACTTATATGAAGGTTACACATTTCAGGATGTGACGTATCCAGTACGTATAATGAAACAGCTTGGTGTTAGCACACTATTAGTATCTAATGCATCGGGCGCAGTTAATTTAGACTTCAAAAAAGGAGATTTAATGCTAATTGATGATCACATTAACCTTCAGGGAGGTTCTCCTTTAGCATTTATTGGCGTAGAAAAACTAGGTACTCGATTTACGGATATGAGTGCGCCATATGATCCTGAGATTAATACAAAATTAATATCTTTAGCTAAAGAACATAAAATAAATCTACATAAGGGAGTATACGCTTCTGTTATAGGACCACAATTAGAGACTAGAGCAGAATATCGGTATTTAAAATTAATAGGAGCAGATGCAGTAGGCATGAGTACTGTGCCAGAGGTTATTGTAGCAAATCACCTCGATCTAAAAGTAGCTGCCGTATCGGTTTTGACTGACGAGTGCGACCCAGAACACTTAAAACCAGTAAATATCGATGAAATTATAGCGATCGCAGCAAAGGCTGAGCCACAAATGATTTCTTTATTTAAACACTTAATACAATCCTTATAATTGTTATTTGAAAGTATTTAAATATTAATTCGACAAATTCAATAGGATCCCTAGGATATGCAAAAAAGAGAACACATGAGTTATTTAAAGACCACCCACGAGGTATATAAAAAAGCAGCACTAACCCCAGATGTGGGATTATGTTGTACTACTAATCCTATTTGGGAATTACCAGGCTTAAAAATCCCTAAGATCATGCAAGAGATGAATTATGGCTGCGGAAGCACAGTGCATGCTCGAGATCTAACCAACAGTCCAAGGATTCTATATGTAGGAGTAGGAGGAGGAATGGAGTTGCTTCAGTTTTCCTATTTTTCTCGTCAAAAAAAGGGTGTGATAGGTGTAGATATAGTTGATGAAATGCTAGAAGCCTCTCGCGAAAATTTTAAGGAAGCCGAAAAACAAAATGAATGGTTTAAGAGTGAGTTTGTAGACCTAAGATCTGGAGATGCCTTAAACCTTCCTGTAGAAAGTAATAGTATTGATGTAGCTGCTCAGAATTGTTTGTTTAATATTTTTAAAGCAGAAGAGTTAAAAAAAGCAGTCCAAGAAATGTATCGCGTATTAAAACCTCATGGTAGACTTGTAATGAGTGACCCTACCTGTGAGCAGCCTATTAATGATAATTTACGAAATGATGAACGACTAAGAGCACTTTGTCTTAGCGGAAGCTTACCAATTACAGAGTATGTAAAAGCACTCACAGATGTAGGTTTTGGAACAATCGAAATTAGAGCGCGTAAACCATATCGAATTCTAGATCCAAAACAATATGATACGGATCAATTGATTTTTATAGAATCTATCGAAGTAGCCGCTATTAAAGACCCAATGCCTGATGATGGTCCTTGTGTGTTTACAGGTAAAGCAGCAATATATTATGGAGAAAAAGATTATTTAGACGATAAAAAAGGACATATATTATTAAAAAATCAGCCGATTGCTATATGTGATAAAACAGCTAAAGCGTTGACCGAATTAAAAAGAGAGGATATCTATATTAGTGACTCTACCTACCATTATGATGGTGGTGGATGTTGCTAGAAAAAAAATCGATCAAAGAACCTCTATTTAATCTTATGTAGAGGTAGTTGGTAGTAATAAACAATATCAAGTGTAAGAGTGTTTTTTTTGGCATTGATTTTGGACATTAAGAAATAGAGCACTGAATACTATTTTTTTAGCAAAAAACATACATTAAATTAAGCATATGGTGGTAATAAGAATCTTATTGATATTTGTAATTTTTGTAAACATTTTATCTGCTAATGCCCAATCAAAGATAGATCATTCTTTATGGGATCAGATATTAAAAGAAAACGTGTCTGATGATGGATTAGTGAATTATAAAGGATTTAAAAAAGACAGCTTAAAACTAGGCGAATATTTTTTATTACTTTCTAATAATACACCTACCGAATTATGGAGTAAAGAAGAAAAATTAGCATATTGGATAAATGCCTATAATGCTTATACTGTAAAACTAATTATCGATAATTATCCCATTAAAAGTATAAAAAATATAAAGAACCCTTGGGGGGATAAATTTATAGTGATCAACAAGAAAAAGTATAGTCTTAATGATATAGAGCATAAAATACTTAGAAAGTTAGAAGAACCTAGAATTCACTTTGCTATCAATTGCGCTTCATTTTCCTGTCCATTACTAAGTAATATGGCATATACAAGCCAAACAATAAACGAAAGGTTAGATACCCAAACAAAAAACTTTATAAATGACCCCAATCGAAATATAATAACCAAAACAGAGATAAGCATTTCTAAAATATTTACTTGGTTTAAAAATGATTTTAAAACTGAAGGAAAAACCGTTTCGGATTTTATAAATAAATATTCTAAAGTAAAAATTGATAACCAACCAAAAAAAGGATATAAAGACTATGATTGGAGATTAAATGAAAAGTAACTTTACAATCTATTTAAAAACTAGAAATTGAAAATATCTATTATTATTCCGATTCTTAATGAGGCAATTACAATAAGCAACTTGTTATTACATTTGATCAATAGTGTTGCAAATGAGGATCATATTCAAGAAATTCTTGTTATAGACGGAGGCAGTACAGATGGATCTCAAAAGATTGTAGAGGACTTTTCTATTAGATATAGAAAAAACACTAAACTTATATTTTCAGAAAAAGGAAGAGCAAAACAATTGAATGTTGGAGCAACAGTAGCAAGTGGTGAAATATTATATTTTCTTCATGCCGATTCTTTTCCTCCAAAAAAATATGACCAATATATAATCCAATCGGTAAAAGAAGGAAATAAGGCTGGATGTTTTCGCATGAAATTTGATTCCAATCATTTATGGTTACGTTTTGTAGGGTGGTTAACTAGATTTAATAATAAAAGATGTAGGGGAGGAGACCAAAGCCAATTTATAACAGCTTCTCTTTTTGATCAAATTGGCGGTTATGATGAATCATTTATAGTTTATGAAGATAATGATCTTATAGAAAGACTTTATAGGATAAATCAATATGTAGTTCTCCCAGAAAAAATAATAACATCGGCTAGGCGCTATCAAGAGATGGGTGTTTGGAGATTGCAATATCATTTTCTAAACATTCATTTGCGAAAAAAAATGGGTGCTTCTTCTGTAGAATTATATCAATATTATAAAAATAAAGTAGAATCTTAAAGAATAAAAAGAGGTGTTTTTTAAGCTCTATTTTCAAATTTATAACAATCATTGAAAACATTCTAAAATATAGGCATCAAAACATTTTGATATTCAAACAGAAGCTTTTGCTATTTTTATTTTGCGGTAAATTTATAAGAAAAATAGTATTATACCTGTATATTTAGATTTGTCTTATAAATAAAAATGTATTTTTGCTCGAATAAAAAATTAATTAAGAAACTCCAATATGAACAAAATCCTATTAATCCTTTTTATTGGATTGTTATTTATGACATCTGGTAAAATAGTTGCTCAGAGTGAAACCGCTACAGTAGAGCAAACAAGTATATCTTCTGATGCTCCTGAGAAATATACAGAAGAAATTACTAAGATGTTAGGTTTATCTACGGATCAGGAAAAAGAAATCCTTACAATGTTTAAAGAGCGAGAAAGACTAATAAAGTCTGGTGAGCAACCTAGTATTAGTAAAGGAAATACACTTGAAGATGAGCTTAGAAAGATATTGACTAAAGAACAATATCAAAAGTATTATGAAATTACTACAGAGGGTTTTAATTAATACCGTTTTTCTTATCTGAGTTTATAAAATAGTTATAATACCATTTTTCTTATGAATTTACTGCAATAAAATATTCTTTTTTCCTATCTGCTTCCAGATAAAAATAAACCGTAGCGCTACTATGCTTGATTTTTCTCTATCGCATATATTAAAAAATAAGAGATTTTATTTTACAGTAAATTCATAAGAAAAATGGTATAACATTGATTGAAATTCAAAAATAATTTAATTTTTTATACCTAGGGAAAAATATAAGAAGATTAGAAACTTTTAGTATTAAAATAAACTTGTAAAAAAACTATATTTTTGTGATGGTATAATTATTGTTGTACTTTAACCTCTAAAAGTGATCTAAATAAAGCTTATATGATATGAAAAAAACACTATTATATATTAGTATATTATTTACAGCTATCTTAAGCGCACAAAACCATACCGATGCAGTACGATATTCTCGGCAAAACATAGAAGGGACAGCAAGATTTATGTCTATGAGTGGAGCTTTTGGAGCTTTAGGAGGAGACTTATCATCTATCCAGATCAATCCAGCAGGTTCTGCGGTATTTCTTAATTCTTATGGATCTGTGACACTTTCTACTACTAGAAACAGCAATGATGCAACATATTTTAATGGTTCCGTTAATAAAACATTAGCAAATCAAAATTTTAATCAACTTGGTGCCGTTTTTGTTTTTAATAATAATGACGAATCTTCTAGCTTTAACAGAATGTCATTTGGTATAGCATATGGTCAAACAGCTGATAATAAAGATAATTTACTTGCAGTAGGAAGAAGCGATAAATCTATTTCCGAATATTTTTTATCTCATGCACAAGGAGTTCCTCTTGATTTGCTAAAAACAAAATCAGACGAAAATGTTCGTGATTTATATAAATATTTAGGAGAGACAGAAGGGTATAGTGTACAACAAGCTTTTTTAGGATACCAATCCTTTATTATAGAGCCAAAGGATTTAGATGATTTAGGCAATACAGAATATACATCTAGTATAGCCTCGGGGGATTTTGATCAAGAATATAGACTAGAGGCTACTGGATTGAATGGTAAATTTACCGCTAATGCAGCCGTACAAATAGATAATGATTTTTTTGTAGGGATTAACTTAAACACTCACTTTATAAGTTATGACAGAACTAGTGATTTCTACGAAGGAAATAATAATATAGGTAGCATTACCAATGAAGTAATCTTTATAAATAGACTATCTGTAACTGGTAGTGGAATTTCTGCTCAGATAGGAGGAATTGCTAAAATCTCAAAAATGTTTAGAGTCGGAACCTCTTTAGAACTACCAACATGGTATACAATAATAGAAAGAACAACACAACGTATAGAAACTACTAGCGATCAAGAAGGTATAGCCTTTGTGGATACAGGAGTAATAAATAGTTACCCAAAATATCAATTACGAACTCCAGCTAAATTTACAGGAAGTTTTGCAGTTTTATTTGGGCAATCAGGATTAATAAGTGCAGATTATTCTTATAAAGATTATTCTACAGCTAAATTTAGTTCTGACAATGATAATGCTTTTACGCACCAAAATGAAAATATTGAAAATTTTTTACAAGGCTCTTCAACGATACGTATAGGTGGAGAATATAGAAAAGAAAAATGGAGTTTTAGGGGAGGATTTCAATTTGAAGAAAGTCCATATAAAAATAAAGAAAGCATTGGAAATAAAACAGGATACTCTCTTGGTGTAGGTTATAATTTTGGGAAGTTTATATTAGACTTTGCATATGAATTAACCAAACAGAAAAGAATTCATCGACTTTATGAAGACACAAGCTTTAATAATGCTGCGATAATTGATAACTACAGAAATAACTTCATGCTTACATTAGGATTAAATCTATAAACTAATTTCATAGGATTCAAGTTTTTCAATATTCATTTCTCGATTTCTCTCTATCGTAAATATATAATAGAAAAGTTAACTATTTATTTCTACTTCAGGATATCCTAATAACCTAAAAAAAGAAAACACAGCATAATTATAATACATTTGCTAAATAAAAGTATTTTTCAAAAAAAAGAGGATATGAAGTTAAACAGAAAGAAGATATATAACTTGGCATTTGTAATTGTTTTAGCATTGTTTTTTATACCGAATACAAGAGGGATGATGCAAATATTTCTAACAAGAATTTTTACATTTAGTCCATCGCTTGTTGAGGTTAATGAGCAAGAACAGGTAGAAACATATACTTGGAAACTTCATGGGGTAAATACACAAAATATTAATTTTGATACAGCTAAGGGAAAAGTAATCTTGATTAATTATTGGGCAACATGGTGTCCGCCCTGTATTGCAGAAATGCCTTCTTTGCAGAAACTATATGATGACTATAAGGATAAAATAATGTTTCTTTTTATAACAATGGATGACGACCCTGAGTTAAACAAGTTTATGAAGGATAAAAACTATAATTACCCGATATATAGGTCGTTATCAGAAACACCAAAACCTTTTAACGGAAAAACATTACCAACTACGTATTTGATTGATAAAAAAGGGAATATAATTATAGATAAAGTTGGTGCTGCTAATTGGAACAGTCAAACAGTAAGAGAGGCAATTGATAAATTACTTATAGAATAACCACCAATACTATTCTATAAATAGAAGTGGTTTAAACTTTTTTGATTCTGGCGAAAAATAGTTATTTCTTACTCAATTGAGGTGTTTTTTGCATTTCATAGCAGCACTACGAGGTAATAAAAAGACGAAAATTTAGTAAAAAAGAACATTTTTATAGCGAATTGAAAAAAACGTTAAACGGCTTCATATAGAACTAATTTTAACTTAGAGCTTAGTTATTAATTCTTTAATTGAACCATAAAAATGATAGTGGGGATAATTATTTTCTAGATTTCCTGTAATTTGTTTACCAAGAATCCAAAATTCACACTTTTTTTTCGAACAAATTAGAGAATTAAAATCAGCTAAATATACATCTAATTTGCTTTTATCTGGTTTTAATGTGAAATAGGATACAAAAACAATACTCTCATGAAAATCTAACATATTTGTCAAGCTATTTAGAGGAATAGAAGAGCCTAAATAAATTGTTTTATACCCTCTTAATAAAATTTCATAATACACATATAATAAACCTAACTCATGGATTTCTTGTTCTGGTAAAAACAAAATAAAAGCTTTACAAGTCTTAGAGGATTTTACAAACTGCAATCTATCAATATTAACTAGAACTTTTTGTTTAATCAAATTAGTTATAAAATGCTCATGTGCAGAATTTATAGTAGATGTTTGCCATAATAAACCTATTTCGGTTAGCAGAGGAATAAATATATTGCAAAATATCTGACCAAAGGTCATTTTATCAGAAAGTTGTTCATAGATTTTTAAAAACAATTTAAGGTCATAATTAAACATAGATACTTTAAAAGAATTAATAGCCTTATTTTTAGAACTATGACTCGAAACGATTTGTTTAGCATACTCATTAATTTCATTTTCATTTAGTTTAGAAATTCTAGAAATTTTAAAACCATTATTAACGAGATACGTTACATTAAGTAATCTTTGAAGAGATTTTTGGTCATAAGATCGAATATTAGTACTTGTTCGGTCTGGGGATAATATATTATATCTTTTTTCCCAAATTCGAATAGTATGAGCCTTAACGCCACAAAGGTTTTCGAGGTCTTTAATACTGAAAGTTTGTTTAATAATCTTAAATTTTTTAACAAACCTAATCATTTAATAAGTGTTTTATTTACTTACAAGTGTTAAAAGTTGTTAAAAACAATATATATTAAGTTAATTTTTATCTAAATGAAGTATTGAGGCAAAGAAGTAGGAAAAAGAAGGATAATTATAATTTTTTAAAAAAAACTAGAAATATTCGTTTTTAAAAAACGTAAAGCTTTGCTAATGTGTACTTCTACAGTTTTGGTTGATATACCTAAAATAGAGGCAATTTCTTTATGCTTTTTTTGGTCGAACCGACTAAGCTTAAAAACTTCCTTACATTTTTTAGGTAACTTATCAATAGATTTTTCTAGATCAACCCATTTTTGTTCTAATTCGTTCTCTGCTTCTTCAGAATTCATCTCTAATAAAACCTCCATTTTTATAACATCGAGAGTATCATACTCTTTTTTCTGTTTTCTAAGATGCATTAAAAACTCATTATGGCAAGATTTAAATAAATAATTCTTTAAAGAAGTGTTAATTTGAAGAGAATCTCTCTTCTCCCAAATTTTTAAAAACACATTTTGTACTAAAT
This sequence comes from uncultured Flavobacteriaceae bacterium, assembly GCA_963768325.1. Lineage (GTDB taxonomy): Bacteria > Bacteroidota > Bacteroidia > Flavobacteriales > Flavobacteriaceae > Aquimarina. Next base: position 7,117 of record CAVYIL010000040.1, on the reverse strand, counting down.
CTTCCGCTAAAGAAGAATCATTAGAAAGTTTATAAAGGTAATTGCATAACCATTGATAATAGCGATCAAACAAGGATTTATAACTGGTTTGGTCTCCAGCGATTAAACCATTAATTATAGCTAACTCTATGTCAATTCTCTGCTTTCTCATCATAAACTCCAAGGTCTAAATGTAAGAAAAATAAATTAAAAGTAAGGATTTTATGGTTTTTATGCATCTTATAAGTGTAAAACATATATAATGATCATATTTTTAACACTAATAACAAAGTATCTTAACAATGATATTTCTGAGTCAGAAAGAGAAGAACTTAGGAAATGGATAATTAAAGATATCAAGAATGAAACTTTTTTTAGAGAAGAAGTTAAAAAATGGTATTTAGAAAAAGAAGGGATAGATATTAATCCAGAAATAGCATATGTTAATTTCATAAACAAACTAAAGAAAAATAAACCAAAGGTTTATTATCTTAAAACGTTATATAAATACTCTAAATACGCAGCCATTTTCGTAGGGCTTATTATAGTGTGGAATTATTTTAATACAAGAGAAAACAATACAATTCAATCAACGCCTACAATAGTAAAAAATGATATAACATTACCAAAAGATAAAATTAAAATTACACAAGCAGATGGTACCATTACTTTTATAGATTTAAAAGAAAAAAAAGAAATAGTAACCGCTACAGGACAAATAATTGGATCAAAAAATAACAATTCCTTAGTGATTGGATCTAAAAATGAATCCAATGAACTAAAATACATGCAAGTTTCAATCCCTAAAGGAGAATTATTACAATTAACCCTTTCAGATGGAACTAAGGTATGGCTTAATGCCGCCAGCACCTTGAAATTTCCTCAACAGTTTATTGCATCAGAAAAGACCCGATTAGTATATCTAGAAGGGGAAGCATTTTTTGATGTATCTACCAATAAAGAAAAACCATTTATTGTCAAGACTAAAGAAATTGATGTGCAGGTATTAGGAACCCAATTTAATGTTTCTTCTTATGCAGATGAAGAATCAATTAAAACCACTTTGGTTGAAGGCTCTGTAAAAGTAAATGATCAAAATAACAGAGCTAATACACTACTGCTAATGCCGAGTCATCAAGCAGTATTTAGTAAAAATAAAAGCTTACTAGATCAGAAAAAAGTAAACACGGATAGATATACCTCTTGGATATATAAAAAGATCACCTTACATAATCAATCATTCTCTGAGGTGTACAAAAGAATAGAAAGAGCATATAACGTGGTAATTCTAAACAATAATAAAAAACTGAATGAAACTAAATTTACAGGAGAATTCGATGTAGAAAACATACAAGAAATTCTCCAGACATTTTCAGAAACTTTAAAATTCACATATGAGATAAATGGGAATAACATTACAATCAATCCGTAAATAAAAAAAGGAAGTGCTGGCACACTTCCCCTACTGTTTGATTATTATTTTAAAAATGAGTATTAACAACCAAACTTTTCAAAATTATGAAAAAAAAGGATAAATCTACGCTAAACTCACAATTAGCGTATAAATCAATATTATTAAAAATGAGGTTGACCTTAGTTTTGTTTTCTTTTTCAATTTTTCAAGTGATGGCTACTTCTGGCTTTTCACAAGAGAAAATAATACTAAACTTTAAAAAAACGCCAATATCTGAGATTATTGAAGAGATCAAGAATCAAACTTCTTATAAATTCTTTTATATCAATGAGGAGGTGAATCTAAAACAAACAGCGTCTATAAAAGTTAAAAAAGAAACATTAGAAACCGTATTACACCAATTATTTGATAGTACTAATATCGTCTATTCTATAATTGGTAAGCAAGTCGTGTTAAAAAAATCCATTTTAAAAGAAGAAAAGATTAAGGCAGAATCCTTTCAAGAAATAAATGGAACTGTAAAAGATTCTAAAGGCAACCCTTTACCAGGGGCTAATATATTAGTTAAAGGAACAACCATTGGAGCGCAAACGGATTTTGACGGAAATTTCGCTATTAATGTACCTGAGGATAACAGAATTTTGGTAGTATCCTACATAGGATTTGAAACTGTAGAAATTGATGTAACTGGCAAAACCCATGTAACTATATCACTAAATGATGCAGCAGCACAATTAGATGATGTAGTCCTTGTAGGGTCAAGAAACCCCAGTAGAACAGCAACAGAAACTACCGTTCCTATAGATGTTATAGACATAACCGAAATGGCGACACAGGGACCGCAAGCATCTGTAAATGAAATATTAAATTATGTAGCACCATCATTCACATCACAAACACAAACCGTTTCTGATGGCACAGATCATATCGATCCAGCATCCTTAAGAGGATTAGGACCTGATCAAGTTCTCGTATTAATAAATGGTAAAAGAAGACATAATACATCGCTTGTAAATGTTAATGGTACTGTAGGAGCAGGTAGTGTAGGCACAGATATGAATGCAATACCTGTAGCAGCAATACAAAGAATAGAGGTGTTAAGAGACGGAGCAGCTGCTCAATATGGTTCGGATGCTATTGCTGGTGTAATCAATATTGTTTTGAAAAAAGCTACAAATAAACTAGACCTTACACTAACAACAGGAGCAAACTTTAGTAAAAACTCTAACCAGTTTGATGGAGGTAGCGATGGAGAAAAAGTAAAGATTGATGCCAATTATGGATTACCTATTGGAGAAAAAGGTGGATTTATCAACTTTACAGGATCATTATCTACTAGAGAACCAGCATTGCGTAACAAAGATTATCAAGACGATATTTTTAGAGGATACCATGGAGCCGAACGAGTGTTTGCAGCTAGCGGAGGAAATGTTTCTAAAATGAACTTGGTAGATTATCAAAATGCAGCCCAAGGGATTACATATTTGGATCAAGCTATAAAAGACCAAATTGCAGGATTGAATCTGAACAATGATGCAGATGTAGCATCTTTTAGAAAATTATTAGATTTTGATGCAGACGAAGGCGAATTAGCTGCTCGAGGATTAACACGTACCGACTTTAGGTTTAAAGTAGGAACTGCTAAGCTGAGAGAAGGTAAATTCTTTGCTAATATGTCTTTGCCTTTAAGTGATGATTCCGAAATTTATGGATTTGGAGGAATTAGTTACAGACAAGGCTTAGCATCAGGATTTTATAGAAGACCAGCACAGGGAGACGGGAGAGCCAATACACCTGCTTTTCCCAATGGATTTTTACCAAGTATAGGAACTGATATTGTAGATAAATCATTAGCTATCGGTATCAAAGGAAAAGTTAAGGATTGGAACATTGATTTTTCTAACACCTATGGAATTAACACTTTTGGGATAACGGTTGGTAATTCTAGTAATGGAACTTTAGGAGTAGCGACTCCTCGTACCTTTGATGCTGGTTCTCTTAGTTTTTTACAGAATACTACTAATTTAGATTTATCTAAATTTCATGAAGACATTTTTAAAGGGCTAAATATTGCCATGGGGGCAGAGTTAAAAGTAGAAAATTATGCAATAACAGCAGGTGAGGAGTCCTCATATTCTAGTTATGATATAAATGGAGATATTGTAAGAGGTAATACAGACGATAATCTATTAGTAAGAAATAATTTTACAGGTTCGCCACTAGGTGGAGGAGCACAAGTTTTTAGAGGATATGACCCTAAAAATGAGGTAGATAAATACAGGAATAGTATAGCTGGATATGTTGATGTTGAGGCAGATATAACAGAAAAATGGTTAGTTAGTGTAGCAGGTAGATATGAAAACTTTTCAGATTTTGGAGGTACCTTTAATTATAAAATAGCAACTAGGTATAAAATTGCAGAGAATTTTTCACTTAGAGGCGCTAACAGTTCAGGGTTTAGAGCCCCATCACTACACCAACAATTTTTAAGCAGAACAAGTACCGTTTTTGTAGATAACAAACCTTTTGAACAAGGTACCTTTACTAATGATAGTCAAGCAGCAGCATTAATAGGTATTGATAAACTAAAAGAAGAAACATCGAACAGTTTTAGTTTTGGATTTACAGCTAAAGTTAAGAGTTTTACATTCACTGCAGATGCATACATGATCAACATAGATGATAGAATTATATACAGTGGTAGTTTTGGAGATGGTGGAGATAAGGATTTGATAGATGCTTTTGAAAAAGCAGAGGCAACCAGTGCTCGTTTTTTTGTTAATGCAATTGATACCAAGTCTAAAGGATTAGATGTAGTGATTTCTCATAATGCGCATTTAGGAGAAGAAACCACTTTAAAAAATGATCTATCTGCCACTTTTTCTAAAACAGAAGTAGAAAGTATTAGAGTTCCTAAAAAAATTGCAAAGGCAGGATTAAGTGGAGACTTTTTTGATGCGCAAGAAGAGGCTTTCTTAACATTAGGACAACCAAGAGTTAAGTTAAACCTTACTAATGCATTATCCGTAGGTAAATGGGATATACTACTAAGAAATGTGTTTTTTGGAGAAGTAACAGATCCTGACGACTTTAATGGAGATGCTAGAGTAGCAGGAACTAAGGTTAGTGATGATGCTATATATAGTAGTAAGATAGTTACAGATTTATCTATATCAACCTCTATTATAGATAATCTTAAGATTACAATCGGAGCAAATAATTTATTAGATATATATCCTGACGAAAATAGGGCAGACGGAAGATCAGGAGATCAATTTGTATATTCTAGAAGAACATCACAATTTGGATATTCAGGAAGATTCCTTTTTGCTAGAATTAATTTCACTTTATAAAAGAAGAAGGTTAAGTAGTTTAAGTAGTTTAATTTTTGTGTGTTATTCGCTTTAGCCGAAGGCAAGGATCGTCATATGTCCTTGCCTATTTTTTTATATATGCGATAGAGCAAAATTAAGTATAGCAACGCTATGGATTATTTTTATCTAAAGCAGATAGGAAAAAAGAATATTTTTTATAGCGAATTAAAAAATAAACCACTTTATTAACTAGGATTTTTACAAAAACATATAGTATAAAACCCCTCTATTTTACCCAAAAAGTATCAAACAAAAATTATTTTATCACAACCCCTATCCAAATCCCAATTCTCACATTTACCTCAAACTTTAAAAAGAAATATAACACACCCACAACTAAGAATATTATTTTTTAAAATTATTTATTCGAAACATAATTTTTAGCTCACACAAAAAAACTTTTTATACTAGTAGCAACAATTAATTTCATTAAAAAACCATTAAATACGCATATATTAATGGTATACCATTATATATATTGATGTTTTAGCATCAATATTTATTTAAGATTTCTATAACATACTTATTTCTTTCTGTTAAATTCGTAAGTACTGATTTATGAACACAAATTTTTAAAAATTATGAAGATTAAATTATTCTTAATCATATTCACATTTTTATCATTAACTGCTGTACAAGCACAGATAAAAATTGGTGATAACCCTGAACAAATAGACAGCTCTTCACTTATAGAATTAGAAAGTACAAATAGAGCCTTCGTATTAACCAGAGTTACCACTGCACAGATGAATAGCATGAGTCCCTTAAACGGAGCATTAGTATTCAATATAAATCATCATTGTGTTTTTCAATTCAGCAACAATAACTGGACTAGTCTATGTAATGGAAACGATGATCAAACATTAACATTCAATCCTGTAACAAACATCTTAACCATTGAAGACGGAGGTGCTGTTGATCTAACCTCATTAGTTAACGATCCTGACCCTGATCCAACAAATGAAATTCAAACAATAGATAAAAAAAATAACACCTTCAAACTATCTCACGGAGGCGGAAGCGTTGACGAAACAATCTCAACACTTGTAGATTTAGGTGGCGGGATATATGTATATACTGCAGAAAATGGAGTACAAACAACAATTGATCTTAATAGTGCAGGAGGAAGCGACGATCAACTATTATCTTTTAACCCCATAACAAATATTTTATCCCTAGAAGATGGAGGTACAGTCGACTTAACATCATTATTAAATGACGCAGATTCTGATCCAACTAACGAAATTCAATTGCTTTCTTTTAACCCTATAACCAATATCCTAACACTTGATAATGGTGGTACTGTCAATTTAACATCCTTACTAAATGACGCAGATTCTGACCCTACAAATGAAATTCAAACATTATCATATAATCCAATAACACATATCTTAACACTTGATAATGGAGGAACTGTCGATTTAAGCTCTGTAGTAAGCGACGACCAATTACTATCATACAATCCCGTAACACATATCTTAACACTAGAGGACGGAGGCACTGTAGATTTAACATCCTTACTAAATGACGCAGATTCCGATCCAACAAACGAAATTCAATCATTATCATACAATCCAATAACACATATCTTAACACTACAAAACGGAGGTACAATAGATTTATCTTCGTTAGCAAATACCACAGATCTTGATCCAGACCCAACAAACGAAATTCAGACATTATCTTTTAATCCCATAACAAATATTTTAACACTACAAAATGGAAACACGGTAGACCTCACACCATTAGTAGATGACGCAGATCCAGATCCAACAAACGAAATTCAAACAATAGACCTAAAAGGAACAATCGTTAAACTATCACATGGAGGAGGTAGTTTTGATATTGGAACCATAGTTGGAGCAACAGGAGCAACCGGACAAACTGGTCATACAGGAGCAACCGGACAAACTGGTCATACAGGAGCAACCGGACACACAGGAGCAACAGGACAAACTGGTCATACAGGAGCAACAGGACACACAGGAGCAACCGGACAAACTGGTCATACAGGAGCAACAGGAGCAACCGGACACACAGGAGCAACCGGACAAACTGGTCATACAGGAGCAACAGGACAAACTGGTCATACAGGAGCAACCGGACACACAGGAGCAACCGGACAAACTGGTCATACAGGAGCAACAGGACACACAGGAGCAACCGGACAAACTGGTCATACAGGAGCAACCGGACACACAGGAGCAACCGGACAAACTGGTCATACAGGAGCAACCGGACACACAGGAGCAACAGGACACACAGGAGCAACCGGACAAACTGGTCATACAGGAGCAACCGGACACACAGGAGCAACCGGACAAACTGGTCATACAGGAGCAACCGGACA
>CAVYIL010000039.1:0-10306 GCA_963768325.1 uncultured Flavobacteriaceae bacterium | reverse complement strand
GATAAAGAAGAGGAGGAAGATTTTTCTACCTATCTTGATACAGAAATTGAAGATTATTTTGTTGTTGAAGACAATTCGAAGGTAATTGGTTCTGGTGGGATTAATTATTTTCCAGAGGAAAGAGTAGCTCGTATTTCTTGGGGTATGATTCATCCTGATTATCAAGGTAAAGGGATTGGTCGTGAACTTACATTATACAGAATAAATTTTATCCGGAAGAATTTATCTGCTAACTATATTGTTGTTAGAACGTCACAGTTTGTTTATAAATTTTATCAAAAGTTGGGTTTTAAACTAGATAGAGTCGAAAAAGACTTTTGGGCTAAAGGATTTGATCTATATCTGCTTAAACTTACTGTATAAGTGGGGAGCTACTAAATTTGTAACGAATTTTGTAGCTATTCCAAGTTTGTAAAACAGTTTTCGTTTAAAGATATGTGTGCTTTTATTTGTATAATTGATAGTAATACTATTATATTTGCAATAGAAACAAGCTAACTTAATGGATAAGCTACTATCAAATTTTAAAATATCGGTACAGGAAACGATATACATTAAAAACCCTGAATCATCAGATTTGGGTAAGCGAATTATAAAACAAAGCATAGAACTAATAGATGAAATAGGGTTTGACACTTTCACTTTTAAAAAATTAGGAGTAAAAATTGGTTCCAATGAAAGTTCAGTATATCGATATTTTGACAATAAGCATAAGCTACTTATTTATTTGTCAAGTTGGTATTGGGCGTGGATAGAGTATCAACTCGTAATAGAAACGCACAGTATTCAAGACCCTATCGATAAATTAAAAAAAGCTATTGAGATAACGACCAAGTCTGTAAAGGAGGATTCTAAATATACTCACATTAACGAGGTTATGCTTAATCGAATAATTATAAACGAAAACTCTAAATCTTTTTTAACTAAAGAAGTAGATAAAGAAAATCAAGAAGGGTATTTTGCAGTGTACAAGCGTCTGGTTACAAGGATAAAAGAAATGATATTACAAATTAATCCTAATTACCCTTTTCCTGCTAGTTTATCCAGTACAATAATTGAAACGGCATTACATCAACATTTTCTAAAAGACCATTTTCAAAATATTACAGACTGTAAGGACAATATAACTCCCACTCAGTTTTTGACCGATTTAGTTTTTAGTACATTAAATATCAATAAAAAATGAGTCATGAAAAATTAACCCCTTGGCGTCGATTTATAAGATTGCTTTCATTAGAAAGAAAGGATATCTTACAAATTTTCTATTATGCCATTTTTTCGGGATTGGTAGCTTTGTCACTACCATTAGGAATACAAGCAATCGTAAACCTAATTCAAGGAGCTCAAATATCAACTTCTTGGGTTGTTCTAGTCGTTTTGGTTACTCTAGGAGTTGTATTTGCAGGTGTTCTGCAATTAATGCAGCTACGAATCATAGAAACCATACAGCAGCGTATTTTTATTAGAGCATCTTTTGAGTTGAGTTACCGATTCCCTAAAATTAAAATGGAAAATCTTCTAAATTATTATCCACCAGAATTAGCCAATCGTTTTTTTGATACGATATCTATTCAGAAAGGATTATCTAAAGTTCTTGTAGATGTTCCTGCTGCATTATTGCAAATAATATTTGCTCTAATTCTACTCTCTTTTTACCACCCTTTATTTATTGTTTTTGGAATTCTATTGTTGGGTTCTGTATATTTAGTGTTTCAATATACTGCAAAAAAAGGGTTGAATACCAGTTTAGAAGAATCTAAATATAAGTACAAAGTAGCGCATTGGATCCAAGAAATAGCTCGTTCGACAGTTAGTTTTAGGCTCTCTGGAAAAACCAATTTGGCATTGCAAAAAAATGATGCTTTAGTGGAAAATTATTTAACAGCTAGAGAAAACCACTTTAGTGTTATAAGGTTGCAATTCATTAATATGATAGGATTTAAGGCAGTCATAACTGCTGGACTATTGATAATTGGTGGAGCATTGGTACTAAATCAAAAAATGAATATTGGTCAGTTTGTAGCTGCTGAAATTATTATTTTATTGATAATTAATTCGGTGGAAAAACTCATCTTAGGTTTAGAAACTATTTATGACATGCTTACTTCTATTGAGAAATTAGGACAGGTACTTGATAAAACATTGGAATCTCAAGAAGGTGAAAAAATCAATTTTAGCAAAGGAATGACCATTGAATTAGATAATGCTACTTACCGTGTTCCATACAGAGATAAACCAATTCTAAAAGACATTTCATTAAAAGTTAGTCCAAAAAGTAGAATTTTGATTCATGGAGAAAACGGCTCTGGAAAATCCAGTTTGCTTCGTGTTTTGTCAGGAGTTATTAATCCCACATCCGGAAATATGTTCGTGAATAATCTATCCATGAAAGGGTTACATATAAATCATTTTCGTGCTCACTTAGGGTTGTCTCTATCAGAAGAATTTCCATTTGAGGGTTCACTTAGAGAGAACCTCACCTTTGGGGATAGCAGTATAATTGACGATGACGTAATAGAGGTGCTTAACGTTGTTGGGTTGACTCAATTTTTAAAAGAATTACCAAAAGGATTAAATACTGTTTTATATCCTGAAGGTAAACAAATATCAAATACCATTGCTAAAAAAATTATTCTGGCTAGGGCAATCCTAAAAAAACCAAACATATTAATTCTAGAAGATGCTTTAGATCAATTTAGTGATCTAGAAACAAAGTCTATCATAGACTTTTTATGCAGACCTACCAATCCTTGGGCGTTAGTAGTGGTTAGTAGTAATGACTATTGGAAAACATATTGTGATAAGATATTCTATTTAAAAGAAGGGAAACTCCAATCTTAAATTAAAGACATGTTAAACATATCCAAAAATTCAGTACATGAAAAAATATCCATGTCAGAATTCAATTCAGGCAAGTATATTGAAGACAGAAAATACTACAGACAGTTCAATAGGTTGTCGATACTTTTTTTGGTGATTTTAATTTTAATTCTATTCCTACCTTGGACACAAAATATGACAGGTGAGGGTTATGTTACAACATTAAAACCAAGTCAACGACCACAAACTTTACAATCTCCTATACCAGGACGTATAGAACAGTGGTTTGTAAAAGAAGGGGATTATGTACGAAAAGGGGATACGATTTTAAGGATTTCAGAAATAAAAAGCGAGTATTTTGATGACAAATTGCTAGAACGTACAGGAAATCAAATTCAAGCAAAGTCACAATCGATTGAAGCATATCAAGGAAAAGCCAATGCTTTACAAAACCAAATAGCAGCTTTAAAAAATGAGGAATACCTAAAATTACAACAGGCTAAAAATAAGTTAATACAAGCTAAACTTAAGGTTAAAAGTGATAGTATAGATCTTAAAGCTGCTAACACAAACAATGGTATTGCCCAAAATCAATACGATCGTGTTATAACTCTTCGGGCAGAGGGATTAAAGGCAACCAAGGATGTAGAAGAGAAAGAATTAAAATTACAAGCTACTCAAGCTAAATACATTTCGCAGGAGAACAAATTATTGGAGAGCAAAAATAAAGTAATAAACGCAAGGATAGAACTGTCTCGTATTAACGCTACTTATGCAGATAAGATATCTAAAGCCCAAAGCGAATTGTATACATCGCAATCTGCTCAATTCAATTCTCAGGCAGAAGTATCGAAATTAGAAAATAATTTATCTAACTACTCTATTAGAAATTCACTAAAGTTTATTAAGGCTCCTCAAAACGGATACATCAATAAAACTTTAAAAGGTGGTATAGGAGAAACTTTTAAAGAAGGAGAGAGTTTGGTTAACATAATGCCTGCTGATTACGATTTAGCAGTAGAATCCTATGTGCGTCCTATAAATCTACCTTTAATCCATATTGGTGAAAAGGTTCGTGTTCAGTTTGATGGATGGCCAGCTATTGTTTTTAGTGGTTGGGAAAGCGTTTCTTATGGTACATATGGAGCAAAGGTGGTTGCTATAGAAAACTTCATTAGCAGTAATGGAATGTATAGAATACTACTTTCTCCCGATAAGGATGATCATAAATGGCCACAAGGCATTCGAGTGGGGTCGGGTGCTAAAACTATAGCATTATTAAATGATGTGCCCATTTGGTATGAACTATGGAGAAAACTAAACGGTTTTCCTCCTAATTTTTATAAGCCACAGAGTAAAGAAAAAACACAGAAAAAATAAAATGAAAAAACGGTTTATTTATATAGCAGTAATTTTTTGTTGGCAACCTTTATTTTGCCAAAAAACTTCTGTTTTAACTCTTTCGGAATACTTGACCTATATTAAGAGATATCATCCTATTGTAAAACAAGCTAATCTTTTGATTAACGAAAGCGAAGCTAAATTATTAAAAGTTCGCGGTGCATTTGATCCAAAGATAGAGGTAGATTACGACAAGAAGGAGTTTAAAGAAACTGAATACTTTGATAAGCTGAATGCTGCTTTTAAAATTCCGACTTGGTATGGTATAGAACTAAAAGGAAGCTTTGAAGAAAATTCTGGTGTTTTTTTAAACCCAGAATCAAAAGTACCTGATGATGGATTATATAGTGTAGGTGTGTCTATATCATTAGCAAGAGATTTGCTAATCAATAAACGAATGGCAACCTTAAAACAGGCTAATCTATATAAAAAACAAGCAAAGGCAGATAATAAGCTCTTGGTTAATGAAATACTCTATAATGCAATAAAAGCTTATTTTAATTGGATAAAAACGTATCAGGAAAAACAGGTTCACAGTGAGTTTTTGAACAACGCCAAACTAAGATATGATGGGATTAGAAAAAGCTTTGAGTTAGGAGAAAAACCTGCCATTGATACCACCGAAGCGCGTATAGCATATAATAACAGAAGGCTAAACTTAGAAAAAACAAGCCTTAATTATTTAAAAGCTTCTTTAGAATTATCTAATCATTTATGGATCAATAATATTCCTGTTGAGGTTACGGATTCCATTTTTCCGGATAACCAGACAATTCACTTTGTCGATCGAGCATTGCGATTAGAAGGTGTAATAAATAGTAATGAAAATAACCTGACTACACACCCCAAAATAGAATCCTTGGATCTTAAGTTACAAAGTTTGAGAATAGAAAAGAGACTAAAAAAAAATAACCTACTTCCAAAAATGGATTTACAGTACAATTTTATAAGTAAAACACCTGAGTTTATCAATACTCTTAATACCTCTAACTATAAGACTAGATTATCCATAAGTTTTCCGCTTTTTTTAAGAAAAGAAAGGGCGGATTTAAAGCTAGCCAATTATAAGTATCAAGCTGTTGAATTTGAAAAACAGGCAATAGAGCTCTCTTTAAAAAACAAGTTAACTACAATTCAACAAGAAATAACTTCTTATGAAAATCAAATATCTATTACCAGTGATATTGTGGCTGATTATCATATTCTATTAAAGGGAGAGGAACGTAAATTTGAAATGGGTGAGAGTTCTTTGTTTTTAATTAATACGCGTGAAGCTAAATTGATTGATAATAAATTAAAATCTATAGAAATGGTGAATCTGTTATTACAGGCAAAAGGAAAGTTGTTTAATGCTTTAGCTCTAAATTAGGATAGGAGGGATTGTATAATAAACCCTGTCTGATTAATTTAATGATTTTTAATCAGACAGAGTTGAGTTTACACACTTTATGGGAAAGTGTCTTTTACTATTTACGAAACAAGATCTCCTTGATTTCTGAAGACAAGATTTTCGTTAAATTCGTCTATTAATATATTACTTTTTGTGGATATTTTACCAGCAAGAATTTGTTTAGATAATTCATTTAACACTTCTTTTTGTATGGTACGTTTTACTGGTCTTGCTCCAAACTCAGGTTGATAGCTGTTTATTGCTAAATAAGATATTGCTTCATCAGTAGCGCTTAGAGTAATATTTTGATCGGATAACATTTTAGATACTTGTTTTAGTTGAAGTTTAACAATTTCTCGAATATCATCTTTAGTCAATGGGGTAAACATAATTATATCATCAATTCTGTTTAAGAACTCAGGGCGTACAGTTTGTTTTAATAGCCCTAATACTTCTATTTTAGCAGTTTCCATAGCGGTGTTAATATCTTTAACTGTGTCAAACTTATCTTGTATGATATGGCTACCCATGTTGCTAGTCATGATAATTATTGTATTTCTAAAATCAGCGGTTCTGCCTTTATTATCCGTTAATCTGCCTTCATCTAATACTTGTAATAAGATATTAAAAGTATCGGGATGTGCTTTTTCTATTTCGTCTAATAAGACAACAGAGTATGGTTTTCTTCTTACAGCTTCAGTCAATTGACCGCCTTCTTCATAGCCAACGTACCCAGGAGGTGCGCCGATAAGTCTGCTTACAGAATGGCGTTCTTGGTATTCGCTCATATCTATTCTGGTCATAGCACTTTCATCATTAAACAGGTATTCTGCTAGTGCTTTTGCTAATTCTGTTTTACCGACTCCTGTTGTTCCTAGAAAGAGAAAAGAGCCTATAGGTTTTTTTTGATCTTGTAATCCTGCACGGCTTCTTCTTACTGAGTCACTAATAGCTCGGATAGCTTCGGATTGTCCAACTACTCGTTTTTGTAATTCTTTTTCTAGTACTAATAATTTTTCTCTTTCGCTTTTTAGCATTTTGGTAACTGGTATCCCTGTCCATTTCGCCACAACCTCTGCAATATCATCGCTAGTTACTTCTTCTTTTATAAGTGATGATTTGCTTTGTTTTTCATTTAATTTTTTCTGGAAATTATCTAATTTTTCTTGTTCATTTTTAATTTTACCATATCGTAATTCCGCAACTTTTCCATAATCTCCATTGCGTTCGGCTCGTTCAGCTTCGAGTTTATACTCTTCTATACTAGTTTTTGCATTTTGGATAGCATCTACTATTTCTTTTTCACTTTTCCACTTAGTAAAAACGATGTTTCGCTCTTCTTTTAGATTAGCTAAATCTGCATTTAATACCTTTAGTTTTGTTTCGTCGCTTTCTCGTTTTATAGCCTCAATCTCAATTTCTAATTGCATTATTTTTCTGTCTAAAACATCGAGTTCTTCTGGTTTAGAGTTTATTTCCATACGAAGTTTTGCGGCTGCTTCGTCCATTAAATCAATAGCTTTGTCGGGTAAGAATCTGCTGGTAATATACCGCTGAGATAATTCTACTGCGGCAATTATGGCTTCGTCTTTAATGCGGACTTTATGGTGTGTTTCATATTTTTCTTTGATTCCTCTAAGTATAGAAATAGCACTTTCGGTATCTGGTTCGTCTACTATTACTTTTTGAAAACGTCTTTCTAGGGCTTTGTCTTTTTCAAAATGTTTTTGATATTCATCTAATGTAGTAGCACCAATAGCTCGCAATTCTCCTCTGGCTAAAGCTGGTTTTAGTATGTTTGCTGCGTCCATTGCTCCTTGACCACCACCTGCACCAACTAGGGTGTGGATTTCATCTATAAATAGGACAATATCTCCTTCGCTAGAGGTTACTTCTTTTACTACAGATTTTAATCGTTCTTCAAATTCTCCTTTAAATTTTGCTCCTGCAATTAGGGCTCCCATATCGAGAGAGTAAATTTGTTTTTCTTTTAGATTATCGGGTATATCTCCTGCTATTATTCTGTGCGCTAATCCTTCGGCAATTGCTGTTTTACCTACCCCAGGTTCTCCGATTAGGATTGGGTTGTTTTTTGTTCGTCTAGAAAGTATTTGTAAGATTCTTCGGATTTCTTCATCTCTACCAATAACAGGATCGAGTTTACCACTTTCTGCTAATTCATTTAGGTTTTTAGCATACTTGCTTAGTGATTGGTATGTTTCTTCTGCGCTTTGAGAAGTTACTCGTTCTCCTTTTCGGATTTCTTGTATAGCTTCGTTAAGATGTTTTTCTGTTACTCCTTGATCTTTTAGTATTTGAGCAATTTTGCTTTTTGATTTAAAAATGGCGATAACTAAATGTTCTATGGCTACATACTCATCATTCATTTTTTTAGCTATTATACTAGCTTCATTTAATGATTTGCCTGCTTCTCTAGATAGTTGTATTTCTCCTCCAATGACTTTTGGAAAACTTTTTAGGGTGTTATCCAATACTTGTTGTAGGAGGGTTATGTTAACATTAAGTTTTTTTAATAAAAAAGGAAGTACATTTTCATCTACATTAAAAATGGCTTTAAAAACATGTTCATTTTCAATGTGCTGGTGTTCAAAACTTTGAGCAATTTGTTGTGCTTGCTGTACAGTTTCTTGTGATTTTATAGTGAAATTATTAAAATTCATAATTATTAGATTTTATAGTTTTGATTATTTTAAAATCAATTTATGTTCCCTTTTATATTTACTGTCAAAATGTCTTAAAAATATATAAATATACTGACTATTTGACGTGTGGTAAAGTTAAATAATCTATATTTAAAAATAAATGATAATTGTTAGACATTTAATTATGTTTGTATTAATTATATTAATAATATTTTAGATGGGATTATTTGAAAAGATTTTTGGATCAAAGAATAAGATAATTAACGAGGATAAAAAGGATTTTTCATGGGTAAAGCTTACTTCTATAGGTCAGTTAGATAAAATTCTTACTGATTCTAATAAGAAGGTTCAGGCTATTTTTAAACACTCTACTCGTTGTGGGATTAGCGGTATGGTGATTCGTGATTTTGAGAGCAAATTTGATTATAGTGAAGAACAAGTGGGTTTGTATTATTTGGATTTATTGACTTACAGGGATATTTCTGCTGAGATAGCTTCAAGATTTAAAGTAATACATGAATCTCCACAGTTTATTGTTATTCAAAATGGGGTTGTGGTACATCATTCATCCCATAGTGAAATTTCTCCTAAGGTTTTACTTGAGTTTATTTAGAGATCTGGGAATGTTGTATTATTAGTTAAACTTGGTATTTTGTTAAAAATGAATTTACGCACTATGGTTAAATGATTGTAGAGTTAAGGTGTTAATAGTGAGGGTCTTTTTTTGTGAAAAAAGGTTATTTAATTTAATTGTTTGGATTGGTAACGAGTAATGATGTTTTTTAGTTGATTTTTTAAATCTTCGCCAGAATCATATATCATTTGTTCGTTTGTAGGGAAAGGGACTGATTTTATTCCTAAGAAATGAATTAAATCGTCACCAAGTGCGCGTTTGTCTCCATTATAATTAGCATAAACATGTTCGAAAACATGCTCGCTAGATAAAGGAAAAGCATCTAGAAGTTGTTTTGATTTTAGGTCTTTGTATTGTACGTTTCCAATAACGTTTACAGCTTTGAATTGTTTATATTCGTAATATTCACATTTTACTTTTGCCATTTTATCAACTTTTATTTTCTCACCTTTATCGTCTAGGACTGTTTCACCTTTATCGTCTAATAGGTACTCCCAACCATCTTTTACAAGTTTTTCTTTTTGTAGCTGTCGTTCTTTTATTTGTTCCGGGGAAATATTTATTTGTCTTAAACCAATTTCCATTGCATAATCGTATTCTATAGAGGCTTGGGGGTTGTTGTGGTATACAGTCCAGAAATTATCTAATCCATAAGTGCTGAAATTTAGCATGTCAGTTTCTAATCGTTTTGGGATTACTACATTAGTATTATTTTTCATTTTTACGATTATGAAATCTGTACCCTTGTGATGTGCTTCACCAATTAATTGTTGAGAGTTTTTGTAATCAGGGTTTATTTTATCTAAGTATTTTAGATCTTCGAATACCTTTCTGTAATCACCTTTAGAATTGGCATTAGCTATTTGTTTTTTGGCATTATTTAATAAATACTCAGAAAGTTTTTCTTTGGTTTCTAATATTTTAGAGTCATAATTATTCATTGGAAATTTTGCATTACGACCTTTATTAGTGAGGTAAAGAGGTAATAATGGTTTTATGCTTTCTTGTCTATCTTTAAGAAGAAGGTAGTTATTGTATATGCGTTCTAAATTAGCTGGATTAGCATCTTTTTTTAGGTATTCTATGGCGTTTATATCCCGCTCTACTACTTTTGCGTAGGCATCTTCTAACATTTTGATATATGGTTGTTTTCCTTTTTTATCTTTGTTAGTTTTTAGTTTATTTAAAGCAATATTGATTGCTTCATCATAATTTCCTGTATTTAGTGCTCTTTCTGTTTGTTTAACACTATTGCATGATAATAGAATATTAGAAATAATTAAAAAAAGGTGTAATTTAGTTTTCATATTATTACGATTAGGGATGGGTATATTCAATTTTGATGCCAATTTATAATCCTGAACCCCGAATTATAACAATTCGGGGTTCAGGATAGGT
>CAVYIL010000038.1:0-25005 GCA_963768325.1 uncultured Flavobacteriaceae bacterium | reverse complement strand
TATTTTATAAAAGGTCTTTGCATCATCTTTTAGTGCATCATTTAACGCACTTAGCGCTCCTCCAACTAATGGTGCTGCATAAGAAATTGCATCAAATACCTTGCCTTTTAATTTCTTATAAACACTTTCATCATATTGGTCTTTTGCAAAATATCGATCATAAAAATATCCATCAAACAATGCTTTATCTCTTCCTAAATCATCCTTCCCAAATTCATTTTCTACCCATCGATCTCCTATCCACTGAAACACTTTTAGATAACTTTGTCGTTTTGTCAAGTCTTGCGACTCGAATATAGCTACCACATAATCTGATCCATAAAATAATTCTGGTGCACTCCATCTAGATTCTACTCCATATGTCTCATTAGTAGGGTTTGGTGGAAAATTAATTTCTAATTCTGTAGAACTACCTTCTATTTTCTGTTTTCCGTATTGATACGCATAACTCACTCCTTCTGAGAGAGTTTGTTGTTTTATCGCCGCATATAACGCCCCTGTGGTTGAATTATAAAGTTTAGTATCTTTCTTAGTTAATCCTGCTTGTACTCCATCTGTTTCTTTTAATCCAAAATAATCAAAAAGTTTAGCTGGTTTGTATGGGTATCCTTTTGAATCTAAATAACTTATTTTGGTTAGTAAACGTTTCTGTAATTCTGTTCTTTTCTTTAAAAAATTATAATCCAATTTTACTTCACGTAGTGACTCACCATTCTTGTTTAAAAGTGTAATTGATGATAAATATTGGTTTTCATACCGCTCTTGATAAGCATCTTTATCATTAACCCCTTGATCTGTTTCCTGTGTGTAACAATCATTACAATTCTCATTCTCCGTATGCAAATCTTTATACTCATAACTATCCTTAATATCATAAGTAAACTTAATAATTTTTCCTCTTAAGCCTTCTACTTTAGATAAATAAGTTGCTCGCGTGTGTTCTTTACCAAATTGACCTACTTGTTCGGTTTGTTGGTCATAGAAAAACTTAACTTGCTCTCCATAAATGGTTTCTATTGCAGATAGGTTATAGGCTATTGGGATTTGGCTTTGTTTTTCTAAAACAGTAGAGCTACCTATCCAGTTTCCCCATCTTACATTATATTCTACACCATTTGCTTTATGGTTAGTCAATTTACCATCCCCATATATAAACACCTGTCCATCTTGGTGGTATAATTTCCATTGATCAGATTCCTCATCATGCTTAACTATCCAATCTGGTTGCTTAGCTATACGGTAAGTTTTTTGGTTTGTTTTATCTTTTTCTATATACAGTAATGGAAAAGT
Organism: uncultured Flavobacteriaceae bacterium; assembly: GCA_963768325.1. GTDB lineage: Bacteria > Bacteroidota > Bacteroidia > Flavobacteriales > Flavobacteriaceae > Aquimarina. Next base: position 23,715 of record CAVYIL010000038.1, on the reverse strand, counting down.
ATTTCCATTGGTGTATAGCAAAAACTTATCATCTTCTGATGCACCTGTTTGCTGTGTTAATCGAATTATCTTCTCTTCAGGATGTTCCCATCCTAAACCTAAAACCCCTTGTTTTTGATCTCTGTTCCAAATACTGGCTTTTTGAGAAACCCCTTCACTGTTATATGTTAAACCAAACTGATATCCTTCTATAGAAAAAATAGACTCTTGCAATGTCACATTTCCCGTACCTAAATCTACTTGGTCTATCGATACAGCTCCCCCACTATTATTAATAAATAAAGTATCAGAAAAAAAAGTGTCTTCTCCTGTAACAATAGCTTTTGCCATTATATAAGTTGGAGAAAAACTACTAGTTAATATTAAAAAAGAAAGTAAATATGCAGTGCTTTTTTTTTGTAGTTTAGTAATCATGTTTCAAATAAATATTATGGTTTATACGTTGCTAATATACTGTTTATAGGTTATTTTAAACAACTAAAGGGAATCAACATTCTTGTTTTAAGTATATTACACATGTCGCTTAGAGGTGCAAAAAACGTTAAAAAACGTTTTTTTCAGTTAAAAGAACAAAATACTGATCTAAAACCCAATTTTCAATAACTAATTATCAAGTAGTTAAATAAAAGTTAAACCAAAAAACACGAACATGAAAAGAGAACTATTTACAGAATATAATGTTTTACTACTCGACAAAACCCTTAGAATTTGAGATTAAATATTAGCACATATTTCATCATAATATAGATTTTGGAATTGAAATAAAAAAACTATAGGAATGTTCTAAACTTCAAATCCAATAGCATACAAAATTGTACCTTTGAAAAATTGATTGGGTCAAAATCTGTTTTTCTTAAAAGAAAAATGAATATAATAAGTTTATAGATTAATTGATGTTAGAAAAAAAGGACATAAAATACGAAAAAGCTATTTTAATAGGCGTTATAACCAAAAATCAGGATGAAGATAAACTTACTGAATTTTTGGATGAACTAGAATTCCTTACATATACAGCTGGGGGAGAGGTTGTAAAGCGGTTTACACAAAAAATGGATATGCCAAACCCAAAGACTTTTATAGGAACTGGCAAATTAGATGAAGTGCAAGTATATGTAGAACAACACGACATTGGAACCGTTATTTTTGATGATGAATTATCGTCTGCTCAATTACGTAATATAGAACGTGTTCTCAAGGCTAAAATAATTGATCGAACCAATCTAATCTTGGACATTTTTGCTCAAAGGGCACAGACAAGTTATGCTAGGACACAGGTAGAGTTGGCACAATATCAATATTTATTACCTCGTCTTACAGGTTTGTGGACACACTTAGAACGCCAACGAGGAGGTATTGGGATGCGTGGTCCTGGAGAAACTGAGATAGAAACAGATAGACGTATTGTTAGAGATAGAATATCTCTATTAAAAAAGAAACTTTTAGTAGTTGATAAACAAATGGCTACCCAAAGAAGCAATCGTGGAAATCTAATCCGTGTTGCTTTGGTAGGATACACCAATGTTGGAAAATCAACATTAATGAATGTTATTGCAAAAAGTGATGTGTTTGCAGAAAATAAGCTGTTTGCAACTCTTGACACCACCGTAAGAAAAGTGGTTATTAGCAACCTTCCCTTTTTATTAAGCGATACTGTAGGTTTTATTAGAAAACTACCTACTCAATTAGTCGAGAGTTTTAAAAGCACACTAGACGAAGTGCGAGAGGCAGATTTGCTACTTCATATAGTGGATATTTCTCACCCTCAATTTGAGGATCATATAGCTTCTGTAAATAAAATTCTTACAGAGATTAAAAGTATTGATAAGCCAACTATAATGGTTTTTAATAAAATTGATGCCTATACCCATGAAACTATAGAGAAAGATGATCTTACCACCATAAGAACCGAGGCGTTCTTTACATTAGAAGATTGGAAACAAACCTGGATGAGTAGAATAGGCGATAATGCATTGTTTATCTCTGCTATACATAAAGAAAACTTAAATATGTTTAAAAAAAGAGTATACCAAGAAGTAAGAGAAATTCACGTCACTCGTTTTCCTTATAACAACTTCTTATATCCAGAAGAGTTTGTAGAAGATTGATGTTTTTATACCATTATGTTTTAAAAAAGGCTTTCTGATTCAGAAAGCCTTTTTTAAAATTGTATTTTATTTTTCTTAAAAAATATAGTTTACACCAAGACCAAACACTTCTCTAATCTGAAAACTTCCAACTGCATTATCATCATATACAGCCTGAAAAGCAATATTAGCAGATAAATACTTATTAATAGTCATTGCTATATTAGCAGTATAATCAATATCTACATTCTGAGGGTCTTGTAGATAATTAGTATATAATTTCAAAATATTTTCCATGGATATGTTCTTCATAAGATCAAACTTAGCATATGCCGTTAAAGAAGCACCAAACTCGAATCGAAAACTTTTGTTGGCCTCTACTCCAAAGTAACCACCTGCTTTATTAAAAGAATCTACAGTAACACCCTTCTTAAATTTTTTGGAATCGGTAAAATCCTTATGAACAAAAATAAACTTAGAAGTAGCAGGAGAAATATTTACAAATAGGTTTTTACTTTTTTCCCAAAGCATCCCTGGTCCCAACTGGAGATATGCAGGAGAGAAAAAATGTGACCTTTTCTCTTGAGTAATCTCCATTAAGTTCACAGGTTTTCCATTAACATCAATATATGTTACAGGATTACCATTAGAATCTTTTACTTCCGTTTTTGTGTCTTCAAAACCAGAATCCATCTGAGTCTTAAAGTTCATAAAAAAAGAATACTTCCAATTCGAACCCTCTATATCCCTACTAACCACTGAATTAAAATCAAATCGATCATTCGTTTTTCTTGCAAAATCATCCGTTTTGAGTTTCGTCATACCATAATCAGCCAAAATTATATTATCCCAACTTAAAAATCCTTTTTTATAGTTAAATTTATAATCTAAGGATAAATTTCCTGCTATACTAGAGACACCTCCCCCAGTCCAATCATTATTAAAAGCTGATTGGTTTAATAAAAAGCTAATTTTTCCCTTCCTAGACCACCCTTCTGTTGGTGCAGCATCTTTAGGAGCATCCTGAGCAAATAGATGTGTAGAACCTACCAAAATAGCCAATGCTAAAAACGTTTTTTTCATGTGAATTTATAATTAAGTAGTTTTTAAAATGATTTGAATAAATAGAAACCTTCAACTAAAGTTAAAACTTTTTATACATTCTAACGTAATTTTTAAGCTGGCAAATATACTAGATGTCGTAGTTTTTAAATTTAATAAAATAGAACCTTATGATTCTCATTAGACAAAAAACATATTTATGCGACTAAACACCTATTTTTTCTTAAAAAGCGGAACAGAAGAGCACGCTTCGCCATACATAATACTTTTAGCGATTGGTTGTAGCTTATGAAGTAAAGAAATATAAGCACCTTCTGGTACTGGTTTATTAGAGCATCCTTTTATGATAATAAATTTATTTTGATACTCAGAAACACTTAAATTGTGGATAACCTCATTATAAAGAACCGTTTCCAAAACCTCTAACGATCCTACCACTACCTTTTTAGTATAGGGTATTAATGCGCTAGCTAATAAAAGATAAGTCCACCCTGGAATAATAGCATCTGAAGAACACGTTAATGCTATATATTTATCTTTATATTTACTCCAGTCGTGGTCTGAAACTTGTTTCCTAAATTCTTTTTCTCTCAAAATCAGTCCTTCAAAAAGCCATTCTCTAATATCAAATAAAAAACGTTCCCCTTTTGGGTAATAATCCTCTAAATCTATGGTAATAAGATTATTATTATTAGCTACTCTATTAATGATTTCTTCAGCCATGGTGTACTTATGTGCTATAAAACTTTATTTACATTTAATTTTATCCGATAAAGATATTTTTATTTGAAGTGGTTTAAACTTTTTTGATTCTGGCGAAAAATAATTATTTTTTACTCAAATGAAGTGTTTTTTGCGCTTCATAGCAGCGCTACGAGGTAATAAAAAGACGAAAATTGAGTAAAAAAGAACATTTTTATAGCGAATTGAAAAAAGTTTAAACCACTTCTTTTAATAAAATTACTAGTTCCTATTTATTTTCCATGATATTTGCTTTCAGATAAAAAAGCAACAATAATTATATTACAGCATTCCGAGTTCTAATTTAGCTTCCTCACTCATTAAATCCTGAGACCAAGGTGGATCAAAAGTAAGTTCCATTTCTACATCATTCACCGCATCAAGAGATTTTACTTTTTCTCGTATTTCCTCTGGCAAAGATTCAGCGACAGGACAATTAGGAGAAGTAAGTGTCATTAGAATCTTCACATCAAAATCTTCATTTACAAAAACATCATATATCAACCCTAATTCATATATATCCACAGGTATTTCTGGATCATATATAGTTTTAAGAACTCTTACGATTTTCTCTCCCAACTCGTTAGTATCTACAGTAACCTCACTCATTTTGTTATTTTCTTAAATTCATTTTAGATAAAACCTACAATGACATAGCATTAATTTAATTGCGTTTGATAAGCAATTGCATACATTTTTAGCTGTTTTATCATACTTACCAAACCATTAGCTCTTGTCGGAGACAGGTGTTCTTTTAATCCGATTTCGTCAATAAAATCGGTATCTGCATTAATAATATCTTTAGGACTTTGGAATGAAAAAACACGAATCAATATTGCTATAATCCCTTTAGTAATAATAGCGTCACTATCAGCAGTAAACACAATTTTTTCATCAATCATTTCGGCATGAACCCAAACTTTACTTTGACATCCTTTAATAATATTTTCTTCAATTTTATACTTTTCATCAATCAACGGAAGTGATTTACCTAACTCTATCATATATTCATAACGTTGCATCCAATCATCGAACATACTGAATTCATCTATAATCTCTTCCTGAATCTCTTTTATGGACATATTTCAAAATTTTTACGCAAAAGTACAATAAGAATTGTTCCTATTCAATACTTTCTGATAGTGAGAGTATCTGATCAACCAATTCCTTAATTTCCTTTGGTGGATTTCCGTGATCAAAACCAGCAGAAATATACATGTTTCTATTAGTCGTTATTTTAAGTTGCGCATGAGGAGCTCCATCAAAAAGCCTTTTTCCAGAAGGTGCTTCTAGTTCTGAAATTTGGTCTATTTCCACAGATTCAAGAAGTGAAGAAATAGCATCCCAATCCTTTTCTAAACATTTTTTTGACACTATCGATTTCATCTCTCTATCTGTCGATTTCTCTATAGTGTTTTGATTAATTTTAAGATTTATAAAATACCCTCTAGATAACGCATCGTATTCAATACTTTGTATATCCTCCTGACTTTTTGAAGAGGAATCAATCCTCTGTTCTGTTGCTGTTTTCTCTTTAGAAATCACTTTGATTAATGAATATCGTAGAGAAGAAGCATCTGCCATAGGGTTTTCGACTTCCGATATTTCTACTTCTAATAGATAATTGTATCCTCTCTCATAATTAAACCCATCAATCCGATCATAAAACAATTGCCATTCTGCATCAACGGTCTCTTTTATTAACATACAGGTCTGAGGAGCTACCCCTTGACATTCCTGAGTATAAGATGCTATATAGATTGTTTTTTTCTCTTTACAGGAACATAAAGTAACAAGAATACTTATCAAAAAAAGAAATTTTGACATAATCAGATATATTTAATTCAACATTAATTTAGCTTTTTTCACCGCCTCTATAAAAACATCTATCTCTTCTTTTGTGTTATAAAAAGCAAAAGACGCTCTTACCGTTCCTGGAATTTTATAAAAATCCATTATAGGTTGCGTACAGTGATGTCCTGTTCTTACTGCGATCCCTAATTTATCTACAATTACCCCAACATCATAAGGATGCAAGTTTTCTAAATTAAAAGAAATTACAGAAGTTTTATGCTTTGCGGTACCATAGATTTTAATCCCCTCTATTTCCAATAATTTTTTGGTTCCGTACTCCAAAAGCTCCTTTTCATACCTAGCAATAGCATCAAAACCTATATTATTCAAATAGTCTAAAGCTACACCAAAAGCTATTCCTCCACATATATTAGGCGTTCCAGCTTCAAATTTATGAGGCAAACAAGCATAAGTAGTTTTTTCGAACGTTACTTGTTCTATCATCTCTCCCCCTCCTTGATAAGGAGGTAACTTATTTAACCACTCTTCTTTACCATATAAAACCCCAACACCTGTAGGTCCACAAAGTTTATGTGCAGATGCTACATAAAAATCTACATTTAGTGCTTGCACATCTGGTTTTATATGTGGACAAGATTGTGCCCCATCAATTAATACTGCTGCACCTTTTTCGTGTGCTTTTTCTATGATTTCCTTTATAGGATTAATCGTACCTAAGGCATTAGAAATATGATTAGCAAAAACAAGTTTTGTTTTGTCAGAAAGTAATTGATCATATACATCCATCATCAATTCACCTTCTTCATTCATTGGTATCACTTTAAGAACCGAACCTGTTCTTTCGCAAAGCATTTGCCAAGGCACAATATTAGAGTGATGTTCTAATTGAGATACGATAATTTCATCCCCTTCCGACAAAAAATTTGTAAAACTAGAAGCTACTAAATTAATACTATGCGTTGTTCCTGATGTAAGAATTATTTCGTGTGCATGTTCTGCGTTAAAATGATCTTTAACTTTTATCCGAGCTCTCTCATACGCATCTGTAGCCTCTTGTGATAACGTATGTACGCCTCTATGAATATTAGCGTTATATGAGCTATAATAATCTACAATAGCATCAATAACTACTTGAGGAGTTTGTGATGTCGCTGCATTATCAAAATAAACAAGAGGTTTTCCATTTACAATTCTTTTAAGAATAGGAAAATCTTCACGTATTTTTTGTATGTCAAACATATCAATTTATTTTTACAAAAGTACTAAGTATTTTATGTAGAATTAAAAAAATTGAATGATTTAATTCTTACACCTTTTTTCTTATGAATTTACTGCAATAAACTATTCTTTTTTAGGTCATGTCCTTTTGAATATGATAAAAAGTCTCATCGAATACTTGTCCTAATAATATAATTTAGCCTCTAAAACCTAATTCTTAACTATCCATAAATTAAGAATTACAGTTTTATTTATTAGGAAAAGCTTTCTTATTAAACACTAACAACAAAAACACCCCTATACTTATTGCAGAATCGGCCACATTAAACACAGGATCAAAGAAAGAAAAATGTTGACCTCCCCAAAAAGGCACCCATTCTGGCAATAAATCATCGTATAATGTAAACTGAAGCATGTCTACTACTTTGCCATAAAAAACACCTGAATACCCACCTCCTTCTGGCATAAAACCTGCAACAGTAACAGGATCACTTTCACTAAAGATAACGCCATAAAAGATCGAATCTATGATATTACCAAAAGCTCCAGCAAATATTAATGCAATACAAAATATAAGAATTGCTGAGTTATTTTTTCGTACAGAATCATAAAGCCAATATCCTATCCCTGTAATAGCTACCAACCTGAATAAGGTAAGTGCTAGTTTACCATATATACCTGGAATCTCAAAACCCCATGCCATTCCTTTATTTTCAACAAACACAATACGAAACCAATTAAAAACAGGAAATTCTTCATGAAGCATAAAATGAGTCTTCATATAAATTTTAGAGATCTGATCGATTAACAGAACTAGGACAATAACTAAAATCGACTTCTTTAAGGACATAATTTGTTATTTATAATTTACTATCAAATTAAAAATATATTTAAATCATTTGTATCATAGCTACAGAAATAAGAATTGGATAGTACAGAAGCCATTAGTATTCAATATAACTTGATTAACATTGACTTTAGAAACCCTAATCTATTCATTTTCTTTATCCCTCTTTAATTTAAATAAGTTTTAAAATGTAACTGCCAAAAATAGTGTTTTATTTTGTTTTAGGAATAGATATATCCATACATATCGATTTTAAAATAATTGATAATATTTCATGACAGCATATAAAATACTAACTAACACTTCCTTGTTATAAACAAAACCACACAACAAGAAAAAAACCTCTTGTTTTTCTATATTTAAAGAATCTTAACCTTACAAAACCCTCTCATCATTGTGTTTTTTGGTCATAAAAAGGTTAAAACACTAGTGTTAATCCATATTTTTCATTATTTTTAGTTGACAAAAATTAAATACCCGCAGAAAACAACTCTGCTACAACGTATTTATTGTCAGCTTATTGACATATTTTAGTAAAATAGATAATTCAAAACACAATCAACCAATCCATTTGTCGATGTTTTTTGTTTTTTATCGATTTTAAGGTGTTTTTATTACTGTACTTTAATAGAAAAGTACTAGAATAAATCTTCTTTTGGTGTTTGGAAATGTTGAATATTAGGGCTTAACAACTAAAAATTGTAAAAATATGTTTGTTGTTGATAATTAAACATGTTTAAAATAAAGCCCATTTAAATTTAACTTTTAAATACAGCATATGATAGTATAGTAATATATAACAATTTATAAACATTAAGTTGTTAAATTTATAGATAGAGAGACCATGATAAAAAAAAATACCCCATTCCTACTTATTTTCATGTTGCTGTTCACTTTTTATAGTGAGCTAAGAGCTCAATCTACCACCCCCAGAACTATAAAACCTCCTGAGTTTGTAAATGGCGCTTCAGCAGCAGAAAACCCACTTTGTAGATACGGACATGACGAAGATAAATATACTGTAGAGTTCTTATTATCTAATGGAGTGGCAATCAATAATGTAGAGTTTATATTAGAACTTTCTGACGCTGATGGCAATTTTACTTCTGCAAATAGGTTAAGTTCAATCATTGTTAATGAAAGCGCTCAAGATTTCGGAAAAACTTTAAGGTTTGAAAACGATAATATTGACAGCAGCTTATTAGAGGATATTAACGATAATGGGCATAAAATACGTGTAAGGTCTTCAGACAATACGATTATTGGTGAAGAATCACCAGAAATTCCTATTTATTATTTACGTGGCGACATAAGCCTAAGGATTAATAACGCCGAAAATGTATTCGTTTGTGACGATAGCGCACTTAAAACTATATTAGAGGTAAAAGACATAAAAAATAACATAAAACTCGACGATTATGAGTTTAGGTGGTATAAATACGACAAAAATCTAAATAAACTTACAGAAATCCCAGGAGAAAATAAATCTACAATTAGTATTGATGAGAGCTTTCTTAATGCAGATGGAACCGCAAGGTTTATTGCTAAAATATACATGGGACCATGTACTAAGGAAAAATCTTCTGAAACGAAAGAAAACACCTCAAACATCATTACCGTAACTAAAATTAATTCTAGTGAAATTAAAATTACAGGAGATCCTGTTAGGCGGTATTGTCCGCAAGACACTGATAAAACACTAAAATTAAACAAAAATTTAAAAGGATATGTCAAATATAAATGGTACAAAGGAGATAAAGACAATAAAGGCGAAGCTTTAGAAAGTATAACTACTTTTAATTATAATCTGCCAGACAATAATTTTGGAGGGTTTTATAGACTAGACGTTATTTTTGGCACTAGTTGTACAATTACAACTGACCCAGTAGAGGTTATTAACGAAGGGTCTAGTATTACCACTTCCCCACTACTAAAAGATCATATAAAACTACCTTTACCAGAAGAAGTAATTACAATAGAAATAACCACAGACGCTCCTTATCTCCCACCTGCAGCCCCAAGTGAATATAGATGGACAATATTAAATGAAGTAAAAAACAAAAAATTATTAAACAACTCTGTCATCACTCAGGAAGTAAATGAAAAGGGAGACTATAAAATAGAGATATTTTCTACTAAAGAACCCTGTAGAAATGTAATAGAACACACTTTTGTATATCACGAACCTAAGAGTATTAAGTTAACTATCGGAGAATCCGAAGGGTTTGATTGTAAACAAATAGAACTAAAAAAAATATATGGCTTGGTAGTATTACCTAGTGGTAGTGAAATAGAAGTAGAGCTATCAGAAGATCAAAAGAATTTTTTTGATACAGAATGGTTTATTGATGATACAGCAACAGGCAATATAAACACTAAGACATTAGAGATCAAGTCGACAGATGTAAAAGCTAAATATTCTTTAAGAGCAACATTAAAAAAACCTAATACGCACCTTTTGTTTAAGGGTATAGTATCTAACATATTTGAAATAGGATCATTGCCTGAAAACACGCAAATAACCGCTTCTTCTACAGTCATAAAAAACGGAGAAGAAATAACATTAACAGCATCTGACACCCCTGGATACACATACCAATGGTATGCAATTATCGAAGGAAAAGAACAACTTATCGAAGACGAAACCACAAATACTCTTATCGTAAAAAAGGAAGGACAATATTTTGTGAAAATTTCATCAGGCGGCTGTGCTCTTAATTCTAATCAAATTACAATAACCGAAGGGTTTGGCATATCAGGTGTTATACCGAATATCATTACACCAAACAACGATGGAAAAAATGATGAATGGGTATTACCCGCCGAATATAATGATTCTGAAATAAAGGTATCCATATATAAGTGTGGAGGACAGTTAGATTTTGAAAAATCTGATGGGTACAATCAGCAATGGCCTGCAGATTCAAAATCAAACGGAGAAGAAATACTTTATTTCTACATAATAGCAAAAAAGAACCAACCCATTAAAAGAGGAACTATCACTGTAATGCGATAGCCCGTAAATAAATATCACATAGCATATTAATCATTGCAGAATAACCCCAAACAGTACGAAAATGAAACTTAACATATCCCATAAAAAACCCCAATTAAAAAAAGAATATTGTTTCGATTTTTTTATAATTGCGCTAATCTTCTTTAGCTGTATATTCTCTGCACAAGCTCAGGTAGATTTTACAAATATTCCGTTTCCTAGTGGTGATACAGAAATGAGAGTTAACGGAGATGTATTAATGACAGGAAACACCATACTAGGATATGTTAATCACCCCGGAAGTACTCCATTACACCAAAATGACCCCTATGATTTTGATAATAATAATGGGGATCGTCGTTTCCCAACCGCATATAGCGATATTGACTCTAATAGATTAACTTTTAGCTCTAGTAGTGCCTTTTTAGAAGACCCTAATGTATTTGATCCCACCATCCAACCAAATTGTTCTACTGTAGAGTATGCAGCATTATTTTGGGCCGGTAGCTATTATATGATGAGATATGGGAATCCTAATTTCCCAATACTAACAATTAACAATTCAAAAATTGCAGGGGTTAGAGACGCTACACTAATTCTAACTACTCCAACAGCAGGATCAACAACAGAAAAAAGAGATTTAACAAAATTCCCCGTTTCTACTAATTTGGTAGTTGCCAGTTCAGTAAATGGATGTACTAATATTACTAATGCAACTGGTAATATTGTAGTAATTGATAATGACACCACCTCCTGTAGTATAAAAGAAAAAATACTAAAAGCTCAAGAAGAAGGGGCTTTAGCTGTAATAATTGTTCCTACAAACACAAATCCCCTAAACCGGATAACAGATACCAACGAGATAACAATACCTTCTGTATATATTGATGATACCAATTTAATATCCCAAATAAAGAGCGTTACTGATAATGTTATAAACGCAACACTTTCTAATGATTATGATCCGGTTACTAGTCAATTCGCTGGTTTTACTTTCCCTCCAGACAATGAAGATCCTAGAAAACGTGGTAACGCAGATTTTCGAAATATTATGTTTGGTCCCGATCAAAATTATCAAAATATAACCGGAAATGTTATATTTGATGGATATGCCAATTCAGCGACGGTTAACCCCGATCCGCCAGCTCCTAATACAGCAAGACGAAGTCACCAATACGCATGTTATGCAGATGTTACACAAATAGTTAGAGATGGTGGGTTTAATAAAAATTATTTTGCAGCAAATATAAAAGCAACAGTAGGTCGTACTTCGGGTGGGGATGGATCGTCTGCAGGATGGACATTAGTTGTGGTGTATAAAAATCCTGCTAGTAGTTTTCGGTTTATAACCCTATTTGAAGGTTTTAAAGAAATTAGAGGTACTCCTGCTACTTTTGATATTAACGGATTCCGTACTTTACCAGCACCATTTGATGTGAGGGTTAAAATTGGGGTTTCTTCTTTAGAAGGAGACAGAAGTATCCCGTTTGATCGTTTTAATATAGATGGCACCGCTGCAGGTGTGGATTGGAGACCATTAGGAGATGGAACAGGCACTACTAACCCTACCGATAATTTTTTTAATAGTTCTATTACCGTTAATAATAAAAACATCACTAAAAGAAACCCTAATTCTAAGAATACCCTAGGCTATGATGCTGATTTTGTGGACTTAACAGAACCCAATAAAAGCAAAGATTATTTGGGTAATAACCAAACATCAGCCACATTTCAACTTCATACAACCGGAGATCATTTTATGCCCTATATGTCCGTTTTTTCTATCGAGGATATAGAACCAAGACTTAGTATAATTAAAAGGGTATTTGATCGAGAAAATGGAGACAACCAAATTGTAAATACTACAACTCCTGTACCTCTTAATACTAGATTACTGTATGAATTAGAAATTAAAAATATCGGTAATGAAGAACTAAGAGATGGGACTATAACAGTAACAGACTTATTACCAGAAAACACTGTTTTAACCCACATAGATGATCAATCTGCCACTTTTGGCGCACTAACACCAATACCAAGCGGACCTAATACTGGGATTAGTTATATAGCCACTCAAGTTGGAGAACGTACACAAGTAGTTTTTCATATTCCAAAAAACCACGTATTGCGAGGTAGAATAGACGCTTTTATCCTAAAAATCGAAACTAGAATAACGAATGATTGTACAGATTTACTCAATGCAGAATCTAATATTATTATAAACCAAGCAACAGCAACCTATACAGGAGATAATTCTGGACTAACCCGTAACTCAACTAGTGGTATCGGTTTCACGGATGCCTGTGGAAACATACAAATTGGTCAAACCAGAGTATGTGTTAATGTAGAACCATGTCCGACTACTCAACCAGATTGTAGTGTAGCAGTACTTACCGTAACTGCAGGAACAAGTTTTGGCAGTTATATGTGGACTTATCCTAAACCATTAGCAGATGGTTCCACAACTAGTACCACCACTACTAATGAATTAATACTCGGCATAGATAGGTTTGTGAATCCAAACGATAAATTTGGAGTATATACCGTACAAAAAAATCAACCAACCGGATTTGCTTGTTCTGATTTAACAGAAAAAATAACAGTTACTCCTTTCGATGATATAAAAAACCCATTAGAAACAGCAACTATTGATAACACTAGTGTTAATAGAGAGAATTTTAACGTTTGCGAAGATGGTTTAGTTAAATTCAACGAATGCGGCAACAACGGTTTTACCATAAACATTGGATTATCCGCCGTTATTACTACAATCGAATGGTTCAGGTTAGGTAAAGGAAACCCCACAGAATGTTATAATAGAGAGGATGATTGTCCTATTGTATCTATACCCACATGTAATGTTGTAGCTGACTTAATATGGGAGTCTATGTCTCCAGCAGACGCTATTACACAAAATTTAACAATTAATGATCCTGGCGAATATAGGGTGCACATTGTAGATAAATTTGGATGTGATAAAAACTTCTATTTTGATGTAAATATGAATCATTTTCAGCCTAGAATTGAAACCCCTTTATCCCTTAGATGTGGAGAAAACGCTAGCATTAGAGTCCTTGACATCCCTGTTCCTGGAGATTATTTATATAGTTTGGTAAAATACGACATAAACAGACCAGACCCTACTAATGGTAGTGGTTTCTTAGACAATAATGGCGTGTTCAATATTGTTAACAGTGATAATATTACAACTTACGTAGCATATGTAGTTCATAAAAAATTCCCAAACTGTGTATATCGTACTAACACTATGAATGTAACTCGTCATAACCCAACACCTACTATAGTACCTCATCACCCAAAATGTTTAGGTGATAATGGAAGTATTGATGTTACGATAGCAGATGCTGGACCTATATATAATTATATTTTAACAGATGGTACTGGTGCTATAATAAGAAACGAAGATTCCAACAGTAATACCCATAGTTTTGATGCATTAGCCCAGGAAATTATAAAGTACGAGTAATATCCTTTAATGATGGAGGAAAAACTTGTGACACAGGTCTTATCGATCAACCGCTAAACCCTGTACCTCCATTAACAGGTGATGTAGTAGTGGTTTCTGAGGAAACCTGTGAAAAAGGTGCTATTATACGATTTAATCACACCTCTCCTTTAATCACAGGTGCTACATACAGATATAGATTAGATGGAAAGACTGGATTTCAAACCAGTCCCGAATTTGTAATATTAGATTTAGACCCAACTATTCATTACGCAATAACAGTAGATAGAGATGGTTGTAATTTTACTGCTACAGCTCCTTCTACTCTTAAACCATATGTGCCTATACAGATTGTAGGGGATCCAATTATAACACCTCCTACATGCCACGATGGTACGGGAACTATAAAGATTACTGTTACTCCAAAAGTAGATGGAAGAACCTATATCTATAGATTAGTTGATAGTACTGGGGCTCTGGTAGTACCAGATACAAAAACCACTAGCCTAACAGGAGAAATAATAGGTATTCCTCCTGGTACAAACTATGAAATACGCGTAATTGATGAAGCAGCTGTTGATAAAACCTATGAAGGATGTTTTGCATTTAAAAAAGAAGTTGATCTAAATGCGCCATCGGAAATTACTGTAACCTCTATAATTAAACATATTACGTGCGATCCCAATGAAAAAATAGGAAATATATTAGGAGAAATAACGTTAACTGTAACTGGTGGTACCACTATAAGCGGTGCTAGTAAATATACCTATGAAGTACTCAGAAATGGCGCCCCCTTCTCTACCCCCCTAGGAACAGGTAACCAAGTAACTATAACCGACTTACTTGCTGCAGAATATACATTCATAATTACAGATCGTAATGGTTGTTTTATCGAATCAAAACACAGAATTAGACCAAATATAGACGGCCTGAAGGTTGACATTATACCCTCACCACCAGGTACAATTTGTATAGATGGATATGACTTAGAGGTTGAGATAAAGGAAGGCTCTGATTTATTTCCCTATTATAGTATAGAAATAGTTGGAGACCCAGCCTCAAAAGTTGATCTTGGGCTAGATCCATTAAACCCTACTCTGCCTTTAAAAAAACATACATTCACGGGGTTAGAATTTGCAAAAACATATGTTATTAAAGCAACAGACCTAAAAACAAAATGTACTTGGGAAACCGATCCTATAACTAGAACTTTAGGAGATTTAGCAGTAACCGCAGCACTTGATAAAAACAATCATTGTTTTGGTAATGACAATAAATCTGTAGATATAACAGTGACTGGATATGATAATACAGACCCTGCTGGTCAATCATTTGACTGGCGAATTATGAGAGTTGATATTCCTGCTGACGTACTAGTAGCAACAGGTATCCAAGTTGCTATAGGAGATCCTTCTGTTTTTAAAGTAAGTGCAACATTACCTAGAGGTATTTATTATGTAAAAATTACTGAAAAAAACGGAAAAAAATGTTCTGATAGGTCTTTTAATTTTGATGTTGACGTACCTTTAGAATTAAAAATACAATTGGCTCCTGGCGAAACTCAAGAATCTTGCCCAGGAAACAATGGGTCTTTTAGAGTTTTAGCATCTAATGGAGTGGGCGCGATAACATATTCAGTAACAACCCTTACACCCATTGTGCCTCCTATACCAAATAATGATACAGGGGTATTTGATAATTTACCCGCAAACACGTATACTGTAACTGCTACAGACGCAAATAACTGTTCTGTAGACAGTGACCCATATACTGTTAAGCCGGCTATACCCATTGTACAAAACCCATTGGTTACTACACCGATAACCTGTTTTAATTCGAATAATGCTACCATAACCGCTAGCGCTACCGGAGGATTACCCGGAAGTGCTTATCAATATATCCTAACCAAGGTTGGTGAATATACAAATGCACCTGTCCCAAGCCCTAAATTCGAAAACTTATCGGCAGGTACCTATCGTATAAAGGTAATAGGAGATCTAGATTGCGAAAGTACGGAGATGACTGCTACCTTCATAAACCCTCCTGAATTTAAAGCCGAAGCAACAAAAGTTAGAGAAGAGGATTGTATTGATAAAACTGCAGATGTAACCGTAACCGTAACTGGTATTACAGCAGCAGAAATAAAAGAATACAAATGGACAAATATAGAAAACCCAACACTTACGGGAACTAGCCCAAATCCTACTTTTGTAAAATTACCGCCAGGGTTGTATCAATTCTATGCAATAAATAATTTTGATTGCGAATCTTTACTTTCTGCGGGAATAAAGGTCTATGATTTTAAACCTATAGCTTTTGAGTTAGACGAATCCTCTAAAAACACTCTTTGTTTTGATTCTAATAATGGAACTATTGACATTAAACAATTATCATTATCGGGAGGTAAAGCACCATATAAATATAAGCTAGAAGGAAATTTAGATGACGGCACTAAATTTGGTCCCATAGAAAAAGATGAGAGTAAATTTGAAGATCTAAAACCTGGCGGATATGACTATACTATAATTTCTTTAGCTAATTGCGAAACGACAAAACCATTTCGAGTAGAATCCCCACCAGAATTTAAACCAGAAATAACACCTATTAATGTTTCGTGTTTTGGTTCAGGAGATGGTTCTATAAGAATTGTAGCAACAGGCGGAACTCCTCCATACTATTTTGCTATCAATGACGAGCCCTTCTTAGACGAATCTGCTGATGACAAAAAAGGGGAACATACTTTTAAGGAATTAACAAAAGGGATATACAAAATTATAGTCCAAGACAAGAATGGATGCGACGAAGTAAGAGATGATATAGAGATAACTGAACCAGACGCATTAGAAATTATTGAAATAGAAGATAGCCATAGAAATGAAACTTGTCTAGGAGATAGCGATGGAGCTTTTGAAATAACAGTATCAGGAGGAACCTTAACACCTCCTGAAGAATACGAAACAAGTTTGGATCCAATTACTGGTTTTGTAGCTGGTAAATTCATTTATGAAAACTTACCAAGTGGAGAAACAAAAGTTTATGTAAGAGATTCTAACAAGTGTGTTTCTGAGAAAATAATTACGATAGGTTCAGGAGTTATTCTTGATGCAACACTAAGTAGTAGAATGGATTGTCCTATTATTGGTATTTCTGGAGCAATACTTGAAGAACCTGTATATTATATAGATTTTGAATTAGGACCTACTTCTGCCAACACCGATATTACCTATAAATTAACAGGTATAAACGGAACACCTAACCCTGTTCCTAATACAAACAGCACAGGTACCTTTATTGTAGCACCTGGGGAGTATGAGGGTGAGCTAGAACACACTATTTCTAATTGTAAAAAACCTGCAGCAAAATCTATTGAAATAGAAGAGTATATTGTTTTATCAGATCTAAAAGCAGTTCCAACAAACAATATGGATGATCTTAATGAGTATAAAGTCACTGTTAAAGGAGGTAAAGAAGGGTATCTCTATTTTCTTACTTTTAAAGGTAATAAAGTGTTTGAAATAGAAGAAGATCAACGAATAGAAAAACAACTTGATACCAATATTTTTTCTATCAGAGAATCAGGAACGTACATATTACGTGTTGAGGATTCTAATAGATGTGAAATAATAGCGGAACAGTTTTTAACTTATATCAACATAAAAATAGAAAATCACTTTACTCCTAATGGCGATGGAACTAATGATTATTGGTATCCAGAGCAGATTAGTGAATTTAGTACAGATCCTTTTTATTTCACAAAAATGGAAGTAAAGATTTTTGATCGATATGGTAGACTTATAGAACAATATCTTGGAGAACAACGAGGATGGGATGGTACTTATCAAGGAAAAGCACTGCCATCTGGTGACTATTGGTTCTACATAATTCTTAATGATATAGATGAAAGAAAAATTCCGGGTCATTTTACACTATATAGATAAAATAGTCGCTTTAATTAAAAAAAATATCTATAATACTAAAGATAGATGAAAAAATATATAATATTGTTTAGTTTACTTGTTAATTACTATAGTATAGCTCAAGAGTTTTTTGCACCGATTCAGAATCAATATATTGCAGATAATCCCTATTTAATCTCAGCAGCATATGCTGGGGTTGGGGATTGTTGGCAAGTTCGTGGAACAGGTTTTGAACAATGGGTAAATATAGAAGATGCACCAAATACGCAATCACTATCTATCGATGGTAGAATATCTGACCGGTCGGGAGTAGGTGCTATATTGTTTAATGATCAAAATGGTTTTACATCCCAGAAGGGTGCGCAATTATCATTTGCGCATCACCTAACAATTAGTGATTATAGCAACCAGTATATATCATTTGGTCTAAGTTATAGGTTTACTCAATTAGGGATAGATACATCAAAATTCAGTACTGGCGATCCACTCGATCCAAAGAACCCAGAAGGGTTACCTGATGTCAAAGTAAATAACTCTAACTTCGACATTGGTATATTGTATCGGATAGGTAGATTTTTTCTTGCTGCTAACGTCGTGAATTTATTACAAAAAAAGATTGATGATTTTAACCCTACAGAACCTCGTACACTACAGAATTATTTCATGTACACAGGCTACACATTCTTTCATCGATTTAGTAAGATAGAGATAGAGCCCTCTATACTATATCAGAGCTATGCTGGTGATGGGCGATCTACAGCTGACCTCAACCTAAAAGCACGAAAAATGCATCGAGGGGATTATTATTGGGCTGGTGTAAGTTTACGGTCATTAGTTGATCAGGATTTCAAGCCCTTATCTGTATCTCCTATGCTAGGTTTAAAAAAAGCAAATTTTTATGTAGCATATGGCTATCAAATAAATGTTAACGAAGTACTACAACCCACTAAAGCCGCTGGATCTCATATGGTTACCATAGGAATAGACTTTAGTTGCAGAAAAAGTAAATGTGGTTGTACGTATTAAATGTATAAATACATTTTTCTTAATAGTATATCATTTTCTTTTACAGTAAAAATGATGTCGGGCGAAAAAACAATAATTTTATCAAAACAATCACACTATTCTATCTGAAGATGTAATAAATCTTCAGATAGAATTTTTAATTTTAAAACTCTCCCTTTTTCGGGAAAACTTAAATTATAAACATTGATAGTGGTTTAAACTTTTTTGATTCTAGCGAAAAACAGTTGTTATACCCTTAATCGAAGTGTTTTTTGCACTCCATTTAATCAATGTAGTCAAATCCACAATAAGGCACCAAAACATCTGGTATTTTAATACCCTTAGCAGTTTGGTAATTTTCTATTATTCCCGCCAGGACTCTTGGCAACGCTAATGAGCTACCATTAAGCGTATGTGCCAATTGATTTTTTCCCTTGCTATCTTTGTATCTTAGTTTTAATCGGTTAGCTTGATAGGTTTCAAAATTAGAAACAGAACTAATCTCTAACCATCTATCTTGGGCAGTAGAAAACAATTCAAAATCGTATGTCAAAGCTGATACAAACCCTGTATCTCCCCCACAAAGACGTAAAATACGATACGGTAATTTTAATTCATTAAGAATCCCTTTAATATGATCTACCATACCCTCTAAAGCTTTATAAGAATTTTCGGGTTTTTCTATACGCACAATCTCTACTTTATCAAACTGATGCAGACGGTTTAACCCTCTCACATGAGCACCATATGAACCTGCTTCTCTCCTAAAACAAGGCGTATATCCAGTGCAACATATAGGCAATTCATTTTCTGCTAATAATTCACCTCTAAATAAATTTGTAATAGGCACCTCCGCAGTTGGAATTAAGTATAAATCATCTTCTTTTACATAATACATCTGCCCTTCTTTATCCGGTAACTGTCCTGTACCAAACCCAGACGCTTCATTAACCAAATGAGGTACTTGATATTCCTTGTATCCCACAGCTGTATTTTTATCCAAAAAATAACTAATTAATGCACGCTGTAGCCTAGCTCCTTTATCTTTGTACACAGGAAAACCTGCACCAGTAATTTTTACACCAAGTTCAAAATCGATGATATCATATTTTTTTGCCAGCTCCCAATGTGGCAATGCTCCTTCTTCTAAATCTGGAACCTCACCAGCTCTAAAAATCTCTTCATTATCATCCTCACTTTGTCCATCCGGAACAGACTCATGTGGAATGTTTGGGATAGTATATAAAACCTGTATTAGTCCCTCCTGAATATCAGCAAGTTTAACCCCTAGTTCCTTGGAAGTTTCTTTAAGAAGCGAAGTTTTTTGCTTTAAGATAGTAGCTTTTTGCTGTTCTCCGCTTTTAAATAAAACCCCAATATCTTTTGATAGCTTATTAGAATCCGCTAAGGTGTTATCCAATTTTGCCTGAGTGGCACGTCGTTCTTCATCAAGAGCAATAACCTTTTCTAAAACTGGAGCAGCATCAAAATTTCGTTTTGCTAAAGCCTTAATATACTCCTCTTTATGAGTAATGATTTGTTGTACTAATAACATGTTTTTTATTTTGAGCGACATTAATGGTAACTCTTTCCCGAATCAAAAAGAAAAACTAATAATCCTATCGCAATGAGTGAACAAATTTAATTAAAAGCTTTATTATAGGTTGCTGAGATTTATTGATTTTTTTTAAAATAAATATCTGTTACTATAATCTTAGCATTTATAATCTATAACATCTTATTTTAGCTACTTTTGGTATAAAAACATGACACTTATGCCATTTTTCTTTATGAATTTTCTACACCTTATTTTTATCCAGAAACATCTATAGGAATAATGTTATTTTATTACAGCAAATTCGTGAGGAGAATGCTATAACATCTAAACGGATAAAATTTCTTCTTCTTTCAATAACTCTTCTTGTCTTAACCGAAGTATAATCTGAGCAACTGCAACAGTATCTTTCTCACAATACACAATTATACGACCTATGTTTTTTTCTTTGTAATAAACCTGCCCCACCTGACTACCATCTATATCGTCTTTTGGCGAAGGAACACCTAATACGGTCGTTAATAATTTTAAAGATGTATAGTGTTTATAGTCCCCGAATTTCCATAAATCTAAAGTGTCTAAATGAGAAATCTCCCATGGTTTTTTGCCAAATAAATTTAATTTTGAAGGAAGAGAAATAGCATGTATTATCATTCGTCTAGCTATATACGGAAAATCAAACTCTTTACCATTATGTGCGCACATTAAATGATGTGGTTTACTGAAATATTTTTCCAAAACATTTTTAAAGTCAATTAGTAATTGTTTTTCTTCTCCATGAAATGACTTTGTTCTAAAGGAACGATACCCTTCTTTGATAACAAAATACCCGACAGAAACACATATTATCTTACCAAACTCTGACCAGATACCTGCTCGATCATAAAACTCTTCAGGAGTAAACTCTTCTTTTCGTTGATATTTGGTTTTCTCTGCCCACAAGTACCTCATTTCTTCGGTAAGGTCACTATAATTCTCGTATTCTGAAACGGTTTCAATATCAAGAAATAAAATATGTTCTAGCTTTATTTTATGAAGCATTTTCTAGCATTTTATAAACTTCCTCAATATAAATAAAAAAATCTTCTGTAAAAGACCCATCTGGTTTAAACTTCGCTCTCTGGTGTCCTAACCTAACAATAATTATATGATCCTCTGGAATACAGATCACATATTGACCCAATATTCCCCTCATTGCAAATATTTTTTTATTCATATGATCTGATAACCAAAACCCATAACCATACATCCTTCCGTTTTCAAACCGTTGTTTAGTAGCTAATTCCACAAATTCTGATGAAAGAATTTGTTTACCCGCAAACACTCCTTTATTGCTAAAAAGTATACCAAAACGTGCAAAATCCCTCGCATTACTCGCTATACAACAAAACGCTTTCTCCATCCCGCTTTCTTCACTATCCAATTGCCAAAACGCATCATGTTTCATTCCCATTGGTATCCAAAAACTTTCGCTAAGATAATCAGTCATTTTTTTTCTGGTTGCTTTCTCTATTACCATTCCCAATAACTGTGTGTTACCACTAAGATATTTATAACTTTCCCCAGGTTCATCTATCACCTTTAAACCCAGTATAATATCTCTTATATTCGTATCATAATATGTTTTAGCAGTGACCGAAAATGGACTAAAATAACTCTCCTGCCAATTTAATCCTGATGCCATTGAGGATAAATCACCTACGGTAACTTTAGCAGCCAATCCAGTAGAAAATTCCGAAAAAAAAACCCTACTGGTTGATCCATATTTTTGATATAACCATCCATAATAGCTTTGCCCAACAATGAAGTTGTTATGCTTTTAGCCATAGAAAAAGAATTAGTGTATGATCCTGTACCATACCCTTCTGCATATTTTTCATACCAAATACTATCGTTTTTTAAAACCAATAACGCAATGGTTCCCAACGTATCGTTAATTGCATTTAATTTATCAGTACTTGTAGCTGTATTAAATTTTTTATGTATAGGTAATTGTATTGATTTATCCCCCTTTTTTATAATTCTATTATCAAAATGAAGGTAGTCATCTATGTAAGCTGTAGAATGCCCTGTTAGATATACTACCCTAACCCCCTTAAGGATATAATCATAATCAAACAAATACAATAAAACAATCGCCAATGCGACTATAAAAAACAATCCGCTCAATTTTTTTTTTAAATTTTTCATTTTAATAAGCTATGTTTATAAAAAACGATGTTGTAAACATGAATTCATTTAACTATTACCCGTTTAACTAATCCATAATTTGCATTGCCTACTCTAACTAAATAAACCCCCTTAGAGGCATAAGACATGTCCAAAGGATACGTGTACTTATTATTAATTTTCACTATTTTATTCTCAATTAACTTTTGTCCAATTATATTATGAACAGTTATCTTTAAAGGCTCTGTAAATGATGTGGATAAAGAAATCAGAAAATGATCTTCTCCTTCAGAAATTACCCGCAATTTAGCATCCTCCAGTAACACTTCTTTATTACTTAATGTCTGATCCTTAATTATCACAATATAATCCTCTGTTTCCCCCCATTCTACATCCCCACAGGGATCGTCAACACCTGTGCCGGTTCCGTTTTCATCGATAGCTTTAACTCTAAGCAAATGCGATCCTAATACAGCCATATTAGGTATTGTAATCTGAAAATCAGTACTAACATATGGGTCTGGTAATAATCCATTAGAAAGCAACTGTTCATCTACTTCAAAAACCGCATTATCATTAAAATCTATCCATAATGACACTACTTCATCTTCATAACCAGAAGTTACAGATACCGTATATACCCCTTCGTTTTTAGATTTATCCAAATCAGTGGAAATATTCGTAAAATCCGAATACCCTATGTCGCCATTATCTTCTCCGCACTCACTACTATTGTCTATTGTTCCTAACTTAAAATTTTTAACTCCATCAATATCGCAAGATTCTGTAGTCTGTGGAATACAATCCAGATTTGAAACCAACCTACAAGTTCTATCATTCG
>CAVYIL010000037.1:0-15017 GCA_963768325.1 uncultured Flavobacteriaceae bacterium | reverse complement strand
CTACTTCCCAGGGTTTTTTACCAAATAAGTTTAATTTATCAGGTAATGATATCCCATTAATGATCATTCTTCTGGCGATATAGGGAAAATCAAATTCTTTACTATTATGCCCACATAACAAATGACTGGGCTTATTAAAATGATTCTCCAATAAGTTTTTAAAATCATTTAAAATGAGTTCTTCTTCTCCTGAAAAGGACTTAACCCGAAAGCTTCTATTTTTATCCAAATCGACAAAATATCCTACAGAAATACATATTATTCTGCCAAACTCAGCCCAAATGCCGGCACGCTCATAAAAATCTTCTGCCTTAATTTCATCTTTTCGTTGATATTCTGTTTTAGTAGCAAATAATTCTTGTTTATCGGTTGATAATTCGGTAAAAGAGCTTACTTCTGGAACCGTTTCTATATCAAGAAATAATATGTTTTCTAATCTAATTTTATCAAGCATGATTTTTATTTAATCACTAATTTTCTGGTGGCTGTCTTACCATCTTCGAGTACTTTTAAAATATATATACCTGCAGTTAGTTTGGATAAATTTAATTCCCTCCCTTTTAAAGTTGTCTTAAATACTTGTTTACCGAGAACATCAAAAATTTGAATTTGTTTTTCAGTATTATTGTTTGAATTAACATACAATTTACCACTTGTTAATGGATTAGGATAAATCGAAAAATTAAGAATTTCATTGCTGTTTACTGATGCCGTTGCTGTCGAATATGAGCCAATAGGAAATGGAGATGGGGTATTTCCATTATTTGTAACACCTTCACCGTCCAACATGTTAATACCGCTAAATCCCCAATTCGAAAGCATAAAAGTAGATCCATCAGGCCCTGTTCCATCCACTCTATACGCCCATCCATCTAGATATTCCCATGGTTGACCTGAACCATCTATGTTAATATCTCCAAATATATCTATAACCACTCCTGTAAAATTTCCACCACCTGAATCCATAACACTTCCAAATAATTCAATTGCATCATCCCCATTTATACTGGCTGCACCGCTTGTGAAGTCCGGATCAAATCCAAAAAAAGCATTGAATTGAGGCTGTTCGCTCGCAACATAAATAAAATCACCCGATAAAGCTGTACCTGATAAAACCAATTCTATTCCATCAGACCCACCACCATTATTGGCAGACCCTATTCCATATTGGCTTAAATCACTTATATCGTTAATAGCGTATAGTTCTATTCCTTTAGGCGTACCTCCACTTAAAGGCCCATCGAAAACACCGGTAATGATCAAATCCTGCCCAATAGACAGGGAAGAAATTAATATTGCACAAATTAAAAAGTAATTTTTTTTCATAGTTAAAGGAGAGATTTGTTCATAAATTTATGTGTAGCTATAAAATTAAAGAATATTGAAAAAAAATAAAAACAGAATAATAATATTTTTTGCAATTTTTGCAATAAAACGCAATTATATTGTTGATATTTAATGATTTAAAAGATATTGAGAATATTAATGAAAACTTAATATTAGGGCGTTAAATGATTGTTATGTTTGCAACATCATTAATTTAATCATTACTTTTGATTAATTATAAATCACTTAATGAAGAAAAAGGAAATCAAAATATTATTAGTTGATGATGAGCCAGATATCATTGAAATTGTGAAATATAATTTAGAAAATGAAGGATATCAAATATTTACAGCTTCGAATGGTGTTGAAGCAATAAAAAAATCAGAGGAAATTCATCCACACCTAATTCTTCTTGATGTGATGATGCCCGAAATGGATGGGATTGAGGCTTGTGAAAGAATTAGAGAAATAGATAGTTTAAATGACGTCATTATATCATTTTTTACTGCAAGAGGTGAGGATTATTCTCAGCTAGCAGGTTTCGATGCCGGAGCCGATGATTATATTACAAAACCTGTAAAGCCAAAAGTTCTGGTAAGTAAGGTGAAAGCTTTGTTGAGAAGAATAAAAGATACAAATGATATTCCATCAACTTCAATAGGGGGCCTTGTTATTAATCGTGAAGAATATTTTGTTCAAAAAAATAAAAATAAAATTGTTTTACCCCGCAAAGAATTTGAGTTAATTGCACTTTTGGCCTCTAAACCGGGTAAGGTATTTAAACGTGATGAAATACTTGACAAAGTTTGGGGTAATGATGTAATTGTAGGTGGTAGAACTATCGATGTACATATCAGAAAATTAAGGGAAAAATTAGGAGATCACTATTTTAAAACAGTAAAAGGCGTAGGTTATAAGTTTAACGCCAAATGAAACTAAAGAAAACATATAAATTTGCCTTTAAATCATCAGTTTATATAGCTCTTATTGCTTGTTTCCTGATTTTACTAGTAAATTACTTATTTTTTAATCAAATCAATTTTCTATTCGCTTTCACTTTAGGTGTAATCATCTTTGTTTTTTCTTTTTTTATCATTCAGTTTAGAGTTGAGCGGTTTATCTATAAAAGGATTAAAAAAATATATGATGACATTTCGTTACTCGAAATTGAAGGATTAGGGAAGAAAAAGATTGCCAACGATATAGAAACCCTATCTAAAGAGGTTCAAAAATTTGCTGAAGACAAACGTCTTGAAATTGAGACATTACAGATGCGGGAACAATACCGCAGGGAATTTCTCGGGAATGTTTCGCATGAACTTAAAACGCCACTTTTTACGGTACAGGGATATCTATTAACCCTTATTGACGGCGCAATTAACGACAAAATAATAAGAAAAAAATATCTCGAAAGAGCCAATATTAGTGTTGAAAGATTGATCAATATTGTAAAAGATCTCGATATGATAAATAAGCTTGAGGCGGGTAATTTAAGTTTAACAATTGAGACATTTGACATTGTAAAACTTATTCAAAATGTTTTTGACCTTCTAGAAATTAAAGCCAACAAGAGAAATATCTCCTTGCGTTTTAATAAAAAATATGATACGCCAATATTAGTTCGAGCTGATGAAAAAAAAATTGAGCAAATATTAATGAACCTATTAGAAAATGCCATTAAATATGGGAAAACAAAAGGGGAGGCTGTAGTTAGCGTAAGAAATCATTCTTCTAAAAAATTCTTAATAGCCGTCAAAGATGATGGTGAGGGAATTCAACCCCATCATATTTCAAGAATTTTCGAACGTTTTTACAGGGTCGACCAAAGTCGTTCAAGAGATCAAGGAGGCTCCGGTTTGGGTCTTTCTATAGTTAAACATATAATCGAGGCACATGACCAGGAAGTATTTGCTGAAAGTGAATACGGAAAGGGATCAACCTTTTCATTTACCTTAAAAAAGCTTAAATAGCTCTACAGGCAATTTGTTATCATTTGAAAATGTAAATCCTTTGTACTTTTCTGTCCGTTCTAACATTTTTAATTCAAAGGAATCTTGATTTTCAAAAGGCGCAATTTGAAGTTCTTGCATTCTATTGGCTAAATATTCTTGTTCATATTGTCCGGGTGTCGGAATAAAAAAAGCTCGTTTACCCAATTTAGCTAAATCTAATAATGTAGAATAACCCGATCTTGCTAAAACTAATTCACTTTCATTTAAAGCCTGTTCTAATTCTTCAGTTAACAAATAATTTACAACAGTAACTTTTTTCAAAGAATTACTCTTTTTTATCCTCTGTTAGCATACCTCTTACAAATAAAACTTTTTGATTAAATGCCTTTAGTTCTAATAACAATTTATCCTCTAAAATGGTGCGTTGTGGTTCTGGTCCTGACAATAATATCAACAAATCATAGTTTTTTCTCGATGGTTTTTTCTTAAATCTGCTAATTGCTCCAATGTATCTAATTTTCAGTTCCTTATTTTTGATGGTCGACAGGTCACCTGAGAGTTTTGGTTGGCTAATTAAATCGGGAACCCAGCATTCATCAAATTTTGAAATAATTTTTTGATGTAGCAGTGTCGTAAAAAAGGTCGTACTTCCCGATAGAACATTCAACTGATGGGTAATATATATGGACGGGATTTCGGAATTTCTCACCCCAAAGCGATTATCAGAAATAATACCAGATAATCCTTCCTTTTTATGAATTTTTTCTACCTCTTTTTTTTCTTTTAAAAGCGCCCTTATAACATGAGGCGTATTTAATAGCAATTTATATTTTTGAGTATTGCTTTTTGAATATTCTATGCGATAGCTTGGAAGGGAATAGCATTTTAATTGAGGAAATTCTTTTTGAAGAAATGCCAAAGCAGAACCATCACTTGCTATAATAGGTTCGAATTCGTAATCTAATAAAGCCCTGATAATGGGAATACATCTGGTTGCATGACCTAAACCCCAATTTAGTGGAGCAACTAATATCTTTTTCTTAGTCTTAATTTCATGCATTATCACTAGAGATCAAAACCAATATCCTTTCTAAAGTACATGTTGTCAAATTTGATCTTTTCAATACTGTTATAAGATCGATTTACGGCCTCTCTAAACGTGTTGCCGTAAGAAGTGATAGCCAATACCCTTCCTCCGTTGGTAAGTGCCTTATCATCTTCTAAATGTGTCCCTGCATGAAAGATTATAGAGTCTTTTACTGATTTAATACCGGAAATGATCTTCCCTTTTTCATAATCTTCAGGATACCCTCCTGAAACGAGCATTACGGTAGCCGCAGATCTATGCTCAAATTCAACTTTAATTTTGTTTAATCTCTGCGCTGTAGTTGCCACAAGAATTTCTAATAGATCAGTTTTTAATCTTGGAATAATAACTTCCGTTTCAGGATCGCCAAGCCTCACATTGTATTCTATAACAAAAGGTTCATCATTCACTTTTATCAAACCGATAAAAATAAATCCTTGATATTCTATATTGTCCTTTTGTAATCCATTCATGGTAGGTTTGATGACCTTTTCCTCCACTTTTTTCAAAAATGCATCATCTGCAAAGGGTACCGGTGATATGGCTCCCATACCTCCTGTATTTAATCCAGTATCTCCTTCACCTATTCTTTTGTAGTCTTTTGCATTTGGTAATGAAATATAATGTTTGCCGTCTGTGAGCACAAAACAGCTCATCTCTATGCCGTCTAGAAATTCTTCAATAACAACTTCCGTGCTAGCTTTACCAAACTTTTTATTAGACAGCATTTCTTTGAGTTCTGTCTTGGCTTTTTGTAGGTTGTCTAAGATAACAACACCTTTCCCGGCTGCCAACCCGTCTGCCTTTAATACATAAGGAGGACTAAGAGATTCTAAGAACTTGTATCCGTCATTAAGGTTTTCGGCAGTAAAGCTTTTATACTTCGCTGTGGGAATATGATGTCTAAACATAAATTCTTTGGCAAATTTCTTACTTCCTTCTAATTGAGCACCATTTTTTTTGGGTCCGATTACTTGTACATGTTTTAAATCTTTATCTAAGGATACAAAATCATGAAAACCATTCACCAAAGGAACTTCGGGGCCTACCACAATAAGATTAATAGCATATTTTAGAATCTCTTTCTTAACGTTAGGAAAGTTGTTGATGTCAACATTCAAATTAGTTCCTAATTGACTCGTGCCGGCGTTTCCTGGTGCAATAAAAAGTTTATTTGGTGTTTTACTTTTAGCCAATTTCCATGCAAGGGCATGCTCTCGTCCGCCAGATCCCAAAATTAAAATATTCATAAATTATTAGTTTGGTGCAAATATACACTGTAATGCCAATTTATTTTTTAAATCCCCATTTATTAAAATACTTCACTATTGAAATTAAATGAATAATAAACAGCTTTAAATTTTTTGAAGATCCTTTTTTAAGAATATGAATGATTTCTTCTTTAGGATGGTATCGTTTTTTCTTACCAGAAGCATCAATTTTTCTACAAATATCAACATCTTCCATATATAGAAAATAGCGCTCATCAAAACCATTAATTGAAACAAAGTCTTCAGTTTTAAATAATAAAAAGCCTCCATGCATAAAATCAGGATAAAATGGTTTTGTCAAATCTTTATCACGGTATTCTCCTTTATGTGTTACTGAAGAAAAGAAATATTTAAAAACGACTGAACTTCGAAATAACAATTCAAGAAGTGAAGGATATCTACGGCAGGAATATTGATGATCTCCATTAGAAAATAATACTCTTGGCGCAATCATAGAAACATCCTTTTCTTTTTTAAGTTCCTCAATTAATTTAGGAATTACATTTGGCTTAAAAGAAACGTCGGGATTTAAAATTAAATGATAGGTTGAATGATTACTAATCATATTGATTACTTCATTATGACCAGCACCAAAACCGATATTTTTTTTAGTATGAATATATTCAATATCGGGATGAACAAATCTATCTCTTAAATCATTCTGTGGAGTGTTATCAATGAGGAATAGTTTTTTTGGTAAGTCTGTTTTTAAAAAACTATCAACAGTATTCGATAATTCATCAAAATCTTCATTGTATAATACGATTGAAGCAGTTATATGG
Organism: uncultured Flavobacteriaceae bacterium; assembly: GCA_963768325.1. GTDB lineage: Bacteria > Bacteroidota > Bacteroidia > Flavobacteriales > Flavobacteriaceae > Aquimarina. The sequence continues at coordinate 8,599 of CAVYIL010000037.1, read as the reverse complement.
GTTTTATTTTGCATTGCAATTAGTATGCTTTTTCTTCACCCTTAAATATATTAAGTATTGTTTGGATAATAATTCTCATGTCTAAAAAAAAGGACCAGTTTTCTATATAAAAAATATCCATCCTTACCCTATTTTTAATATCTGATTTTTTTTTCACTTCTCCTCTAAAACCACTTATTTGTGCCAATCCTGTGATACCTGGTTTAACAGCATGCCTTTCCATATAATTATCGATATCTTTTTGATACTCTTTCGATAAACTTTTCATATGAGGTCGTGGCCCTACTATGCTCATTTCTCCCTTCAGCACATTAAAAAACTGGGGCAATTCATCTATGCTCGTCTTTCTCATAAACGCTCCGAATCTTGTTACTCTTTCATCATTTTTTGTAGCGTGTATCTTGTCTGACAAACTATTTACATTCATTGACCTGAATTTATAACATTCAAATCTTTTGCCATCTAAACCTTCTCTCGATTGTTTAAAGAATAAAGGCCCTCTTGATTCTATCTTAATCAATAACCAAAATAATGGCGTTAACCAGGACATCACCAAAATAATTACTAAAAATGAGAATATAAAATCAAATATTCTTTTAACTAGAATATTTTCGGGATAATCAAATGGAAGCTTTTTAACATTTAAAACTAACGTGTTGTCATAAAATTCCAACTCAAAATTCTTACTATATAATTCATTTGATTCTGGAATCAACTTCAGCACTTTACTGTTTTTATTAGCAAATTTTGTATAATCTTTAATTTGTTCTTTATTTAAATCGGCAAGCGAACAATAAATTTCATCAATACCTTCTTTCTGAATATAAGCATGGCTACTTTTTATTCCTCCTAAATATTTCTTGTCCTTACTTACTTTATCAGAAAAAAAACCAAAATATCTATACCCTAGATCGGGTCTTTCGTTAAAAAGTTTAGCAATTTTTTTTGAAGTGTCATCCATGCCAATAATGACAACGTTTCTAAAGTTTTTCCCTTTTAGTCTATAAATTTTAAGTGCATAAAAAGAAATGAATTTAAAAATCGAAATGCCGATAAAAATACTTACAAAGATCAAAAACTGATTATTAACTACTTGCCCCTCTTTAAATACACCGAAGTAGGCAAAATAAATTAAGAAGAATAATATAAACTGAATTGCTAAAAGAGAAATTACCCGGTAGAAATTAGTGAATCTAAAGATTCTATAAAATCCTAAATAGAATGATAAAACAGCCCAAAGGATATTTATATAAGCTAAAAACCTAAAATTCAAAAACTCTATATCAGATATAAAATATATCACAAGGTTGATAATGAGTAAATCAACTAAAAGAGATAGTGGTCTAATTAAATGTGAGTATCTTTTTTTCAAAAAAACTTATTTATTTATAATTAAAACTTTGTTTTTACTAAGATATTTTAGAAAGATAAATATCCTCTAGTTTAATTATATTCTCATTAATATCATAATTATCAAGAAATAATTTTCTGGAGTTATTAGACATTCTTATTAACTCTGCTTTGTTATCCATTATTTCTATTACTTTTTTCGCCATACCTTTTGAGTCTCCAACTTCAACCAAAAACCCATTGTAATTTTCTATTATTAAATCGTTATTGCCATCAACATTGGTTACAATGCAGGGCTTTGAACAAGATAGCGCTTCAAGAATGGCATAGGGCAATCCCTCATATCTCGATGAAGACAAATACAATACAGATTCCTTTATTATTTTAAGTACATCTTCTCTCTTTATCCATGGAATCAGTGTAATGTTTTTATCTAAATTATTCTCTTTAATCCTTTTTTCTACATTCGTTAGAAAAGTTGATGGTAATCCAGTACCTATTATGACCAGATGAATATTTATAATAGATTTCTTGATATAGCTTATTGTTTCTACCAGCATTTCAATGTTCTTTTGATATGAAGGCCTGCCAATTGAACAAATATAATTTGAAGGAAATGAAAAATTATGTTTATTCAAATTATCTTCCCTAGATATATCAGTTGAATTGGGCCACAAATATACCTTTCTGCTTTTGAACTTTAAATCATGAATAGTTTTATTGTATTCAGATTTTGAACAGGCTAGTGTAAACGCCGGAGATAATCTGAAAAGCTTTTCAATAATTCTATAAAATGATTTTTTTACTTTATTATCAGTACTCAAAAAAGAATAGGCATGAGGAGTGTAGAAAGTTGTTGTGTTTAATAAGAGCCCAGCAATCCTTCCTAATATACCGGCTTTGGCGCTATGGCAATGGATAAGATTTGGTTTTAATTTTCTAATTATCTTAATGATTTGAAAGAGACTCTTTACGTCTTTGTAAATATTAATTTCTCTAACTAAATCAATATGGATTTTAGTTATAGGAATCTTCGATTTATTTAAAATTTCGAAATCTTCCTTTTCTTTATTGCTAATAAGAAAAACTTCGAATTTTTTGTCATCTATATTTGAAGCCAACAATTTAATATAAACTCCAACTCCAGCAACAGGAATTCCTATTTGTACAACTCTAATCAATTATACTTATTGTTTTGAGAAAAAATGAGTAAAAAAAGAAAAAATAAGGATATTCCCTGAGCTCTAACCAGAACAGATTCAGTGATCATCACAAATAAAAAAAAAGTTAAAAAATATTTTATACTGTAATAATTAATTGAAAAATGATAGAGCATAAATAGAAAATACAAAAATCCTATGGCTCCTAATCCTAATAGAAAATGCAAATATTGATTATGAGTATTCATGGGTTTAAAATAAATATATCCATCATTAATAATCTTATCACTAATTCTTTTTTTTACATTGGCCAAGCCTATTCCTAAGATAAAATTATCCTTTAATTCTTTAACAGAATAATCCATTACCAAAAATCTCTGATACATATTCCTCCAAGAATTATGAATCATATCATCTTTATCATTATTTTTAATTGACAAATATAAATTGTTAGCATACTTGATATCATGCCTAGCCCTAGGTATTGTTATATAACTAAGCAGAAGAAATCCTGTCAAAATAACACCAATTAATATAATTTTTTTATTCCGCTTCAATAAAATTTTCTTATATAATGTAATACATATTAAAACTATTAAAGAAATTAAAGCAATTCTTGCCCCTATATAAATTAAGATTACTATGAACAAGAAAAACAATAATAGGTCAACTTTTTTATTGAGATAATTAATTCCATTAACATATAACCATAAAATAAAAGTTGAAGCTAATCCAACGTATATTCCGTAATAAACATGAATTAAACCCAAAGGTTCTGAAAAATAAGTGTTCGTTGATAAAAATAATTTATCGTTTATTAGGTTAATTAAAACTAAAAAAATTATTGATAGCGCTACAGCGGTTATATAAATTTTTATAGATTTTTCTATAAATTTTTTTATCACATCCTTCCTAAACAACAAAAAAAATAGTGGATAAAATAACAAATACAGATATGTGTCTAAACCTTTTAAAGATGGTTTATTAATTAGTCCATTGATTAGAATCATTACAAAAAAAACAAATACAAAAATTTCTGATAAATGATTTTTAAAATGAATGGTTGGTTTGTTTTTTAGAAAAAACCACAGGGAAAAAAATATATTCAAAATCAACAATAAGGAATGTATACTTCGAAAATAGGGAAGAGAAAAGATTAGTAGAAAAAAATAAGTGGTTATAATATATTTTTCGTCTATTATATTTTTCAATAATCGATAAAACTGGATTATGGAGATTAATACTATCGCAATCAAACTAAATTTATATATAGACGGAAAAGATATGGATACTAAAAGAAACAACAAAAGTGAGTAAGAATCTAAACAGTAATCCTTTAAGATTTCTTTAAACGCTCTCATATAATTCATTTAATTTCTCTACATAATTGTCTATATCATACTTCTTAGCAAAGGATAAATATCCATTACTTGCTATTCTTGCTCTTAACTCATTATTATTAATCAACTGTGCCATTTTTTCAGATAATTGTACATGGTTTTTTGGCTCAAACAATAAACCATTAACTTCGTTTTCTATTAATTCTGCCGGCCCTTCTATATTACTGGCTATAACAGCCAATTTAGCACTAAATGCCTCTAAAATCACAATGCCAAAACCTTCCCAAATTGAAGGTAATACAAAAATATCTGATTGAGAGTAATATTTATTTACATCTTTTTGTGCTCCCTCAAATCTAACTAAATTTTCCAATTGTAAATTAGTTGTTAGCCGTTCTAATTTAGACCGCAACTCTCCATCTCCAACAATTAATAAATTGAACTTATTTTTAATTTTCTTACTTTCCAAATTTTTAATTGCCTTCAATAATGTTGCCACAGACTTAGCTTTGGTTAACCTTCCTAAAAACAATATGTTTACTTCTTTGTGAGCTATTACTTTTTTCTTAGTCATTCTTGGTATCGCATTATATAAAACATGTATCCTATTTTTAGGAATTTTAAATTTTTCCTTTACCAATTTTTTAATGGATTCCGAAACGGAAATAATATGAGTATTCTTAGATATTTTTAAGAACATGATTCGATAAAGTATGAAATAAATTTTATCTTTCCAGTTATTCTTAAATTTCGTACTATGAATAGTTGTAAAGGTTTTGGCCTTAAGTTTTCTGGCGCACCAAACACCTAATATATCGGCATGTCCTAAGTGCGTATGAATTATGTCGGGATTAATAAAGGTTAAATATTTCCTTAATCGAATTGTTGTTATTAATGAAAGTTGAATATTTTTAATAATCACTCTTTTATCCACCAATGGCATTAAATCATTTATTGGTTTTAAATAAATTAAATGAACAATATGAGTTTCCGCCTGTTTATTGATTAAGTTAAGGAGCATTTTTTCTGCCCCTCCAATTCCAAATGCTGTAATAATATGAACAATATTCATTGAGTAGCTTCTAAATTTTCTTTATAAACTAATTGGATAAACAGAAATAAAATCCATAGTGGAGCATGATAAAAATCTGAAATAATCATTAAATGTAAAAACGTGGTAATAACACAAAATAACAAAAAGCTACGAACGAAGCCTTTTAATTTTATTACTTTTGTTATAATGGATTTTTGAAAAGCTACAAAAAATAAAAATCCTATAATTCCAATATCTGCCAAAATAGTCAAGTAAACACTTAAATATCCTTCCTCATCTTCATTTACGCCAAAACCTGGTCCATGTCCAAAAATTGGATGTTTTACAAAATTAGACAAAGCCCGGTCCCATTGCTTTATTCTTTGTCCGCTTGACGAATATTGTGCCGTTTCATTAAAGAATATTTTGTTAAAAAACTCTTCCATCACAACACTACTTTGTCCAACATCAAAAAATAGAAAAATACCTGAAATAAAAACAATCGATAGTAAAATACCTAATATAATAAGCAGCTGTTTTAATGTTATTTTTAATCTTATTATTTTATTTATCGAAAAAATAATGATTATTGCAATAATTGGTAATATGATTCCCGCATTTGATAACATCGCAAAGTGTGAAACTAGAAAAAGAAGGGTTATCCATACGTATGAAGCAGTTTGATTTCTTTGATGTATATAAAAAAGTGATATGCCAAAATAAATATTGTAAAAAATAGCCATATGTCCCGGCTCCTCTGCAACTCCACCAACTCTAAATAGATTGAATCTAATATAATAATCCATATTGCTAATCCTTCCGTCTGCACTAGTATATAAGTTTCTTAGGCTAAGATCAAAATAATTTTTACCAATAAAATCAGCTATTATTATAAATGAACATGTAAAAAAAGACCAGTAAATTATCCTTGAGATTTTATAACTTGATATTTTAAAAACCTTAACAATGTATTTGGTCATAAAAAAATAAAAGAGAATGCTATTTGTGTATGCCAAAGAATGGTTAAAACTTCTTTTTTCCCGAAAACCCAATAAAAAACTAATCCAAACTAAAACTAGGAATGCTATCAAATACAAATCTTCTTTAAAGATCCATTTTGTTTTAAAAGCGTTTTGTTTTAAAATTTCGGAAAACAAAAACAAAAGCAAAATTAGATTAATGATAACAGGTAATCTTAACCATGCAGAAAAAGCAAAGAAACTTGTGAAAGGAGCAAAAAATATAAATAAATAAAAGAGTCTTTTTACCATAATTTGGTTAAAGTAAACTTAAAAATCTTATGCTTAAAAACTTGAATTAATATCATAACTAATAACAAATAGTCTGAAAATATTCTTAAATATAGTAGGCTATTAAAGCTAATTTTATCTGTAAAAACTAAACCAAAGACAACGACCAAATAAAATATGGCAACCTTAATTAGTGAATAATTATAACCTTTGTCTTGTCCAAATGCTACAAGTCCACATTGACCTAATACAAAAGTGACGGGCACTGTTAAAGTAATTAAAGATATACTTTTTAAAACTGCCGAATACTTGGTCATTTCAATACCTCCTAATAGAAATAAAAGTTTATGGCTGAATAAATTTAAACATAAAAAAATAACAAATCCAATTAAAAAACTAAAGTATGTAAGTTTTTTTAACAGTATTTTGTTTTGTGTTTTTGTTATTAATGGTAGGGCAGCGGCTTGAAGTATTTCAAAAGGAAGTAAGAAGAAAGCTACTATTTTAAGTGAAATATCAAATCCAGCCACTTTTTCCATAGAAATGTAAATTCCAATCAAAAATATCGTTAAGGCATTGAAAACTATCATTGAAAGATTTCCCCAAAAATAAAATTTTGCTTTATAAAAAATAGTTTGTAAAACTCTTCTTTTAGGAAATATAAATTTAAAACCAGAATGTTTCTTAAGAGAATAAAACCCTGATAAGCCCATTAAAATTTGACATGCACTAAATATAAAGATATATAGGTATAAATCTTGTTTAGAATTAACTAAAAGAAAAGTGCTAGTAAGTAAAATAAATCTAGCGACCCCAACAGCAATAGTTAACGGTTTTAATTTTCCTATTCCTTGAAAATACCAAATCGGAAAAAAAAGATCTCCTATGGATGAAATTAGCAGCAATAATAATATACTGATATTATCATTTATTATTTCAACAAACGAAAACGAAATTAAAGTTAGAAAACTAAAAATTAGGAAAAATCCCTTTATTAGGTAAATAGAAGATATAATGTTGTCCAATATATCTTTGTTATCCTTATATTTAATAACATATTTCGCCCCATAAATATTGAACCCAAAATTTATAATAATAACAAAATACTGTAATATGGATTCCGACCAAGTTAATAGACCAAAGGTTTTTTCCCCTAAAATTCTTATGAGGTATGCTATTAAAAGAAACTTAGTAACAATGTTAAAAAACCTCAACAATGTAAAATAGAAGAAATTGTTAACTAGTGAATCGTATTTATAAAAAAAAGAATTTTTTAACTTCAATTTTAGCTCTTTATTTTTTCAATTGTTTTATAAATACTACACTTTAAAGTAATATCAACTTTTAATTTGTTTATATAAAGGTTTTAAAAATTGTATTCTATCGGTAATTAAATGAATGGATTGCCAATAAATCGATTTATATAAGATTTTCTGACATTCGTTTACCACAATTTTAAATTTCCTTTTTTCTGGTTTCATTATTACTAAAGCTAGTCCTCCCCACATTTGTCTATATAATTTACCTGGATTAAAAATACCACTTATAAAGTCTAGCTCAACGTAATGGACATATGGAGATTTATTATAATTTGCCTCCTTTATACCTCTTCTACAAATCGGATTAAAACTATCATGGAAAACAATAAAAATTTGTTTTCGTGGAGTATAATTCAAAAAAAGTGTAATGTCTTTTTTTACAGCCTTATAAGAATGCTCTCCGTCAATGAGTACAAACTCTAATTCTTCATTATCTTTATCGATTTTCTCTAATATTTCTGGCACAATGTCTGCAGAATCACCTGTAAATATTTCAACATTCTTAAATCTACCTTGTAGTTCTTTTTTTACAGTTGGGTCAATATCGATTGAATATACTTTCCCAGAATACTTACTTAAAACTTCTAAACTTCCCCCCTTAAAACATCCAATTTCAATAGCAACTTTTGGCCTAATTTTTTCAAGTAATTTAATAAAGGCATATCTTTCGTTACGGCTCATATGCCATTCTAATGAGAATTCATCCTCTAAAAAGTTTGGAAAACTTATGTCTTTCTTTTTAAACATTGCTGTTAGATAATTTTTTAATGATCTTTTTTGCAAATTTCAGAGTTTTAAAAATGCTATAAATAATTTGTTTAATTTCTATATCAATTAATGATATAGGTCTAATACAACCTTATTATTTACATTAAAGAATTCTCATAATCTGTTCTATATGCATAAAACATTGAGTCGAAAATGGTATGTTTTTAAATATACCAATTCTCCATGAGAAACATTTGATCTTAATTCTTGAAATTTATTAAGTATAAATTCAGTTGATTTAATAATATAATTGCAACCATAAAAATGCCAAATCCTAAGCCTAAAATAAAAGTCATCTTTTTTGCAATATTTCTCTCTTTTATACCGACTTTACTAAAAGCTGATACCACATTCATTATTTCTGTGGTTTCTGCTTTTT
>CAVYIL010000036.1:0-46237 GCA_963768325.1 uncultured Flavobacteriaceae bacterium | reverse complement strand
ATTGAGATGATGGATAAAGGATTGTTAGTGACGATTAATTCTGATGATCCTGCTTATTTTGGGGGATATATAAATGAAAATTATTTGGGTGTTAGTAATTCATTAATGCTTACGAAAAAACAAATATCTGAGTTAGCAAAGAATAGTTTTCGTGCTAGTTGGTTATCTGATAGCGAAAAAGAAAAAATGATAGTTAAGATTGATAAGTATTTTCTGAATAATTAGTGTATGATTATTAGAATAAAATAAAGCTCTTATTAATAATGGGAGCTTTATTACTTTAGCTTATAAAAAATTTGTGTTTCCTTTTTAGATAATGAAGTGGTTTAAACTTTTTTAAACGTTATTTTAAATCACTTTAGTGATTGCGTATATCCTATCTATTATGGTCTAGTGTAGATATAAAAAAACTCCAACATTTTAAAATGTTGGAGTTTTAGTACTCGTCAATAAAATATAATAGAGATTAATTCTTTGATTCTTCTATTGCTTCTTTTTTCATAGCCTCATTGGCTACAATTCCTAATTGTACTCTTCTATTTTTGGCTCTTCCTTCTTTAGTAGTGTTATCATATTTTGGCATTGTTTCTCCATGCCAATATGTTGTGAAACGACTAGAATTTAATCCTTGAGATACTAAATAATTAGTAACTGCATTAGCTCTGTTTTTTGACAAAATTAGGTTAGAAGCATCATTACCAGAACTATCAGTATGACCTTCTACAATAATATTAGTATCAGGAAATTCTTTAAAAATCCCGATTAACTTATTTAATGTTACTTTTGATTTAGCGTTGATATTATATTTTCCGGTATCAAAATAAACGCCACTACTTTCATCAAAAACTACATCAATACCTTCACCAACTCTAGTTACCTCAGCTCCAGGTATTTCTTCCTCTATTTTTTGTGCTTGTTTATCCATTTTTTTACCGATAACACCACCGGCAACTCCACCTACTACTCCACCAATAACAGCACCTAAAACTGAATTCTCTTTATTTCCAACATTATTACCAATAACGGCACCAAGTACAGCACCAGCTGTAGTACCAATAGTAGCTCCTTTTTGTGTGTTATTAGCATTTTGAATTGCATCACAACCTGATAGTATCACTACTGCTAAAAGAACAATTAATATGTTTTTAAAATTTGTTTTCATGTATTTATTTTTAGTATTATTTTGTGATTTAGAGCTTGTACCATTTTTCTTATGAATTTACGGCAATAAAATATTCTTTTTTCTATCTGCTTCCATATAAAAATAAACCGTATCGCTGCTATGCTTGGTTTTTCTCTATCGCATATGTAAAAAAATAAGGGATTTTCTTTTACAGTAAATTCATAAGAAAAATAGTATTACAATTTAGCACCAAATGTAAAAATTAAATTATTGTATTTTATTAAAATTCATTGTAATTACAAAGGGTTTGCCTTCTAAACTTACTGTTTGCGTCCACGTCATTGTAGTGTCATCTAAATGTATTAAAGCCATTCTAAAGCCTTTGTTTCCATTGGTGCTTTTTTTCTTTTCATTAATTGGTTTAAATAAGAAACTAAATTGACCATTGGCATCTGGCTGAGGGATTGTAAATCTAAAATTACGTGCACCAGTTGATACACAACTACTTTGGTTTACATTATACATTCCTGTATTATTATTAGGAATAAATTTCCAAGAAGAACCTGTAAGACATTCGGCAGAAGCATCATTATATAAAGTAACATCAAATACTCCTGATCGATCGTATGCTATTTTATCAAGCGACCACTCCCCTTTTAAAGTTTTCTTAGCTGATATTATAGTTTTTTGTGTAGAATTACAAGAAACTACTATTAAAATAATTAGTGCTAAACTGAGTTTTTTCATATTTATTAAAATTTATAATAGATTATTTTACTACTTAAAAACCATATTTTTTACATAGGTTAAAAGTAAACAATAAAACGAATAATCAAATAGTATACCAGTATCTCATAACTTAACTTACTAAGATCTTTTATTTGGAATTCTTAGAAGAAGTATTATTCCTAAAATAAAAAAGACTATTAAAAATAGTACTGCATTACGCATACTTCCTGTTTTATAATCTACAGTGGCATAAATCCCCATTCCTATAACAATACCTATCTTTTCGGATACATCATAAAAACTAAAGTATGATGTAGTATCTTCTGTGCTTGGTAATAACTTAGAATACGTGGATCTGGATAGAGCCTGAATTCCTCCCATCACTAATCCCACAAAACCTGCTGTTATATAAAATTGTATTGGTTCTGTAATAAAATAGGCGCATATGCATAATATAACCCAAATTGTATTTATCATAACTAAAGTTGGGATATTACCATATCTTGTAGAGCATTTAGAGGTTAATATAGCACCACCAACTGCTACTAATTGAATAATAAGAATGCTAATGATTAGCCCCATTGTTTTAGAGCCCTGATCTCCCCAATTGATTTCTTGCTCTCCAAAATAGGTTGCTACTAACATTACAGTCTGTACTGCCATACTATAGACAAAAAATGCTATTAAATATCTTTTTAGTCTCTTGTTTTCTGTCATTTTTTGCCAGACAGAATTTAATTCTTTAAACCCTTTAAAAAATACATTTCTTGTAAGTTTATGTCCAGTATTACCTTTAGGTAAATAAAAATATGGTATCTGACTAAACCCAATCCACCATATTCCTACCATAATAAAAGAAATTTTCATAGCGCTAAGTCTTGCTTCATCTGTTTCTGCAGACATTACCATTGCTAGGTTAACTAGTAATAAAATCACACTACCAATATACCCTAAAGAATATCCTTTAGCACTAATTTTATCGTGTTGCTCCTGGGAAAGCGATATCTGGTAAATAAGAATTATAAAATACAATACTCCCCCAAAAACCTACTAATGCAGTGATGTATAAAAGCAAACTTATATAGATATGATCTTTACTAAACCAATATAGTCCAACACAAGACAAAGCTCCTAAATAATTAAAAAACTTCATAAATATTTTCTTATTACCAATATAATCGGCTATACCGGATAGTATTGGAGATGTTATTGCTACTATTACAAAACCAATAGCTGTAGAATAATTTATTAAAGGAGTACTGCGGATTTCTCCTCCAAATATTGTTATAGTTTCATTTTTTTCGAATAGCATTCCAAAAAAAATTGGAAATATGGCGGAGGTAATAGTTAGATTGTAAACAGAGTTTGCCCAATCATAAAAAGCCCAAGCATTTAACAGTTTTTTGTGTCCTTTGGGTAATACTTTCATCTATGTGTTTGATATTAAGAGATTAAATAGGTTTTTAGATTATATAAATCAAAAAGCTGCTCTGAATAGCTTCAGAACAGCTCCTAAAAGTAAGTATAATCTTATTAAAAGTTTAGAATTATTTAAACGAAGTCACTCCAAATTTTTTGGCTTCTGCTTTTGCAGCAGGAGCCCATGCAGTAAGGTTCGCTATTCGGGTATCATTTGATGGATGAGTACTCATAAATTCTGGTTGTGATTTCCCACCACTACTCGCCTTCATACGTTTCCATAATTGAGCAGCTTCATCTGGATTATATCCTGCAATCGCCATAAGTTGTAGACCTATACGATCTGCTTCTGTTTCATGACTTCTACTAAATGGAAGCATTACTCCAAACTGACTTCCTAGCCCAAATGCAGTACCCATTATTTCTTGAGTTTTTTGGCTTTTACCACTTACTGCTACAGTAGCCGCAACACCTGCTACTTGTTGTATCTGAGATGCACTCATTCTCTGCTGACCGTGATTAGCTAATGCATGAGCTACTTCATGTCCCATAATGGCTGCTATGCCTGTTTCTCCTTTTGCTATTGGTAATATACCTGTATAAAAAACGATTTTACCTCCTGGCATACACCAAGCATTAACTGTTTTATCTTCTACTAAATTATATTCCCATTTATAATCCTTTAAATACCCTTGATAACCATTAGCATTTAACCATCGCTCAGAAGCTTTTGCTATTTTTTGTCCTACTCTAGCTATCATATCCGCATCAGAGGTGCCTTTTACAACTTTGTTTTCTCCTAAAAACTGGTTGTATTGTTGAAAAGCGGAAGGTAATATTTGAGAATTAGGAACTAGTGCCAGTGTTGATTTTCCTGTAAATGGATTGGTTGCACATGATAAGAAAAGTAAAACGGATCCTAATGTAACTATCGATTTTCTTGTTTTCATAATTAATATATATAATTCTATATTACAAAATTAACGAACTTTACCCATAAAAGGTTTTAAGATTTACTTTTTATTAATTTCGAGCCTTAAAATTATTTTATTCCTGTTTTTATACCAAAATCACGAATAAAAACAACCTTACTCTTCTATCTGCACCAATTTATTAAGCGATGATATGAATTCCTGTAAAATTTTTAGGCACTATAATAGTGTTTAATTTATTATCAAATTGAATACTTTCTAAAGTAACGGTTATATTATCTATTTCTACATGTTTGATCTTAAAAGGTAACCCTATTAGTTCTATTCTTATGTTAGTATACTGTGTATTAAATGTGCCTATTTTATGTTGTTGTATAATAATCTTATTTTCTTTACCGATAAAAGAATATTTTCTAAGGCTAAATCTTCCTTTTGTATAATCATAACCATCCTGAGCATCTTCATATACATTGGATTTTTCACTCCCTAATTTATAATACACCTCTAGTTTTAGTTCTTCTATATTTTTTTCACCCACATATTGCTGTATTGGGTATTTTGGTATTACAGAACCTTCTTTAATAAATAATGGTATGGAATCAATATCAGCATCTACCCATTGCTCCATCCCTCCTGTTTTAATTTCTCTTGTCCAATAGTTATACCAATTTCCTCTAGGAATATATAATCTTCTTCCTTTAGCATTGGGTTCTAGTATTGGACACACCAAAATTTGATTTCCAAAAATGAATTCATCTGTTCTATAATGAGTTTGTAAATCATTTTGGTCGTATAATACTAATGATTTTAGCATCGGGATTCCTTCTTCTGCATATTCCCAAAACATGGTGTATAAGTATGGTAATAATTGATAACGGAGTTCTACAAATTTTCTTGTTACATTAATTACTTCTTCTCCAAAAGTCCATGGTTCTTGGTCGCCATGATCTCCTGATGAATGGGTTCTACAGAATGGATGAAATACTCCTAATTGAATCCATCTGGTGTACAATTCTCCTGTTGGGTGTTCTGCAAATCCACCTATATCACTTCCTGTAAAAGACATACCACTCATACACATTCGTTGTACTTGGATATTAGCTACCCAAAGATGTTCCCAAGTAGCAATATTATCCCCTGTCCAAGATGATGTATATCGTTGTGCGCCAGAATAAGCTGACCTTGTTATTATAAAAGGACGCTTGGGGTATGTAAATCTTTTTACACCTTCATAGGTAGCTCTTGCCATTTGAGTACCGTAGATATTATGTGCTTTTCTATGGCTACAGGGGTGACCATCATAATCGTGTCTAACATCATTTGGAAATGTTTTTTCTGGTACTTCCATTACAGCAGGCTCATTCATATCGTTCCAAATTCCTTTAACTCCAATTTCGTCAATTATTTCTTTGAATAAACCAGACCACCATTCTCTTACCTTTGGGTTAGTGAAATCTGGAAAATAGCATTCTCCAGGCCATACTTTTCCGCGCATATATGGTCCATCAGCTCGTTTACAGAAATAGTCTTTTTCTAAAGCTTCTTTATAGATAGCATAATTGTTGTCTATTTTAATCCCTGGGTCTATTATTACAACGGTTTTAAAACCATTATCGGCTAGGTCAGCTACCATTTGTTTTGGGTTTGGAAAATATTCTTTGTTCCAAGTAAAACATTTAAAATCTTCCATATAATCTATATCCAGATATATAGCATCACATGGTATTTGTAACTTTCTAAAACTATTAGCAATAGCTTTTACTTTGCTTTCTGGATAATAACTCCATTTGCATTGATGATAGCCTAGAGCCCATAATGGTGGTAGCTCTGGTTTTCCTGTTAAATCTGTATATCTGGTTATTACATCTTGCATGTTTGGACCGTAAAAGAAATAATAATTCATTTCTCCACCATGCGACCAAAAACTGGTTATGTTTCGTCTTTCCTGACAGAAATCAAAAAAAGTTTTAAAGGTATTGTCAAAAAAGATTCCGTATGCGCGTTCCTCATACATTCCTATATAAAAAGGTATACTTTTATATAGCGGGTCTTGATCTTTTCCGTAGGCGTATTGATCGGTAGCCCAGTTTTGGACACGTTTACCTTTTAGATTAAGGTGCATTGGTTTATCTCCTAAACCATAGTAGCATTCACCTTGTGGTGCTACTTTACTCATCTTTACTATATTTCCTCCGAATTCATAACTCTGTTCCCAATGAAAACCCCAATCATCTTGACAGATGGTATGTCCTTCTATGTCAAAAATTGTAACGTTACAATTTTCTTTGGTTATCGAAATTTTTATTTTTGATGTGGTTATTAAATAATGATCAAAATTTTCTTCGACATTTAGTATGCTGTATCCTCTTACGCTATTTTCACTAATAGCGTATGAAAAATCTTTATCAAAATTATTGTCTGTTGCGTATCTAAAGCGTATAACACTACCTCTTAATATAGTTACCTGAAGAATTACGCCATTTTCTGTTGTGAAATTAATTGTATCCACATGTTGTGAAAATGAGGCAATTTTATCTGGAAATAGGTTTCCTTTTTTCTCTAATTCAGTATTAATTATCATATGGATTATTTTTATGAATTTTCCTTTTATATGAAGTAGATTATATTTTTACTTGCTTTTTTATTCAATTTTATAAATAATAGTTGCTAACGGAGGTATAGTAATCTCTGCTGAATACTCTCGATGATGCCAGTTTTTTGTATCTATCTTGATTTTAGTATTGTTAACAATACTGCTTCCTCCATATTTTTTGGAATCACTATTAAACAAGGGTATAAGTTTACCTTGCTGTGATAATCCTATTCTGTATTGTGCTCTAGGGATCGGTGTGAAATTACACACTACTACTAATAGGTCTTTTTCTATGTCTCCTTTTCGGATATATGCTATAACAGAGTTTTCATAATCATCGTAGTTGATCCATTCAAATCCAGAAATACAGAACTGTCGTTCATATAAAGCCGGAAATTTTTTATAGAGTATATTGAGGTCTTTCACTAATTCTTTAATCCCATAATGATATTCGTATTTTAGTATATGCCAGTCTATACTGTTTTGAAAATTCCATTCAGCTCTTTGACCAAACTCAGATCCCATAAATAGTAATTTGGTACCGGGATGTGTATACATATAGCTGTATAATAATCTTAAATTGGCAAATTGCTGCCATTCATCTCCTGGCATTCTTGCTATTATACTTCCTTTGCCATGAACTACTTCATCATGTGATAATGGAAGCATAAAATTTTCTGTAAATGCATATGTCATGCTAAAAGTAAGATCATTCTGATGGTGTTTTCTATGAATGGGTTCTTTAGAAAAATACTGTAGTGTATCATTCATCCACCCCATCATCCATTTCATTCCAAAACCTAATCCGCCTATATCTGTAGGTCGTGATACTTTGGGGAATGAGGTTGATTCTTCTGCTACGACTTGTACATCTGGGTAATGAAGATAAACTACTTCATTTAGTTCTTTCATAAATGATATTGCATCAATATTTTCTCTTTCTCCATAAATATTGGGTTCCCATTCACCGTAATCTCTAGAGTAATCTAAAAAAAGCATTGAAGCTACGGCATCTACTCGCAATCCATCGATATGATATTGGTCTAACCAGTATAGTGCATTACTAATGAGAAAGCTTTTAACTTCATTTCTGCTGTAATTAAAGATTAAACTTTTCCAATCTGGATGGTATCCCTTTTTAGGGTCAGGATGCTCATAGAGGTGTGAGCCATCAAAAAATCCTAATCCATGAACATCATCAGGGAAATGAGAAGGTACCCAATCTAATAGTATTCCAATATCATTTTCGTGTAATTTATCTACTAATAATTTAAATTCTTCTGGATATCCAAAACGTGATGTTGGTGCAAAATATCCGGTTATTTGATATCCCCAAGATGGATCGTAAGGGTATTCCATTATTGGCATTAACTCTACGTGTGTAAATTGCATCTCTTTTACATAATTGACTAAATCATTTGATAGTTCTGTATATGATAAAGATCTGTTTTCTTCTATTTTTTTCTTCCATGATCCTAAATGTACTTCATAGACAGAAAAGGGAGCGTTAAGTGAATTGTGTTTTTCTCTTTTAGACATCCATCTTGCATCATTCCATTGATAGGATTCATTCCAAACAATGGATGCTGTTTTTGGTGGATGCTCACATCTTCTAGCATATGGATCTGCTTTTTCAGTTATTATTCCATTATTGTTAGAATGGATTTTATATTTATATAAACTCCCTTTTTTTATATGTGGTATAAACCCTTCCCATATTCCGGATTCATCCCATCGAACATTTAATGGATGTTTTTTATCTGTCCAGTAATTAAAATCCCCAATAACAGAAACAGATTTGGCTGTTGGTGCCCATACAGCAAAATAAGTTCCTACTACATTATCTAATGTGACTATATGGGATCCGAATTTTTCATATAATCTATAATGTTTTCCTGCTTTAAAAAGGTTGATATCAAATTCTGAAAATAAACTATGTATTTTTACTGTATCGTCGCTTGTTTTTAACTGTTTTATTTTCATCTATATATCTGAGTTTTATATATTTTTATTACTAATTTATTAAAATTAAAGACTCTTTTATATAGATACTTCAAATTGATCAGGTTCGTATGTTAGGACATCGTTTTTTGCCATAACTAAGGTAAATCCATCGGGTATTACAGAGCCTTTTTTTATAACTACAATACCATCTCTTACTACGTATCTATTCTTTACGCAATCTATAAGATGCTCACCTCCCTCAATTCTAACGTCATTGCCTATTCTACAATCTTTATCAATTATAACATTTTCGATATAACAATTCTTTCCTATTCCGATATAAGGTCTGTTTTCAAGTAAGTCCATTTCCATTTCATCAATATCCTGATACCTATCACTACCAATCATATAGGTTTTTTTTATCACACTATCCTTACCTATTCTTGATCGGATACCAATCACAGAGTTTTCAATACTTTTAGCATTAATAATACAGCCTTCTGCTATCATTGTTTTGTTTAAGGTAGTTCCGCAAATTTTTGAAGGAGGTAGAATACGCGGTCTTGTTAAGATATTTTTGTCTCTATTAAATAAGTCAAATTTTGGAATGTCATTGGCTAATTCAATATTTGCTTCAAAAAAGGATGAAATGTTTCCTATATCGGTCCAATATCCTTCATGCTGATAGGCAAGTACTTTGTGTTTATTGATGGATTGAGGAATAATTTCTTTCCCAAAATCTATGGTGTCTGGGTTAGATAGAATATTAACCAATAGTTGTCTGTTAAATATATAAATCCCCATAGAAGCAAGATAAATCCTACCGTCTTTAATCATTTCTTCACTTACCTCAGACTCCCACCCTATTAATTCATCACGTGTTGGTTTCTCTATAAATGATGTGATAAAATTGTCACTATTCGTTTTAAGAATTCCAAACTCTGTTGCGTCTTTTGGTTTTACGGGTTGCGTAGCAATGGATATTTCTGCTTCTTTAGAGATATGTGCTTCTAGCATGGCATTTAGATCCATTTGGTATAATTGATCTCCTGATAAAATCATGGCATACTCAAAATCGTGATTTAGAAAATGATGCATCGATTGGCGTACGGCATCTGCTGTGCCTTGAAACCAAGTTTGATTATCTGGGGTTTGCTCAGCTGCTAAAACATCTACAAAAGAATCACTAAAAGAACTAAAGATGTATGTATTTTTTATATGTCTATTTAATGAAGCGGAGTTAAATTGTGTAAGAACAAACATCCTTTTGATGTCGGAATGAATACAATTAGATATAGGTATATCTACTAACCTGTATTTACCAGCGATAGATACTGCAGGTTTAGATCTGCTTTCTGTTAATGGAGATAAACGACTTCCTTGTCCTCCACCCAAAATAATAGCGATTACTTTTTTGTTGATCATATTTATTCTATTAGGGATTCATATAATTCTTTGTATTGTTTAGCAGATTGATTCCATGAGTTATCTATTCTCATTATGTTTTTTTGCAATTCTTCATATTCTTTTTGGTTATTATATAAATCAATTCCTCTTTTGATGGAATAATATATTTCTTCTTTGCTCACTTCGTCATGGCATATACCATTTCCGCCTTCTTTAATATCAATTATAGTGTCTTTTAGACCTCCTATACTGCGAACAATAGGTATTAAACCGTATCTCAAGGCGTACATCTGATTGAGACCACATGGTTCTATTCTTGATGGCATAAATAAAAAGTCGGCTCCTGCATACATGATGTGTGACAACTTTTCATTATATCCAATATGTACATTGTATCTACCTTTAAATTTAGTTTTCAGATCTCGCAAATCATTTTCTGTTTTGGTATTACCTGATCCGAGAATTAGAATAGTACAGTCTGTGTTATTTAATATTTCTGTTATACTTTCTGGTAAGATATCTGCTCCTTTTTCTTCTACTAATCTTCCTATAAATCCAAAGAGTGGTTTGTCTTTATGCAAGTCAAAATAATCACATAACCAATTTTTGTTTATTTTTCTTCCAGAAGCTAGTGTATTATAGCTGTAATTTTTTATAATTAGGTTATCCATTTCTGGGTTCCATGTATCGTGATCAATACCATTAAGGACTCCTAAGCATTTGGTTTTTTCGTGAGAAAGTAACGTTTCTAATCCATTTGCTTTTTTCTGAAGTTCTTTCATATAACTAGGAGATACTGTGGTAACTTTCCATGCACATTTAATTGCTGCGGCTAGTGGATTGATACAATTGTCCCAATCTAATATCCCTATGTCTTTATGATCAAATTCTGGTAAATAGTATAATTTATCATAGGATATTTGTCCTTGGTATTCTGCATTATGAATTGTAAATACAGTGGGTATTTTTTTGAGGTTTTTATACTTATCTGTATAGGATATTAAAAAAGGAATAAGTCCTGTATGATGATCATGACAATGTATTAAATCAGGTTTGTTTTCTGTGGCACTAATCCAATCTAATACTGCTAATTGAAAGGCTATAAATCGTTCTGTATCATCTGGGTAACTATATATATTGGGTCTATCTAAAAGCCCTTTTATGTCTACTAAAAACGTTTGATATTTTAATTCAGTTGTTTCTGTTTTAAGAATTGAAAATTTAAAAAGATCAGATCCTAGATTGACTATTCCATTATAAATTTCTTTTTTTTCAAGCTGTTGAATATAATCTATCTCATAAAAAGGGATTATTACACTAGTGTCACAGGAGATTGTATTCAAATATTTTGGTAAGGACCCCACAACATCCCCTAGTCCTCCTACTTTTGCTAAGGGGTAACATTCAAAACTAATATGCAGTATTTTCACGCGATTATAATTTTATTATAGATTTAAAAAAGATCTTATTCGTTTATAATATTAAAAGTCAATTTTCACTGTAATATTCAATAATATTTGCTATTAGTTAAAGCTATGAAAAACATTGAAAAAAAGGGACTTTTATTATTAAAAAATAGTGGGGATATATGATTATTTAATAATAATTTATTGTTATAGTTTTATTTTTTTAACCTTGCTTATTAAAATTACAACTTATATCTATAAAACAAAAATATTGAATACAAATAGAGGGGAAAATTTATCTGATTTTTTATTGATAATAATCGATTCAATGAATGAATGGAGTTTCTTTCTTAATGAAGTTGTTTAAACTTTTTTCAATTCGCTATAAAAAAGAACTATTTTTCGCCAGAATCAAAAAAGTTTAAACAACTTATACTATTTCATTTTTGAATAAATTCATAAGGAAAAAGGTATTATTAGAAATTGTAAAACGAATTCAGACTCCCAAGAAAGTAGTTTCATCATCATCATCATCGCGATCGTCTGTTTCTTCTATATCCTCTATGTTATTTATAAAGCTTTCTTGTCCCTCGGTAGTTTTAATTATTCTTTGTTCTATTTTCTTATCTCGTATCATTCCACCTGTCATAATTAAACTTGTCCCTATAATAACAAAGAGTAATATCCCTGGTTCAAACCCTGGGATTATGGCCTCGGCAGGAATAGCATAAAATAAAAGAACTGTAATTAATCCTCTTGGAGCTATAAATACTTGTGGAGAAATATCTTTTCCTATAAATAGTCGAAGTAATCCGTATCGTATTAGATAGATGGATACGATAATTAATAAACTGATTAATGCTACTTTTATGCTTAATAATGATGATAAAGTGATGGTGATACCAAAAATCACAAAAAATAGTGTTCTTACTACAAATGCGGTTTCAGCGGTAATAACATGCAATTCATGATAAATTATTTTTGCTTTTTCAAAATCTAAAAGACCTTCTAGTTTCCATTTAAAAAACAATTTCATATTGGCTATTACTAATCCAAAGATTAGAATAATGATTAGAGATGATAAGTGCATTTTTTTACCTAGTGCGTATAATAGTAGTAATACCGCTATCAATAAAAATAATTTAACGGAGCTTTTAATTTTTTGAAAAATTATGATAATGGCATAACTAGCTATAAGGGATATGACTATCGTTAAAATTATGTTTAAGCCAAAACCCGCAATTCCTGAACCTTCATCTGGATTTAATTTCCCTGAAAGAAAATAAAACATCATGATTCCTAGTATATCCGAAAAAGTACTTTCATAAATATGAAATTCTTTTTTCTCATCAGATAATCCTATAACGCTAGGGATTATAATTGCACTCGATAAAATTGATAATGGGGTAGCATAAAGCCAAGCAGAAAGCATTGTCATGTTATCAATTAATGCATTTAATATTAAAGCAGCTGCACAGGTAGAGGCTATTAATCCTATCAAAGCTATCCCTAAGGATTTCAGAATAGGAACTAATTTGTCTTTTTCTAATTCTAATTCCAAAGCGGCTTCTAATACAATCATGATTAAACCTACTATTCCTAAAACTTCTAATATTGGGAAAAAATTTATATCTCCTCCTCCAAAAGCTTTAATTCCGTATTGAAATATTATCCCAAGAATAATAAGCATTAATACTGCTGGTATGTTTGTTCTTTTGGCTAATCCATTAAAAATAAATGATAAAATAATGGTTAGAGAAACTCCTATAATTAAATTGTATGATGAAAATATTTCCATAAGTCCGTAGGTAAATTGATTTAGAGATAGATTCTTGAAAAGATAGTGAAATAATTACGAAATAAATAGTTTGTGCTTTTAATTCCTTAAAAACAAGTTTTTACAATAGACTATGGTTAGGCATCTTTTTGGATGTATACAGTAATTAAAAAATGATCCAGTTATATTAATTGACCCCCCATAAAGAATGCCAAAAATACGATTAAAAAAAAGCTAAAAGTATTTCCAGTATTCTAGGAGCTTAGAATCTCTTATTCTAGGCTATGCTTGATTTTTCTCCATCGTATGTATAAAAAAATAAGGCATTTTCTTTTACAGTAAATTCATAAGAAAAATAGTATAACTTTTTATCACTCTGAACAAGCAAGTGCAAAAAAACTTATATACCACAAAAAGATTGTTGTTTAACACTAATGTAAGTTTATCCTTTTTCTTTAATTTTAAGTACCTCGGATAGAAAAAAATAAAATAAATAAAACCAAATCACTAATGATCTATAAATTATAATATCCATAAGCATTTAAATAGGAATCAGCCCAAGATATTTACTGCACTAAAAGTACAAGTAAGCCACAAAAAACACTTAGATGTGATTCACCAAATTTAAACACAATGTATTATGAAAAATTTATATCTGTCCATTTCATTTTTCTTTAATATCAGTTCTTTTAAAAAGACTATACGTCCCTGATATTATAAAAAAATAAAAATAAAAAATTCGATTGGCATACCAAATTATATCTATTTTATTATTCAAGCGGAATCCGAAAAGCTACATAGAGTAGGAAATAAGATTAAAAAAGTAAATTTATGGAACAATCAGTTTTAAGTCCTGATGTATTGGTAAAAGAAAAAGCAGTAATTCCTCAAAACGACTTCCAAACTCGACTAGCACCTAGTATGAGCGAAATGGTTTGGTTAGATGGATATGAGTTAGGGTCTGGAATTAATGCAATAAATGGTAATATTTCAACTCGGTTTCCTGTAGAAGTGACAAATATTATTGAAGGTCAATATTTTACACACGAACAATATGTAAATGAAATCACCAACGAATCTAGCTTTAATAATCAATTAAAAATATCTGGTAAAACATCATTAAATATAGGAGCAGGCAAAATATCTGAAGAATCTAGTTACCTAAATTCTGTAAAATATTCTAAAGTAACAACAACATATATAGCTTATCATAGAACAAAAGCAACTGATTATGACCACGTAAAAGATGGTAATTATAAATTAACAGACGATGCTCTAAAATTAATATCTAATAATCCACAAAAATTTCGTGAAATTTATGGCGATTATTTCATTTCAGGAGTTAGAAAAGGAGCATTATTTGTTGGAATGTATATTTGCACCGCTGAGTCTGAAGAAGCTATGAAAGATTTTAAAACCTCAGTCAACGGTTCATACGGCAGTATATTTAGTATTGAAGGATCTACAGAATTCAACAAAATAGCAAAAGAAAAAAACGTAGATATACAATTTAATATAGAAATGTATGGCATAACGAAAGATATACCTTCTTTTGACAAAGATAATGAGGGAAATTCAATTCTTAATGGCAACAAAATTCCTGTTGCACTAGCTTGGTTTAACGAAAATCAAGTAATGATTCCAGAATATGCACAATTAACCCATTATTCTCAACTTCATCACGATTTTCCTCAAACAATAGACGTTAAACCTAAAACTTTTGTGAAAATTCAAAATCTATATAACTTAAATGCTACAGTAAAAAACCGATACAACACGTGTCCAGGTGATTATGCTAAAGATTTTGAATTAGATTATGGTGGAATCCAAATAGAATTAATCTCCTTTGCAGGAGAATTTACTTCTAACATAAAAAAGGTGGATGAATTAACAGATAAAGTTTTAGAACTAAAAGAAAAATTAGATAACGTTTTTGATCGTTATGATTTTTATTGTGAAGTACATTCTATGATAGGTGATGAACCCCAAAAAGGTATTAAAAACCCTGCTAATTCTAAAACATCATGGTCTTACGGAATTATACAAGATTCATCTCCTGTTAAGGATGTTAATATAACAGCTGTTCATAAATCGTATCAAAAAAATCGGCACACAGGACATCGAACCTACACTTTTGATTTTGAAAAAGATTCTGAAAAAATGATTATTGGCTGGACAATAAACTCTAATCGTAACAATAAGTATTGGGAAAAAATGAATGACAGAATTCTTACGGGAAATGAAATGCAAATTTATGTAAGTAGTGATTTTGACAAGGGTATTGATTTTTCTGCTAAATGTTATTATGTGCCTACTGAATTATTCAGGTTTAATCAATAAGAATAAATTCTATAAATAAACTAAATAATAATACTAAACACTACCTCTTTAAGTACTAAAGAGGTAGTGTTACTCATACTTAAAACATATTACAAGAAAAAATAAACATAAATATATGATAGGGATATTGAAGGATTTACGAATTCTTATAGAGAGCATAATTAACTACAGTATTAGAAAAATAATTTGACACAACCAAACGCAATATATATAGTCGTATTACAGAGCTGTCCTTATATTCTTTATTTGTTTATTTTCGATAAGAGT
The DNA here is from genome assembly GCA_963768325.1 of uncultured Flavobacteriaceae bacterium. Classification (GTDB taxonomy): domain Bacteria; phylum Bacteroidota; class Bacteroidia; order Flavobacteriales; family Flavobacteriaceae; genus Aquimarina. The sequence continues at coordinate 30,300 of CAVYIL010000036.1, read as the reverse complement.
AATTAAATCAATATTATTTTTATTAGAATCAATAATTTCTATATAATTAACTAAAATATTAGACTGTACAAATATTTTTTTATAGATAACTATAGAAAAAAAAATAAAAAATACAACACCAGATATAAACCCACTCCAAAAATATGCTTTATTCATAATCTTTTTTTTATTGAATTACCATTAGTATTAAAAACATAACCATCACCACCGAAAATAATGATATTAATCCTACAAATAAACCTACTAGAAAACTTGTCTTTTTATCCATACTATTTAATTTAAAATCTCAAAATATTACTATCATTATCCAAAGTATTTATAATGATAGTAGTATCCCTTATTATCATTAAATCGTCCTTTTATTTTTAAGCCACTAACGTATCTTAATAAACTGTCTAAAACCACATATTTCCTTCATTAAATATATTCATGATTTAGAAATGATTTTTTTAACTGCTCCATAAACCTTGGTAACATCATTAAAGTCCATTTTTATAGCATTATGCGATTTTGATTTTCCTTTATTTAATTTAGCTTTCAAAGGACTTATATTAAAAGGTTCTGGACTATTATCTGGATATGGTTCTACTGTAACCCACACATGAATAGATTCTTCAACGAGATCTATAGGAAATGTAAAACCTGCTGGAGCGTTTTTTAATAAATCCTCCCCTGGAAAAGGATAACTAAAACTATCCTTGTCGCAATATTTATTAAGATGATCCGAACTTGATGATGATGAAAATTTTCCAAGTGAAAGTTTTTTCCCGTTTTCACAACCAATCCAAGCTTCATAAATCCATCCTGAGCCTAATTCGGGAAGTTTTAAACCCGCCTTTGAATCTTTCACAAACCATAATCCTGATTTTTCATTCCTAGTGTCATTACCGTCTGATGGGGATAGTAAAGTAAAAAAACCCTCTACATCACTAAAGTCTCCTATATTCTCTTTGATTGATAATGGAGATGGAACTTTTCCGGTTACCGATTCACTAGATAATACTATAACATCCGAAGGATTGGGATCAGAATCAACCGGCTCTATAGACACCATTATAGAACTAGTCTTTGCTAACTTATTTGATTTAACTTTAAATTCTTTCTTGAAATTTTTTTCAGAATCATTAATTGTAAAGGTTCCTATAGATTCTGGGGAATTATCTACTATTGCCCAAACTTCATAAACATAACCATCTCCCAAATTTGCTAAACCAGAAATATTAATCTCAATAGCATCATACAGATTAATTTCAAAAACATTAGGTACTTCTTCCTTATTACAAGATGCCATCATCATAACGACAACTAATAATAAACTAAAATTTGTTTTTGAAATATTTGACATTAAATCCATTTTTAATAAACAACTATGTTATGTAACTGACTTGATCTTTTAAAACCTATACACTGTTAAGTCGAAAAAAATAAAACACACCCTTAGTTAAAATTCATAAAAAAATTGACCACATCAAAAATTTACAAATAAGTAATATAAAAGCTACTAATAAGAATATATTTACATTATTAAAAAGGGATAAAAAACATATATATACGTTATAATGCATACATATAAAAAATAAAAATATTTAATTAACAATTAACTAGTCATTTTCAATATTTTATATAAAACAAAAACTTCATCTTCCTAAAAACAATACTCCTTTACTTATCTATTACAAATAAGAAACAGAATAATTGATAATACATATGTTTTAAAGTTTTCCTATAATTATCCTTTATGACTGTATATCAAAAGAAACCTTATGTAATATTATGTCTCCCAACTAATTAAATACAATTGCTGAATAACATTATCTAGATCACAAAATCTATTAATCATATAGTGTTGTTAATTAACTTCAACTACACCTATTATTCTTTTAGTTTTGCACCGAAATTTTAAATAAAATAAAAAAACACCGAATCAAAAAATTAAACTAATGAATGAATTTACTTCTCTTACCATAAAACATACCTTAATTCTATTTATAATTCTAATTGGAAGTAATAAGATTATAGCACAAAAGCATATTAAAAATTATATATTTTTTGGTTTAGACAGAGAGAGAATTACAGACAGTATATTTCTACATACAGAAAATATAGTTGGTGCACAACTTAAATATACTTGGAAAGAACTCGAACCTGTAAAAGATCAATATAATTTTAGCCTGATAAAAAAAGACTTAAAATACCTAAACAATCATAATAAAAAACTTTTTATTCAATTACAAGACGTTACTTTTGATACAATCAGGGTATTTGTTCCCAAATATATACTCACAGAAAACAAATATAACGGTGGTGCCAATATTCAATACATAACGGATAATAATGATAAGATTATACGGCAAGATGGTTATATGTCTAGAAGATGGGATAAAAATGTAGCTGAAAGATTTCATAAACTAATACTCTCCCTTGCAAAAGAGTTTGATGGTAAAATAGAAGGTCTCAATTTTTCTGAAACCGCTGTTGGTTTTGGAGATACTGGAATACATTTTCCCAAAGGTTTTACTCCGAAAATTTATAGAGATGCAATCCTGCAACAAATGAAAGTAGCTAAACAAGCCTTTACCAAAACCACTGTTATTCAATATGCTAATTATATGCCTGGAGAATGGTTGCCATGGGATAATAAAAAATATCTAGAGAGTCTTTATCAACTTGCTGCAAAAGAAAATATTGGAATGGGAGGACCTGATATTAAAATATACAAAAAATCTCAAATGAATCATAGCTATAAATTCTTAAAAAAATTTTCAGATAATATGGTAACCGGAATTGCAGTACAAGATGGCAACTATGAGGAAATCAATCCTAAAACAGGAAAACAAGTAACCATAGATGAAATCTATAAATTTGGAAAAGAGGAAATTGGTCTAGACTATATTTTTTGGTGTACACAAGACCCCTATTACTCTAAATTCTTAATTCCGTATTTAGCGAATATCAAAAACAATTAAATTTTACTTAATGAAGAGGTTTAAACCTCTTCATTAATAACACATATAAACTAATCACAAAATGAAAAAAAAGATTTTATACCTATTATTACTCACATATACTACTATTTTTAGTCAAATAGATATTAGTAAAGAATTTGATCTCTATAAAATTAAGGGTAGTACAACTATTTACGATCTTAAAAATAACAAATACTATTATAGTGATAGTCTTGATGCTGATAAAAAAACTTTACCAGCATCCACTTTTAAAATTTTAAACTCCTGTATTGCATTAGAAAAAGGTATTATAAAAGATGAAAATGAATTATTAAAATGGGATGGAAAAATAAGATCCTTTAAAGGTGAAGCTATTGATGCTTGGAATACGGATACTAATCTCAAAGAAGCCTTTAAGAACTCTACAGTTTGGTTTTATGTAGAACTTGCTAAAAAAATTGGCAAAAACAACTATAAAAATTATCTGCAAAAATGTAATTATGGTAATCTAGACTTATCTGAAAAAGGAGTTGACTTTTGGAATTATGGTAAACTGGGAATCTCTCCTAAAAATCAAATTGAATTATTAAAAGCTTTTTATAAAGAGGAACTTCCTTTTTCTAAACGCACCTACACAATTGTTAAAAATATCATGATTTCTGATAAAACAGACAACCATATTATAAGAAGTAAGACAGGGTGGGCTAATACTAGTACACAAAGTATAGGTTGGTGGATTGGTTATGTAGAAAACAAAGACAACACCTACTTTTTTGCTACAAGACTGATCAAAGATGTAAAAAATGACAACCCAAAATTTTCGTCACTTAGAAAAGAAATAACCAAATCTATTTTAAAATCCATTAAAGCTATCGATTAAAAAAAGTGTAAGTATTAAAAAAAAAAGCTTTATATCGTTAACCTTATCCATACGATATAAAGCTTTTTTTAACAACAAAACACTTTACATAATTCTGTTTTAAATGTTGAAATTATACTCTTAGTGGGACTTTTGAGACACCTTCAATTTAGATTTGTGATTTCTTTCTACAATGGGAATATAGAGTGCTATAAAGAACTTTTTTCCTTCAAGTGTTCCGCCATCATATTCAAAGAATATAATTATCCCAGTAATAACAAACAATAAATGGTATTGAAGAAAAATCGGAGCAAACCAATAAAGATACTACCCCCAATAAACGCGGAAGAGGAAACGAAAGGCAGGCTAAAATACTAGTTATGGTCAAGTCCGAACCTAGTATTGAAACACCTAAAAAAGGTAAACCTAACAGAAAAGTAGGTTATTTAAAAATGGTAGTGATAGAGGATTTGAAAGCAGAAAGCATTAATAAAGTGGTTGAAAAATCAGTAAATAAAACAGCATCTGCTTTAACGGATGGATATAAAGGATACGCCATTCCGAACTTATTGGGGGCTAAAACAGAAACAAACAAGGAATAATTTGTAAGAAATGTAAAAAAGAACATTCCTAGCTTAAGAACAAATGGAATTATCAGTGTAAGTCTTGTACTTCTCTACGTAGTACTACCATCAAGCAAAATTTTAATCCCTCATTCTTAACATGATATCGTACAATGTTAAGAATGAGTACTACAAAGAAAAAGGGAGGGCAACAAAATAGGTACAAAGGTAATTGCATTAATAATTGAAACTTAGGTATGAAAACGAATATTCAAAAAAAAATAAAAAAACTGTAACAAAACAAATCTTACTCTATCTTTAATTTAAAGTAAACTAATTTTATTGTCATTAACCAAACTAAATACAGAGCAATTAATTGCTAAATGTCGTCACAATAATCAAAGTGCACAACTAGAAATTTATAATCGTTATTATAAAGCTATGTATAATACCGCATATAGAATTCTAAAGGATTCCACAGAAGCTGAGGATATCATGCAAGAGGCTTTTTTAACTGCATACACAAAATTATCTATGTTAGAGGATGATAAATTATTTGGTGGTTGGTTAAAAAAAATTGTGGTAAATGCTTGTTTAACTGTATTAAAAAAAAATAAAGAGTATATAGACGTTCCACTAGAGAGGGTAGATTATTCATTAACAGAAAACGAAGGGGTTATAGAAGAAGACCTGATAAACGTTAAAGCTTATGAAGTCATTAACTCTATGAAGCAATTAAAAACTAGCTATAGCACTGTACTGTCCCTCCACTTTGTTGAAGGATATGATTATGAGGAAATTTGTGAAATCTTAAATATATCAAATTCTAACTGTAGAACTCTAATATCTAGGGCAAAAGAGAGTTTACGTAAAAAATTACAAGTGTCATGAAAAAGGATGAAATAGATATATTATTTGAAAAACTAAAAGGTCAATTGGACACTTTTGAACCTTCGCCGGATCACAATGCTAATTTTTTAGAAAAGTTACAACAGCAAAATAAAATTGTTCATCTACACCCAAAAAAACAAAATTGGATCAAACTAATATCTATTGCAGCGTCTATTGCATTGATTATTGGGATTGCATCTGTATCTCTATTAATCAATACTAATAGCCTAGGAGATTTGGCAAGTGTTTCTCCTCAGATGAAAGAAACACAAGACTTTTTTACCTCAGCTATTCAAATTCAATTAGAGGAAATTAACACTGCATCTTCTGTTGAAACAAAAACTTTGGTTGATGCTACTATGAAACAATTAGCCATATTAGAATCTGATTATGATTTTTTGAAAAAAGACCTTATTCTTAGTGGAAATGATAAACGTGTAATTAGTGCTATGATCAAAAATTTTCAGAAACGGGCTTCTCTATTAGAAAAAGTTCTACAAAAAATAAATACGGTAAATGAGTTAAAAACACAAACAAATGAAAACATTATTATATAAAATAGTATACCTTTTCTTATTTATCCCTGCTATTGTACTTGCTACTGGCACTAAAGAAAAGGGTAAATACACTAAAGAGAAATCAATAAAAAAAGAATTTTCTGTAGATAATAATGCGCTTCTGAAAATAAAAAATAGTTACGGCAATTTGGATGTTACTTCTTGGAATGAAAATCGAATTATTGTACAAATTAACATTACTGTGAATGGTAATAATGAGGAGAAAGTTATTAGTAGGCTCAAAAATATCGATGTTGATTTTAAATCCTCTTCGCAGTTAGTAAGTGCCGAAACCATTTTGAATAATCAAACTAAATCTTGGTGGGATAAAATTTCGGAAAATTGGACCAATGAAAGTGTGAATATCAAAGTTAATTATACGGTAAAAGTCCCAATAAACAATAGTGTTGATCTTAATAACGACTACGGAAGTATTACATTAAATAAAATTAAAGGTACTGCTAAAATTCATTGCGATTATGGACAGATCATTATTGGAGAATTAATGGCTGATGATAATTACATCGCTATTAATTACACCCATAATAACTCTATAAAATACATGAAATCGGGTAAAATTAATGCCGATTATTCTGGTTTTGAACTTGAAAAATCAGAGAACATAAATCTTTCTGCTGATTATTCTCAATCGTATATTGGGTTCGTGAAAAATTTAAAATACAATTGTGATTATGGTGGATTACATATAAAAAATGTTGAAAAAATGATTGGTAATGGAGATTACCTAAATACAAAAGTTGAAAATGTAATTACAGAAATCGATATTAAATCTGATTATGGATCCATCAATATTCTAAACCTATCTGCTACGACCAAAAGTGCAAATATTAAAACGGATTATACTGGTGTTAATTTAGGATATAGTTCTGCACTAAACTTCGACTTTAAACTAAAGTCTTCTTACGGAAGTATAAAATTAGATAGTGAGGTTAATATAGTAAACAAGTCCAAAGATAACTTTGATAAAGATTATCAAGGATACCATGGTATAGAAAACAGTGGTACTTTTATTAATATAACATCTAGTTATGGAGGTATTAAACTACAAAAGAACTAATATCATTTTCTTTATGAATTTACTGTAAAAGAAAATGGTATAAACTTTAAAATTAAATATAAATCATGAAAAAAACGACAATTTTATTAAGTATTTTATTATTAAGCTTGAATATCATACAATCGCAATGGCTTGGAAACCCTAATAAAATTAACGGAAATGGTAATATAATTACAAAAAACAGAAATATTTCAGGTTATGATCAAGTAAAAATAAAAGGAGGCCTAGATGTTTCTTTAGTGGAAGGAATAGAAGGAGAAATTATAATTAATGGAGAAAGTAACCTTATTGAATACATTCTTACTGAGGTTGAGGGAGATATTCTTAAAATTTATGTAAAAAAAGGATTTAATTTAAACCCTTCCAGAGGTGCTAAATTGATTATTACAGTTCCGTTTAGAGATCTTACTCAGGTAACTCTTTCGGGTTCTGGTGATGTTTTTAGCTCTGATATTATAAAGAGTACTAGTTTTAAAACAGCAGTATCTGGCTCTGGGTCTATAAATTTAGCAATCGAAAGTATAGATACTTGGGCACAAATTTCAGGGAGCGGTGATCTTATATTAAAAGGGAATACCGATAATTTTAATGGTAGTGTATCCGGCTCTGGTGATATGGAGGCTTTTGATTTAAACTCTAAAAATGCCAAAATTTCTATTGCTGGTTCTGGAAATGCAGGATTAACAGTATCTTCTTCTTTAAAATCCAGAATATCGGGCTCAGGGAATATTACTTATAAAGGTAATCCTGAAATAAACGAAAAAAAAATTTCTGGGTCTGGAACTATCAGAAAAAAATAATATTTGCGCAATTTAATTATATTAAATCTGTTTATAGGGTGGAAACTCTTAAGCAGATTTTTTATTTATATTTACTATAATCTAAATTAGACTATCCAAAAATTTTATTTAAACTCATAATAACTTATAATTTTGCTATTTTTATTTAAAAAACAAGTTCCACTTATTGAGATTATTCCTAATGGATATGTTGATATACATTCGCATTTGTTACCTGGTATCGATGATGGCGTAAAAACAATTTCTCAATCTTCTTATATTTTAGAAAAGTTTCAGAAATTAGGAATTTATAAAGTTATCACTACTCCTCATATAATGAATGAAGTTTGGCCAAACACTTCTCTTACTATAAAAAGCAAGCTTACTGAAATGAAACAAACTCTAAGTGCCCTAGCTATTGATAAAATTGAATTGCAAGCTGGGGCTGAATATATGATGGATAATTTATTTAATCAACGCTTAGAAGAACAAGATATTCTTCCTATACATGATAACTACATTCTGGTAGAAATGTCTGCTTTTAGTCCTCTAATAAACTTAAACGAAATATTGTTCGATATTAAATTAGCTGGTTACTCTCCTATTCTAGCGCACCCAGAAAGATATTCTTATTATCAAGATGATTTTAAAAAATACGATACCTTAAAAGAATCTGGTTTTCTGTTTCAACTTAATTTACTTTCCTTATCAGGTTATTATGGTGAAAAAGTAATGAAAACCGCTATTAAACTGGTTAATATGGGATATATAGACTTTACGGGTTCTGACGTACATAACCATCTTCAATTAGAAATATTAGAGAAAGGTTTTTCTTCAAAAATTGCTAAAAAAATTACTCTACTCATGGAAAATAATATTGTTTTTACTTAGTAATAAACTTTTTTAATTCGCTATAAAAATGGTTTTTTCGCCAGAATCAAAAGAGTTTTTTAAACCACTTCATTAATTATTTACCATAACCATAACCATAACCTAATTTATCCCCAGCAGCGTTTAGTAATACAGCCATATTTGATAAACGTTTTTCTCTATATAACCTTTCAGGAATCTCTAAAACTCGTTTATCAGTATAATTTTCTCTGACTATAAAAATTGTTAGATCAGCATACTGGCTTATTAACATTGTATCTGTCACAAGACTAACGGGAGATGTATCAACAATTACATAATCATAGTTTTCTGCTAGATACTCAAACATGATCTTAACCTTATCATGCATAAGAAGTTCTGCTGGATTTGGAGGAATAATTCCAGAAGGTATTATATCTAAAGGATCTTGATCATCTTGTTTATAGATTACATTTTCTGGTTTTAAATCTACATTCAAAATAAAATTAGTAAAACCTATGGTATTTATTCCATTAGGAAGATCTATAACTTTATGGAATTTTGGATCTCTAAAGTCGGTTCCTACATAAGCTACTTTTTTACCAGAAATGGCAAGTGTTTTAGCTAAATTAGAAGAAATTACTGTTTTTCCTTCTCCAGAAATAGTAGATGTAACAAAAATTATTTTGCCTTTATTTTTTTGTACTCCAGCCATTAAGAAATCTAAATTAGTTCTTACAATTCTAAATGCTTCTGCTGCACCTGTTCTACTGGTTCTAGAGACTACTATTTTATTCTTATGTTTGATCTTTGGAATAGATCCAATAATAGGCATTGTAAGGATCTTTTCTATATCTGCTTTAGAATTGACTTTAACATCTAATAAATCTTTTAAGTATATAATCATAAAAGGGATTAGCATTCCTAAAAATATTGCTGCAAAATATATCAATTTCTTATTTGGTGATATAGGAAATGATCCTATAGTAGAGGCTCTGTCAATTATTCGTGCATTAGATAATGTAATATGCCCTTTTATTTCGGCTTCTTCTCTTTTTTGTAATAGATATAAGTATAGTTGTTCTTTAATAGTTTGCTCTCTTTCTATAACTTTTAAATCCTTTTGCTGAATGGGAGCATTGTGCAACTTTCCGCTAAAATATTTATCCTGAGTTCTAAGACTATTTAGTTTGATATTAATAGAACTTTTTAAGCTATTTAAACTACCAATCAAAACTTGTCTGATCCCATCTATTTGTTCATCAATATTAACTACAACTGGATTTTGTAAACTAGATGACTTAAGTAACCGCGTTCTCTGAAGAATTAACTCATTATATTTAGTTACATTACTTGTTATATTTGCATCATCAAACCCAATATTAGAAGGTATTAAATCATATCGTCCTTCTTGACTTAAAACAAATCCACGCATAGATTCTATTAAATTAAGCTGTGTATTAGCACGAGATATTTCTTGAACATTTCTCGAATCACTTTCGGCTACCCTTTGGGTATCAGCACTAATGTCTGTCGTCAATCCACGTTTAGACAAATAACCCGCAGCTTTATTGTCTACTTGTGTTAAATCTCCTGATATAAGGTTTAAACGTTCATTTATAAAACTAGCTGTACGATCCGAAACTTCTTTTTTGGTTTCTATAGTTAACTTATTATATTCATCAACCAAATTATTAATTATATCTTTAGCTTTTTCTTTTACTGGGTCATTAAGAGATAGCTGTAATATAGAAGATCCTTTTCCTACCTTTAGTATATTTATTTTATTTTTATATATCTCCGTTACATTTTTTACAGGTATAATTTTTATTTTAATTATAGTACCTATACTAGACTCAATTTCTTCAGCATTTGGAGTAATGACGATGCTTCCTACAGCAGAATTTATTGTTTTTCCGAATGAATGCTCTTCGAGTTTATTACCATCTTTATCAACAAATGAAAAAGAAGTGCCTGAATTAATTAATACGTGAAATATGTGAAATTTAGTTTGGATTATAGAATCAGCTGATAAAAAATTAATTTCTATGAGTGATTTAGGATAGTTTTCTACCTCTAATATCCTTCCTTTAGCAAAATATTGAACATTTAATTTTAGATTGTTTACTACATTAGATATCAAGGTTCTTGATTTAATGACCTGAATCTCATTTTCTATTTTATTTTGAGTTTTATCCAATAATCCCAAATCTTGAAACGCTGAAAGTTCTGACCCACTCATACCTTCATCTTCTGAAATCAAAATAGTTCCTGTTACATTATATTGTGGTACAGTGTATCTTATGTATAAAAAAGCTATTATTCCAAAAGTTAGAACACCTAAAACAAACCAATACCAATTTTTTAGATATCTAACAGCTACTTCTCTAAGATCAAAACTTGATCTAAAAGAATTTGGCAAAATAGACTTATTTGAATTAGATTGTGTTTTATAAGACAACATATGTTTTTTAATTATTTTAATATCAACGCTAAAGCTGATAATCCAACACTAATTGCGCTTAGAATTATACCAAAAGCATTAGATCTAGTTTTCGAGTTTCTTACCTGAGACTTATTTGGTTCAATGTATAAAACATCATTCTGTGCTAAATAATATACGGGAGAATCAAAAATAGATTTAGAAGTTAAATCTATACGGTGATAAGTATTCACACCATCTGTTTCCCTAATTACCATTACATTTTGTCTTTTTCCTTTTATAGTCATATCACCCGCTAATCCTAATGCTTCTACAATAGTAACTCGTTCATTAGGAATTGTAAAAGATCCTGGGGTTTTAACCTCCCCCAAAACTGTTATTTTAAAATTTTTGAGTCTAATATTAACTATTGGATCTTTAATATATACCTTTAACTTTTCTTTAATCATATCCTTAACTTCAATACGATTTAATCCTGCTATTTTTAGCTTTCCTAAAACAGGAAATTCTATATTTCCTTGTTCATCGATTAAGTAGGTAGGTTCGTCAACATCACTATTTCTCCCGCTATATGCCCCAACAGTAGAACTTATATTTAATGAAGATCCTTGAGTTAAATTAAATGGTCTAGCTCCATCCATATCAGAAGCCATTACAAAAATGCTTACTATATCATCTACTTTAAAAACAGGAGTAAATGAATTTTTAGAAGTTATTTTTTCTAGATTATTAGAGTCCTGAAAATACACTACGTCTGTAGGTGCTTTACAAGAAAATATTAGAATGGAAATTAAGAAGATATATAAAATTTTACAAGGGTGCATATGATAAATGTTTTAAAAGTATTTTGAATTTTTGGCAGTAAGAAACTTACTCCCTAGGTCGAATAATATAAATTATAATGTTATTAAGCTAATATTTTTGTTTTTTTTTGTAGGTTCTGATTACCTTGATTATTTTTCTTATCAATACTTTCGAATGTAGAATTATTAGAAATATATTCTGGTACTATTTCCTTAAGTTTTCCTACAATATTTTCTTCTTGGCTTAATAAATTCATTATACAAAGATCGTCAATTTTATCTTTTAGCATAGGGTTATCAACATCATCAAATTTACTAATCATTATTTTTTTGTGATAGGTTGGTAATGTATTTTCAGTGTCAGTTAATAACTCTTCATAAAGTTTTTCTCCCGGGCGTAATCCAGTAATTTCTATATTGATATCATTAGGGTAATTCAGACCCGATAATCTAATCATTTTCTTTGCTAAATCAAATATTTTTACAGACTCTCCCATATCAAAAATAAATATTTCTCCTCCATTTCCCATTGTAGCGGCTTCGATTACTAAATGAGATGCTTCTGGAATGGTCATAAAAAAACGTGTAACATCTTTGTGAGTGACTGTTATGGGACCTCCTTTTTCAATTTGTTTCTTAAACAATGGTATTACAGAACCATTAGATCCTAAAACATTACCAAATCTAGTGGTAATAAATTTAGTTTTGCTGGTTTTATGAAGACTCTTTATATACATTTCTGCTACTCTCTTTGTAGCACCCATCACATTTGTAGGGTTTACTGCTTTATCAGTAGACACAAATACAAATTTATCTACCCCAAATTCTGATGAGAAATCTGCTAATTTTCTAGTACCTAATACATTTATCTTGATAGCTTCGGATGGATTTGCTTCCATTAGAGGCACATGTTTATAAGCTGCAGCATGAAAAACCATGTTGGGTCTAAATTTTCGGAATATAGTTTCTACCCTCTGATGATCTCTTATATCTGCTATTATTGGGGTAAAATTGGTTATACCTTTACTCAAAAGTTCTTGTTGCAGGTCATATAATGGAGACTCAGACTGATCAACTAATACTAAATGTTTATACTTATATTTAGATACTTGTCTAACAATCTCACTTCCTATAGATCCTGCAGCTCCAGTTATCAAAATTACCTTATACATCAGTTCTTTGGTTATATTTTGATTTTCTAAAGCAATAGGCGCTCTCTCTAATAAATCTTCTATTTGAATTTGTTTAATCTGTGAGGCGTTTAATGTGCCATCAATCCAATCGTTAACTGCAGGTACAATTTTAACTTTTACTGGCAATTTCAATAATTTATCTGATATCTCCGATAATCTTTTTTTGTTAATATGCGGAATGGATACAATTATCTCATTAATATTGTTTTTGGTAACAAAATCTTTATTTGCTTTACTGGATCCATAAACTTTTATACCGTTAATTGTTTTACCTATTTTTTGCACATTATCATCTATGAAACCTACAACTGTATAATATCGCAATGAATCGTTAGTTATTGCTGCGTGAGTAATTAACCCAGAATCTCCTGCTCCATAAATAAGAACTCTAGAACTTTGTCCTAAATGAGATTTTATATAATAATAGCAATATTTAAAAATGAGACGACTAATGGTTAGTGCTATTATATTTAATAAATAATGAACACATATTATAGAAATCGGTATATTAAAATATTCAGGTATGATAGATAGTCGACTAAGAATCATTAGCCCTCCCATTAAGGTTATCAAAACTGTAACGGCTAAGAATAAGTTATATGCATCTCTCATTCCTGTGTGTCTAACAACTCCTTTATATGAGCCTATCCATAAGAAACTCAATGTTGCCAGTAATATGATTATAGGTAATTGAGAAAACACTCCTCCCATATCAAAATCAAATGCAATTCCAAACCTTATTACATATGCTAAAAAGAAATTAAAAACTATAAGTACTATATCTATTAATAGTACTAACCATTTCGAAGCATGCTTATGAGAATTTCTAACAAGTAAGTCTTTTATCATATAAATATACTTTTAATTACAGTAACTATCCTATATAAATCTTCTTCTTTTAGATCAGAGCCACTTGGTAAACATAATCCTCTTTTAAACAAATCTCCAGAAACGCCATTCAAATATGCATCACAATTAGAAAATACAGGTTGCTCGTGCAACGGTTTCCATAAAGGTCTTGATTCTATATTTTCTTTAGCTAACGATAATCTAATGTCCTCTCTTAATTCGTATGAATCTGTTTCTATGCAAGTTAACCACCTATTAGAATGATAGCCATGCGGTTCTTCTAAGAATTTAATCTCTGGTAAACTTTTTAAGTTTTTTTTGTAGTATTCAAAATTATTTCTTCTATTCTCTACATGTTTTTCTAAAACTAACATTTGACCTCTTCCTATACCTGCTAATACATTGCTCATTCTATAGTTATATCCTATTTGGGAATGTTGATAATGAGGGGCACCGTCTCTAGCCTGAGTAGATAAAAAAATTGTATTTGTCTTATAATCTGGATTTTTAGATACTAAAGCACCGCCTCCAGAGGTAGTAATTATTTTATTGCCATTAAATGATAAAATAGCAATATCTCCAAATGTACCACACCTGATATTATGATAGGAGCTTCCTAAAGCTTCTGCGCTATCTTCTAATACTGGGATATCATATTTTATAGCTATACTATGTATTAAATCTATATTATAAGGCATTCCATATAGATGTACTGCTATAATCGCTTTAGGTTTTTTTCCTTTTAATAGTCTGTCTTTAATAGCTATTTCTAATTGTTCAGGGCAAATATTCCATGTATTTTTTTCGCTATCAATAAATACTGGCTTAGCTCCTAGATAAGTAATTGGATTAGCAGATGCAGTAAATGTGAAACTTTGACATAGTACTTCATCTCCTCTAGTAACACCTAACAGTCGTAATCCTATATGCAATGCGCTTGTCCCTGAGTTTAATGCAGATACATAAACTTCTTCTCCTAAATAAGTTTCTAAATCTTCTTCAAAACTATCTACATTTGGTCCTAAGGGAGCTACCCAATTTGTTTCAAAAGCTTTATTTATAAAATTTTGTTCAGCTCCTCCCATGTGAGGGGAAGAAAGCCATATTTTTTTAGAATCAATTTTATTCATATATACCCTATAATTTGTGTGTGCCTCTAGACCATTAAAATTTATGAATATATAAATTCAAACCTTATTTAATGTTCTAAGAATACTATAACAAGAAGGTCGACTATACTTCCTCTTACTATCTAGTTTATTGTTTTTTAGGGCTAAAGTAAACTAGATTCTTTAACCTCTTCTTTTATTACTATTTAAATTAACTATTATTGAATAGTGTCCGTTTATCTAAATTTTAAATAAACTAATAAAGTTGTATATCTATACATCATATCTTGTTGATCGATTTATAAAATCTAATCATAAATAAATTTTTAGCTAAAAAAGAGAAAACAATAACTAAAGTAAGAATTATCTCTCTTTATTATCGTGTCATAAATTTATATTTAATCAATTCAAAAAATTAAAAACTAATTTTTAATAATAATACTGTATTCAAAAACAACAAATAACTACTGCATAACATCAACTAACCAATGCTTAACCTTCTATGTTTTATAAACCAAATCATACAAATCTATAAAAAACACAAATATAGTGAGGTTTTTACATAAACTTCAATACATCTAATTTAACGGATCAAATATATAAAGTAACTACACAAAAAACTCTTTTGCAAAAACTTAAATTACACAAAAAAGATAACATTCCTGTTTAATCGACAAAAAGCACAATACTTAGTTCCCTAATTTACAATATTCTTATTCTAAATAAAAATGGATTCTAAACAAAGAAGAATTAAATTAATTAAATTGAATACTTAGTTTATAGTTTTTATATAATTTCACAAAACGATAACAATTAACAAAATAGCTATTAAACCCTTACATCTTATCAAATAATTAAAGCTATTTTTTATAAAATTATAATTATTAACAATCACAGTGTTCTTCTTAAATATTGAAGTGGTTTAAACTTTTTCACTATTAAAAGATTAAGTACCTATACCTAAAGCTAGTTCTAATGTCTTAGTACGCTGTATTTTTCCGTTTTCGGTTTCAATAAAATATGGTACAAAAAATATCTCTTTTGGAATTTCGTACTTAGATAGCGTTTGAAGATCCGCTATTTTTTTGTGCAAAATGGAGGTTTCGCTATCTAGTATTTGTTCTATGATTAATATTAATTTATTTCCCGTAGCATTATCAGGTATACTAGATATGAAATAACGATACGGTATTAATGATTTCAATTTATCTTCAATTTCTTCTGGATATAATTTTATTCCACCACTGTTTATTACATTATCGTATCTACCTTTCCAAACAAATTTTTTACGGGTTACAAGATCGACAATATCATTAGTAACAATTAGCTCATCACTTAACTGTGGTGCATTAATTATTAAACAATTTCTTTCATCGATACTTAAGTTAATATTTGGTAAGGCTTTGAATAAATTAATATTTTTTTTATACTTCTTTCTAGAATTAATTCTCTTTAATGCTATATGGGACACCGTTTCTGTCATTCCGTAAGTTTCATAAACCTTGGTTTTTATTTTTACTAATTGCTCCTTTAGGTTATCAGAAATTACTCCTCCGCCGACTATTATTTTCTTGATTAGGTGTGCTTTTTTTAAAGAATTACTTAACTGCAGGGGTATCATAGCACAGAAATCATACTTTTTTAAAATACTATCTAATGGGGTTGTAGAGGGATTAATTAAGTCTATTTCCCACCCTAAAGTCATTGCTCTTACTAACATCATTTTGCCTGCTATATGATTAGCTGACAAACATAATAGTGCTCTAGTTTTTTTCTTGATCATTAGGTAATCTCCTGTAGCTACAGCACTATTTACCATGTTTTGTTTGTGAATTTTTATTTTTTTGGGCTTACCCGTAGAGCCAGAAGTAGAAACAATAACATACTCCTTGTCATCGATCCATTCTTTTAAAAAAACTCCTATTTCTTTTTCAAATAACTTTCCTTCATTTATAAATTCATCTGATTTAATTAATAAACTATTAGCATCATAAGACTTTCCATTAATTTTAAAATTCTTATGTGTTTTAGGTTTTAGAAATTTATTTTTTTTTTGCATATCTAATTTTCAATAATTTACAGCTCTCCAAAAAGCTTTTCTTTCCATCCTGTCCAATTATATCTTTTTGCAAATATTAAAAGGTAAATAGGATACATAATTAATATTGGTAGAACGATGTCTAAACCTACTGTTGGTTCTGATATATCCAAAAACAAGGCATCTGTTTGAAGCGCACTCCAATCTGTAGTAACTAATATTGCTGCTATAAAATTATTAGCTGCATGAAAACCTAATGCTAGTTCCATTCCTTCATCCATTAAAGTCATGATTCCTAATAATAATCCAGTACCAATGTAAAAAATCATCATACTAGACCCCAACTTTTCTACTTCTGGGTTAAAGTAATGTAGGAGACCAAAGGTTATGGATGTTAAAGCAAGAGGTAGCCATTTATTTTTAACTAACACACCTAGTCCTTGCATTAAGTAACCTCTAAAGAGATATTCTTCAAAACTTGTTTGTAATGGTAATAAAAAAAATGACACTAAAAATAAGAATATAAAAGGTATCAGTTTAAAATTTATTGTATAAATCTCTGGTTCAGAAAAATAACTTATCATAAAAAAAACTACGCTAAATGATATTACCAAAAAAAAGGAGAACCATATCCTTTTCCAATCTATAACCTTTCTTGATGTAGTAAGCTCTATAAAACTTTGTTCGTGAATGTATCTAGAGGAGAACCATATCGCGAATAATCCTCCTGCAAAGCTAACTATTACCAATACTAAATATAAATTAGTATCCATCCCCAATGACATAAAATTAGATTCAGCTGCTAAAAAAAACTGCTGTATACCACCTGATTTTATAAATGCTACCACTCCTAATGGAATAATCCCTATAAATTGCCAACCTATGAATATTATTAGTATTCCTAACAAATATCTCCACCAATCATGTTTTATTTTAAATGCTTGTGCTATGTACATATATTTTTTTTTAAAAAATTTAATTTATAAATTCTGTTTCCCAACACTGTCCTTTATTATATACAAGTTTCCCTTTTTTTATTATCAAAGGTGATTTTATATTATTTGTATATAAATCGCCTGTACCTAAACCCTGAGGCATGTTGTTTTGTAATGTAAACGTAAATTGTGCGATAGCATTTAATCCTATATTACTTTCTAAAGCACTTGTAATCCACCAACCAATACCCAATGAATTTGCAATATTAATCCATTCTTTGGTACCTCTAAAGCCTCCTATCAAACTTGGTTTAAGAATTATATATTGTGGTTTAATTATTTTCAACAAATTGATTTTATCCACTACATCAAAAACACCTATCAATTCCTCATCTAAAGCAATAGGAAATGGTGAATCTTCGCATATTTTTTTCATTAAATCATACTGTCCTTTTTTTATAGGCTGTTCTATACTATGAAGATTATATACACTTAATTTTTGCATTTTATCTTTTACTTCTAAAAAATCAAAAGCTCCATTAGCATCCACTCTTAATTCTATTAGCTTATCAGAAAATTTAGTCCTTATGAAGGATAATAAATCTAATTCGGTATCAAAATCTAATGCTCCAATTTTTAATTTTATACAATTAAATCCTTGATTTATCTTTTCAATTATTTGAGATCTCATAAACTCTTTTTCTCCCATCCAAATTAGACCATTAATAGCTATGGGAGCTATTCCTTTTGTAAAATCTGATGGGAATAATATAAACGGGGAATCACTTTCTAGAGAAATAAAAGCCATTTCTATTCCGAACTGGATACTAGGAAACTCTATTAACATACTCCAGAGTTTACCTGCCCCTAGATGAATATTCTCACAAGCCCATTTTAATTTATCTTCATAATCTACTCTATCATCAATACTCAATGTTCTTAATATCCCACATTCTCCAATTCCTTGTTTATTACCTGAAGTAATAATGATATACCAAGTTTCTTTCGTTTTTAATATCCCTCGAGAAGTTCCACTGGGATTCTTGAAGCTCAATACATGCTTCCGATAAATTGCTTTCATTTAAAGTTCTATACTTTCTCCTATTTCTAAAAGCATTAAATCCTTATTTTTTTCGAAGAATTTTTTCTTAGCATCATCGTGATCTATTTCTATATACCCAAAAGTATCATAGTGTACTCCTAATATTTTATCACATTCTACAAAGTCACTTGCTATAATAGCATCGTCTATCCCCATTGTAAAATTATCTCCGATAGGCAGTATCGCTAAATCTAGTTTTATTTGTAACGGAATTAATTTCATATCCATAGTCAATGCAGTATCTCCTGCTATGTATATATTTTTATGCTCTCCTTCTATAATAAAACCACCTGGTTGACCGCCATATGTCCCATCAGGAAAACTACTGGTATGTACTGCATTTACATACTTTACTTTTCCAAAATCAAAATGCCAAATTCCTCCGTGATTCATTGGATGTACTTCAATTCCTTTTTTCTGGTAATGCATTGCTATTTCATAATTAGACACAATCGTTGCATTATTCTTTCTTGCAATATATTCTGCATCCAAAATATGATCTTGATGAGCATGGGTTAATAAAATATAATCTGCTTTTATAGTGTCTATATCTACTTTATCTTTTGACAAAGGGTTTTCAGAAATAAATGGGTCTATTAAAACCGTAATTTCTTTTATTTTAATTAATAATGTATTCTGTCCGTAAAAAGTAATTTTCATAATTGATCTGTTTAAATTTTACTTAAAAGATTATAATGTATATCCCAAACTAAATAAAACAGCCATCAGAAAAGTTGTAAGTGCTACTTTTTTTAATTCAGGATCTAATAATTCAGCGTTCTTGTTTTTTATAACAGTAACTAAATGAAGTGTTAAAGGAACAAATGCTATTAAAAACAATAAATGTTTAGGAGATCGATATGTACTTATAAGAAAGAATACTATCGATAACATTGCTCCTATTATTAAAAAATAGTGGTATTGTCTTGTCTTTCTTATTCCTAATTTCACAACTAAAGTATTTTTACCAACTGATTTATCATTTTTATAATCTCTCATATTGTTTAGATTTAATACAGCTGTACTTAACAATCCTACTGCAATAGCAAGAAGTAATATCAGTCCATTCCATTGTTTTGTAAATAAAAAATAACTTCCTATAACACTTACTAATCCAAAAAATAGAAATACAAATACATCTCCTAAGCCTTTATACCCATATGCTGTATTACCTATTGTATATTTCATAGCAGCAACTATTGCTAATACGCCTAATACAAAAAAGAAAAGCGAATACATAAAGTAACCCAATCCAAAAGACCTGTAAATCAAAGTAATAGCTAATAAAAATGTAATTATAACAGTAATTATTATCCCTATATACATTTCTTTTTTAGTAATAACACCACTTTGGATTGCGCGCTGTGGACCAACCCTTTTCTCATTATCGGTACCCTTTACCCCATCTCCATAATCATTTGCAAAATTTGATAATATTTGTAACCCCAAAGTAGTTAAAATAGCCAACCAAAATATGTCTGTAGTATAGAATCGATGATGTCCTATAGATGAGCCTACTACTATACCCGATATAGACAATGGTAATGTACGTAGACGTGCAGCAGATACCCAAGCTTTAATTTTAATCATTTTGATACTTTAAAATTCAAAGGAACACCATTTTAATCAAAAAAAAAATTAAAAATACATCTATCCTTAAACTATTGGGTTACTTTATCTAAATAACAGCTTTTATCACTCGATTTTAGCAAACAAATCACAAGAAATATATCGGCAATTACACAATGAATTTATCCAAAATAAGATACAATACTAGTTTACTTTTATTTACTACCCTATAAATTAAAATTATTACCTGTATTTTAGCATTTCTATTTCAAAAAAAATACATGAATCAAAACATTATTATTAACTTTTATTCGAAGTGTTTTTAAACCCCTTTGATTCTGGTAAAAAACAGTTGTTTTTTTGCCTAATTAAAATGTTTTTTGCGCTTCATAACAGTACTATGAGGTAATAAACCTCTTCATTAGTGACAATAAATATAAAGATAAAATCAATTATAAAACTCTAATATTTTCTTGATTTTAAAAATCATTAAAAAATATAAAAATTCCTTTACCAATGAGAAAACTATTGCTAATAAACATAATACTTCTTTTTTTTCTTGTTTTTTCTTGTAAAAATGAAAAATCAAAAAAAAAGGAATCTAAAGAGCAACTTACTACTTTGGCTAATAAAAACCCTTTTGTTTGGGAAGGGGCTAATATTTATTTTCTTCTTACAGACAGGTTTTTTAATGGAGATAAAAACAATGACAATGCTATTAAAAGAACAAAAAAAACTGGTACGTTAAGAGGTTTTGAAGGTGGAGATATTAAAGGTATAATTAAAAAAATTGAAGAAGGCTATTTTACTAATCTTGGAATAAATGCCATTTGGATGACTCCAATAGTAGAACAAATTCACGGAAGTATAGACGAAGGTACAGGAAATACATATGCATATCATGGCTATTGGACTAAAGATTGGACTAATATTGATCCCAGTTTTGGGTCTAAACAAGATCTAAAACAATTGATAGAAACCGCACATAAAAATGGTATTAGAATCTTAATGGATGTGGTCTTAAATCATACAGGACCCATGACCCATGAGGATCCTGTATGGTCAGATTCTTGGGTACGCACTTTTCCTAAATGTACTTATCAAAATTATCAAACAGCAGTAAGCTGTACTTTAGTTGATAACTTACCCGATATCAAGACAGAAAACAATCAAAATATAGAATTACCTAAACCATTAATTGATAAATGGAAAAAAGAAGGAAAATTTGAATCAGAAATTTCTGAATTAGATGAGTTCTTTACTTTTACAGGATTAAAAAGATCACCTAAAAATTATATTATTAAGTGGTTAACAGATTATGTAAGAGAATTTGGTATTGATGGATTTAGAGTAGATACCGTAAAACATGTAGAAGAAGATGTGTGGAATATCTTGTCTACTCAGGCTAAACTTGCGTTTAAAGAATGGAAAACCAAAAATCCAGACAAAGTACTAGATGAAAATGAGTTTTACATTATTGGTGAACTTTATGGTTATGGAATTGATACTAATCGTAATTATCATTTTAAAGATCGTAAAGTAGATTATTTTGCCAATGGCTTTGATAATTTAATAAATTTTCAATTTAAGTATGATGCAGATCAAACTGACTATGAATATTTATTTAATAAGTACAGCACAATTCTTAACACTAAACTTAAGGGTAAAAGTGTAATGAACTATATCAGTTCTCATGATGACATGGAACCCTTTGATAATAACCGAAGTAAAACATATGTCTCTGCTACCAAACTATTATTATCCCCTGGTATATCCCAAATATATTATGGCGACGAACTAGCTAGACCTTTAATTATCAAAAATACTCAAGGAGATGCTACATTACGTTCTTTTATGAATTGGAATGATTTAGATAATGAGAATACAAAAAAACTACTAAAACATTGGCAAAAATTAGGCAAATTCAGAAAAGAACATCCAGCTATTGGAGCAGGAAAACATAACATGATTTCCAAATCTCCATATGTGTTTTCCAGAATATACGATAGACCTAATGTACATGACAAAGTAGTTATAGGATTAGATCTTCCTACTGGTGTCAAAAAAATAAAAGTAAATACACTTTTTTCTGAAGGAACTAAACTAGTAGACAAATATTCTAATACAGAAACAATTGTGCATAATAACACTGTATCAATAGATTCTGATTTTAGTATTGTATTACTAGAGCAAAAAGAAAATTAGATATTTCGCGAAATCATCAATAACTTTTTTTAAACTATTGAAACATTACCCTCTCCCTTTGAGAATGTGTCTTTCTTTCACCTAATTAAGGTTTTTATGCCATTACACGAGACAAATGACAAATAGTAAGTATTAAAAAAACACAATAAGCTTTAAGATTATTGTGTTTTTTAATATGAAGTGGCTTAAACTTTTTTGATTCTGGTAAAAAACAATTATTACGGATTCAATTAAAGTGTTTTCTGTACTTTATAGTAGTACTACAAAGCGAATTGAAAAAAGTTTAAACCACTTTTTTATGTATTATTTTTTTCAAAAAGCATTCAATGCATCTCTATAATCCTTAAGATCAGAAATATTCATTTTATTATTAAGATCTTTCATTAAAGATATTAAATATACAAGGCTCTCCACAGGATTAATAGAAACTTCATTCTGAACAGAAACATTTTCTCCATCTTCAATGGGATCATCATCAGGAATAGGAATTAAAAATGTTTCGTTTTCCTCTAAATGCTCACAAGTTAATCGAAGAACTTTAACCACTAATGGTATTTGCTCCTCTAAAGCATAAGATCTTAGTTCTTTAAGATCATCAGCGAGCGTATTGATAATGATTCCAGATCGTTCTAGATCGGCTAGAACTTTATCTATGAGTTTAAGTGCCTTTTTATTTTCCAAGGATTTTTATATTATTGATGTTTAAATATAGCTTTTGCAAATTTAGGGGTTTATAAAATTCTTTGAAATTATTATTTCATTTTATTTTTAGGAAATCATAAATATGTATCCATATCCTCTTCTCCAGCACCCAATTATGCTAACGTTTACATCATAATCTTTAGTAATGTATTGTATCGCCCCAAATAAGACAGAAAATTTTCACTAACAACTCGACTCTTCTAAAACTATCCTTCTTAGAAACAAAAAAAACAGACATACTCCCTTTGAAATTTGACTATCCTGCAATTATATAGTAAATTTGAACACATTATTTCCCCTAATAGAAGTAAAAAAATTACACTACTGTTAGGGCTTGTTTTATAAATTATCAGACAGAATTTAATGAAGTGGTTTAAACTTTTTTGATTCTGGCGAAAAATAATTATTTTTTACCCAATTGAAGTGTTTTTTGCACTTCATAGCAGTGCTACGAGGTAATAAAAAGACAAAAATTGAGCAAAAAAGAACATTTTTATAGCGAATTGAAAAAAGTGTAAACCCCTTCATTTAAAAAAAAGACAGTCCCAATAAAAGGGACTGTCTTTTTTTTAAATGAAGGGGTTTACAAAAAATACATTCTAATTGTAATCAATACAACATTAAATTTCGGCTACCTCTTGATTTTTGCTACTAACCCATTTATTTACTAATTCTTCTAGAATTGAAAGAGGAATTGCACCATTTGTTAATACTACATCGTGAAATTCTCTAATATCAAATTTGTCACCAAGTTCTGTTTTAGCTTTTTCACGAAGTTCCAAAATTTTATTCATTCCGATTTTATAAGCAGTAGCCTGACTAGGCATCACTATATGTCTTTCCACCATTTTTATAGCATCACTTTCTGGATCTGGTGTATTATCCGTATAATATTTAATTCCTTGCTCTCTTGTCCACTTTTTAGTATGAATTCCTGTATCCACAACTAATCGACAAGCTCTCCATAACTCCATAGCCAATCTCCCAAAATCTGAGTAAGGATCGCTATAAAAACCTATTTCTTTTGGCACTAATTCATTATACAATCCCCACCCCTCTACATAGGCAGTATATCCTCCAAATTTTCTAAATTTAGGAATATCCTCTAATTCTTGAGCAATAGATATCTGCATATGATGCCCAGGAATACCTTCGTGATATGCCAAAGCTTCCATCTGATATATTGGCATAGATTTCATATCATATAAATTAGCATAATATTTACCTGGTCTTGATCCATCTGGAGTACCCTGCTCATAAAAAGCCTTTCCTGCACTTTTCTCTCTAAACGACTCTACTGCTTTAACCACTATATCAGCTTTTGGTTTCGTGATAAATAATTCATCCATTCTAGATTTCATACTATCTATCAGTTTAACAGCTTTAGCAAGATAAGCTTCTTTACCTGCTGTATCGTTCTTATAATAAAATTGCTGATCATTTTTCATAAACGTAAAAAATTCCTGTAAAGATCCAGTAAATCCAACTTGTTTCATTATATCACGCATTTCATTATGAATTCTTTTCACTTCTGACAAACCTAAAGCATGAATCTCTTCTGCTGTCATGTCAGTAGTTGTTGTGCGTTTTAGAGCATTGTTATAAAATTCATTTCCTTTTGGAAACTTCCAAACACCATCATCATTAGTTGCTCTCTTTTCTTGATCTACTAAAGTTACAATTAGATTATCATAAGCAGGTTTTACAGAATCTAACATTGCTTTTTTGGCACTAGCAAGTAACTCCTTCTTTTCTTCTGCAGTAAGTTCTAATGCAGAAATTTTATCGCTAAAATCGGATAATAACGCACTTTCTTTTTTAGATTTATCAAATGGTAGTCCTGAGATAATATTTCTAGAATCCTCTAATACTTTAGCAAAAACAAACTTAGGAGGTACAATCCCATTTTTTTCTCTAATTTTTATATTCTCTATCAATTGATCAAAAAGAGGTTTTACCCCATTTAGCCTAGAAATATAATCCTCAGCATCCTTTTTATTTTCTATACTATGCATATTAATCAAAAAAGAAGGAATCTCTGATTGCATCCCAAACATCTGATTAACAGGATAATTATGAAATCTATATTGAAAATCTGCTATTTCGTTTTCTAAATCTTGTTTCGCCAAAGTATAGCTTAATATGGTTGCTTCATTAAGCATCGCTAAATCCACAGAATCTTTTAGAAAAGAAAGGCGTTTCTTAGCTTTTTCTAGGTTTTCAACTTCTTTCTGAGATGATATATCATCCCACCTACCATAATCTTCTGTCTTTTTACCTAGATAGGTTTGCATCATAGGAGAATCATCTAGTTCTTCCTGAAACTGCGTTTCGAACCAGTCGTTTAATCTTTTAGAGTTTTCAACAATAGCCTCCTCAGAAGGCTTGTTACCTATTTCTGTTTCTTTCTCCTTTTGTTTGCAACTAATAACAGTTAAAAAGGTGCAAAGAAATAGTACAATGATTTTTAATTTATTCATTTGATGATTTTTGTTTTTGTTTTAGGTTACTATTTTTAAAATTTAATTTTCTATAATTAAAAAAGTGATTTAAACTTACCACTATTGTTTTTTAAAATTTTCAATCCCTTCTTTCAACCAATCTAGATAATCCGATTCATCAGGTGTATAACCTACAGTCTTATTTAATAAATTCATTTCTGTATCTAGCAGTACATAATAAGGTTGAGAATTATTATTAAAATTTAATGTTTGAAATGTTGCCCATTTATCTCCAATAGTTTTTATCTTTTTTACTACTCCAGATGTTTTTAAAAACTTAAACTGCTCACTTTCTGATAATACTTCTCTATCGTCTACATATAATGAAATGAGAATATAATCATTCATCAAGATACTGGTTACTTCTGGGTTACTCCATACCTGTTCTTCCATCTTACGACAATTAACACATGCCCATCCTGTAAAATCAACTAATATTGGTTTATTCTGAATCTTGGCAGCAGCAACACCTTCGTTAAAATCAGTATAAGCATTTAACCCCAGTGGTCCATGAGCTTCTTTTTTGTATATACTGTAGAATAATGGAGGTGGAAATCCACTTAACAATTTAAGGTTAGCATATGCCGTATTAGTTAATCCTGGTATCAAATACAGCACAAATGCAAATGTAAATACTCCTATTATTTTTCTTCTAATACTTAATTTATGGAGTGGACTATCATGCGGAAAACGTATTTTTCCAAAAAGATACAATGTTAAACCGATCCCTACTATAATCCAAATAGCTATAAATACTTCCCGTTTAAGAATCCCCCAATGCTCTACTAGGTCTGCATTAGACAAAAACTTAAATGCCAAAGCTAGTTCTATAAACCCTAAAACTACCTTGATAGAATTAAGCCAGCCTCCACTCTTAGGTAAAGCATTTAACAAATTAGGAAACAAAGCAAATAATCCAAATGGTAATGCTAATGCTAACCCAAATCCCCCCATTCCAAAACTTAATTGAATTGCTCCACCGTCACTACTAAGTGAACCTCCTAGTAAGGAACCCAAAATTGGACCTGTACAAGAAAAAGAAACCAAAGCTAAAGTTAATGCCATAAAGAATACTCCAATTATACCTCCTATACTATTTGCTTTACTATCTAGACTATTACTCCAAGAAGCAGGCAAAGTAATCTCGAAATAACCAAAAAATGAGACTGCAAAAACGATAAATATCACAAAAAAGATAACATTTAATAGTACGTTGGTAGAAATATTATTTAATATCTCAGGGTCAAGAGAGTCTAATAAATGAAATGGTAAGCTTAAAAGAATATAAATTACAAATATAAACACACCGTATAAAATGGCATTAAACAATCCTTTTTTACGGTCTTTAGCTCCTTTAGTAAAAAAAGAAACAGTTAATGGTATCATCGGAAATACACATGGTGTAAGCAATGCTATTAAGCCTCCTAAAAAACCTAAAATAAAGATATTAAAATAACTCTTTTTCTCTACTTGTTCTGTCGGAAAACTATCCCAACCTTTTACCCCTATATCTAGTGATTTAGTTTTGCTAATATCAGATGTTTCTATACTAGATATATCCCCTTTATTTTCTATAGCTTCTCCTGTGAGACTTAGTTTAAACTCTACATAATCAGGCGGTAAACACTTTTCGTCATCACATAAACCGAAAGATACTTCTGCTGTAATGGCTTTCAGGTTTTTATCTATAAGTTTTATTTTTTGATAAAAAATAGCCTTATTTTCGAAATACTTAATCTCCATTTCGAATATTTTATCAAATTTCTGAACTCCTTCTGGTTCTACCGTTTCTCCTATTAGGGTATAAGTTTCTGGTGTATTATTATAAACAAATGCAGTAGGTGTAGGTCCTATTTCATCTGTTTCTAATTCTTTCTGAGAATATAAATGCCAGCCTTTATCCAGAGTAGCCTCAAAAAATAAAGTGTAAATATCCTTTTCTCCTTTTTCTATTTTTGCCTCCCATTTTATAGGGTTATAAGCTTGTGAAAATATATTTACTGAAATTAATACCGTTATTAATTTTATTATATGATACCTCATTAGGTTATACTTATTTTTAAAATTTCTTTAGTTTGATCCGTTATTTTATACCTGTTATCTACTCTGTAATTAATCACCCAAACTATCTCTTTATCAGAACATAACAACCATACTCTTTCTTTTGCTACTAATGACAATTTTTCATCTTTAAAATATTTACTTAATTTCTTTTTGCCTTTCATTCCTAAAGGATAAAAATAATCTCCTTCTTTCCATTTTCTTACAATTAATGGATATTTCAACAATTTTTTATCTATAAAAATGGTTTTCAATCCCTTATCCTCTATTTTTTCAGCCTTTTTAAACTTCATAGTCCCTATAGGAATCATAATCATATTTTCATCATTAGGGATTATATAACTACGATGAATATGCTCTTCGGATATAGGTGTTATTAATAAATAATCTCTATCTTTTACCAGCCGATGCGTCTTAGAAAAAATCTGTTTACCTGATTGTGCTTTTAATATCTTTACTATATCATCCCAAGCAGTAAACCCATATTGATTTAGTAAAAAATAAACATATACCTTTGGATTATCAAACTCTTCTATTCTATATATGGGTATCTTTATACAACCTGATTCGGTTTGCTCTAACAACCCTATACTAAGCTCATTAACTTGACTCTTTATAAAATCATTTGCTTGTTTGAGATACTTTAAGGTATTACCAAAATTTTGTAAAAATTGAGGATTCACTGATTTTAACTGTGGAACAACATCATGTCTTAATTTATTTCTAAGGTATTTGATACTACTGTTACTACTATCTTCTCTCCATTTTAGCAAATATTTTGTAGCAAAATCTAAAATATTTTGTCTAGAAAAAGGCAAAAGAGGACGGATATAAATACTATTTACCTCTGGTATACCTACTAGACCATCTATCCCTGTACCTCGAGAAAGATTTATCAAGAATGTTTCTATATTATCATCTGCATGATGTGCCGTAAGAACATAATCACACCCCAATTCTGTAGCCAATTCTAAAAACCATTCATATCGCAATGTTCTTGCTGCCATCTGAATTGACACATGATGCACCTCAGCAAATATTTTAGTATCAAAACGATTTACAAAAAATGCTGCGTTTACTTCTTCTGCTAGCTGTTTTACAAATTTTTCATCATCGTTACTTTCAATCCCTCTTAAGTTAAAATTACAATGAGCAATGCTAAAATCAAGCTCTATTAAATCACATAATTTAGTAAGCACAACACTATCTAGCCCACCACTACAGGCTACCAAAATCTTCTTACCTATAAGAAAAGGGAAATTAGTACTTATATGATTTCTAAATTCTAGTAACATCTTAACTATAGCCTAAATTATTAAATTTATATATTCTACAAATATACAATTTTGATAATCTATTGACAGAACTACCCATAATAGTTTTTACACGTTGATTATCATAATTTTAACACAAATTTTATTTTCTTTTCACTACTTTTATAGATACAATATGCTTTATACAAATAAAAAACATAAATAGAATTGATCTTTAATTTGTTTCTTTTTATAAATATACTTTTTTTGAAAATTCAAAATGAAATATTCCAAAATAAACGCTAAAGGTTGTTTTATCAATTAAAGTATCCGATTTTACTCTGTTTTTTTTAGTATAAAATAAAATTTTGAACACATGAAAAGGATCAATGAACTACTGAAAAAATTCCGAAATGAGCATAGTGATTTTAACAAAAAACTTCTACATATAGTTCCTCATCTACAACCCTATGTCAAGCATCGTTTACACATGGCCGAAAATACAGCTATTATACCAAAAAACATGTATTGCTCTAATGGTATTATTGATGATGCCATAATTAAGTTTGCATCTACTTACCATAACGTAGTAATGGACACATTATCTACAGAATTAAAGCTTTTCAAGATTATTGATGAAATAATTGACAACCTATATATACAAGAAGAATGGCACCAAAAAAATATAAGTATCTCTTATGTACTAAATGAAGAACTAAATCAATTAAATGAAAAATATACTGTTGAGGATGACAACGATCTTATCATGTTAGAGGATCTAAATGATATTTGCTATCATCAGAACAATAAAAAAAAACATCTTTACATTTATAATGATATGGAGACACAATCGATAAATGATATAGATAACACTCCTTTTATTAGTAATAAAAATAGCAAACAGAAATCAAAAGGTAAATTTTATAATTGGCTTCCTTATGAAACCTCTAAAATTGTTGATCTTTTTGTTTATGGAAAATTAAATTTTAATGAAATCGCTATTATTAAAGACATTG
>CAVYIL010000035.1:0-10790 GCA_963768325.1 uncultured Flavobacteriaceae bacterium | reverse complement strand
TATGTCCTGTACTTCGTTGCATTTCTCGGTCTTGCTCTTGATTCGTAGCTGGCTCGCGGTTCGGTGCAACGACTCCATGGCCAAGCCGATCTGATAACCGAGCTTGATGTAGCGGGCGTGGTCCATCAGATTCCTGACTTCTCGACGTAGCGAAGGATGTCCTCAAGCGCTGTCGCTTTGTCGGCCGGAACCTTCACTCGTCGCGACAGAGATAGGGAATGAGTCGAGAATCGGTCTTCTTGAACGGTACGGCTAGCACTCGGCGAATTTGGTCCAGAGCTGCCGGCACACTTTTGGGTTCCGGCTCCGCCGGGTTAGGGACCTCCAATCTACAAATCCTCCCAAAGGAGGTCGTCAATCGCCCCCGACCGCCGAGGCGCGAAGGCGCAGGAATACTGAGGTATTTCAAGCCTGAGCAACGCTGGCGGTCGGATGCAGCAGCGTGGAACGGGGTGTTATAGTGTGTTGGTCTACGCTTGGGTTTTTTACTGTAAATTTATATTCATTTGGGGTTCTGGGATCTCTTGGATAAAATACTGGTATGTCGTTTGTACTAGTGTCTCCATCATCAATACCAAATACTAATTTACTTGCGCCTGTTGCTTTAACGGTAAAGGTGTAATTATTATCAAAAGTACATTCATCATCTACAAAATTTGGCATATCCGTAATGACAGGTCTAGCAATTATAGAAATAGTAACATCTATCTTTTCTCTACATCCATTAGCATCCATTACATAAATCACCCAAGCTAATTGTGTACCATTTAGGTCATCTAAATGTAAAACATTTCCTGTTTTAAAATCTGTATCAGCAGGTGATGCAGCACCACTTAATACTGCTGCATATTTATAATTAGGGAAACTAGTAGTTAGTTTTCCTCCTTGTCCGTTCACTGTAACGGTTGCTGGTTTGTTACATGTCCCTTTCGTCTGACCTTTTTCTACGATACTAAGCGGTGTTGGCTCTGTTATCGTAAACTCCTTAGATTGATTACAAAGCGAGGTAAGAGACCCCCCAACCGCTTCGGATACGTTTAACACATACTTACCTGGTCCAAAACCACCTATTGTGCGTGTAATAGACCCTCCTACAGGCAATCCTGTTTCTGGATTTGCTGTTGTTAATGTTAATGAGCTAATTATGTCTACTGGGTCATCTTTCTTGTAAACTGCGTACTTTAATTCTGTACCTGTGTAACCCGTAGCCGTAAATTCAATAGAGCCGTTATTATCTCCGTTACATTTTACTTCTTTTTCTACTATACCAATTTTAATGTCTGATGAAGTTGTCTTTACTTCTTTTACATAAATACATTTTGTAGTAGTATCAAATATTTCTATTATATAATTATGATTAAACAATAACGGCCCTAGTGAACTAGGGTCATTATTAATTTGATGGTTTGTATACTGATTATAAGTGTTTTTTGCAGGTTTAGGTGTTTTGTTTAAATCAATAAATGTTTTTCCTGGTATTTTAACCTGAAATGGTCCTATACCTCCTAGAACAACAATATTTATTTTTGCTCCATCCGCACAATTTGAAAAGTCAACTATTTTAGCCTCAAACTCTGGTTTTGTTTCTATTTTAAATGTAAATTCTTTGTTACACTTGTTAGCGTCTGTTATCGTAAACTTATGATCTCCGTAGTCTAAGTTTGTATACTCAGCGGAATCTTTTGATATAGCATCTGGTGTTACATTATTACCCTTAGGGTCTGTTAACGTGTATGTTAATGGGGCGGTTCCTCCTTGTATACTTGTGAGTTTTATGGAGCCTTTTTCGTCTCCAGATGCACCACACGTAATGGATTTTATTTCTTCCTTAAAAGTAAATGGTTTTGGTTCACCTATTTTTACCTCAAACTCTTTTGTACATTCTTTAGCATCTTTAATTATATACTTATACTTTCTTGCTTTTAATCCTCCATAAGATGTTTCAGTTGTGAATAATGATCCGTCAAAAGACATTGTAAAAGGTGGAGTCCCTGCGGAGTGGTCTAATGTAAATGTCACTGCACCATCAGCCTGCCCAATACAGTTAGCGTCTTTAGTCTCAATTTTTAATGGTTTATTCGGATTTGGTGCAGGATCAACTTTAATTTTCTCTGATTCTACTTCACAACCTTCTTTATCAATGACTTTAAACTGATAGGTCTCTGCTATCTTTGCTTTAAAAGGAAAACCTCCTGCATGGGGTTTATATTCTTTACCCCCTATCTTAACATGAAACGTGTTTCCGCCATTTCCTCCTTCTGTTGTTACACTAATTTCTGCATCCGGATTACTGCTACAATCCAAATTCTTAATTAAAGTTGCTTTTATCAACAATTCTGGTTGTATTTTAAACTCTAGAGGTGTTGATATACATCCTGTTTTTGTATCGGTAACAATTACTTTATGATCACCGGGTGTTAAATTTTTTATAGTAAACGGACTGGTAACGTCAGGGGATAAGGGCGAAGTTCCATCAATAGTGTATGTATATGATCCTACTGGTGTTGATGAATCGGGTGTTATTATAATATCTACACTTGATTTATTTCCTGCTTTATAACAAAAAGCATCTTTTGTTAATGCTAGTGAAGGAGCGACTGTACCTCCTACTTCTACTTCTCTACTTGCCTCGCAAAAAGCTGTGTCCTTACCGTCTTTTACAAAAATGATATATTTCTTTGCTTTTAACTTACTGAATACATTCTGATTAGAATATGGTTTAATGACAGTGCCAAATTCATCCACAAGCTTGTATTGATATCCTCCTCTACCTCCTGTTGCTGTTACTTTTATGATGCCTGTGTCTTCTCCACAATCCGCAAGGTCTATCGTCTCTACTATTTTTAATTTATCTGGATTTATTAGTGTTACAGTATTTGATGCCTGACATTTTGTTACTTCATCTGTTACTTCTATAGTATATGTTCCACTACCTAGTCCATCAATTTTCTTAAACGGAGCTCCAGCGGCAATCGATTTGCCCTCCATAGGTGCGCCGATAGGGATTGTTCCACCAGTGATTTTATAACTATAGGTTGCTGTATCTTCTAGGTTAGAAACATTTATTAAAAACGAACCGTTTTTTTCTCCATTACAAATTGGATCTATTTTAGTGATCCCATTTACTGTAATAGGAACTATTTCTTTTATAGTAATAGATTGTGTTTTAGTACAAAGGTGTGGTGTCGTTTTTACCTCAAAAGTATAGGTTACTCCTTCATTTAAGCCTAAAAACTTAGAATTCGTTTGGTAGGGGGTTTCTTCTGCTTTTGGCGCTATTATACGATATTCAAAATTAGTGACTCCATTGGTTCCTGTTGCTGTAACCGTTAAATTTGCCTCTTCACATTCTATTTCTGTTACATCAAAAGATATTTTTTCTACTTTTTGTAAAGGGTCAATGGTTATTTTTTTAATCGGTACAGGACAATCTTTTGTATTAGCGTCTCTTACCATTATGATATATTCACCATCTTCTAGATTTTTAAAAACTGGATCGCCTACATAAGTTGTTCCGCCATCTTTACTATACTCATAGCCTGTACCGTTTTGAGGATTAGACACGGTAATCTCACCTTTAGCTAAACACGTATAATCTTTGGTGATTTTAGCCTCTGCAGTAATTACTTTTGGTGCTGTTACTTCTTTGTTTATTATAGGGCTTAATTCACACCCATATTTATCTAATACTCTAATTCTATGTGGTCCAACAGGAACATTATCAAAGGTGTAGGTAAGGTCATCCGTTTCTTTTGAATATTCTAAACCCTCTAATTCATATCTGTATGGGGGTATTCCTGTACCAGATTCTACTGTTACCTTAATTGAGCCCTTTTTGCCAGAACACTTTGGGTTATCTACAGTAGCCTCTGCTTTTAATCTTTTATATGGATCTACTGTAACTGGCTCTGAAGTAGCAACACAATTAGTTGTTAGATCTACAACTTTAAATGTATATACTCCTGCGGCAGTTACTTCATATGTGATTTTATTTCCTCCTTTTTTATCCTTTGATGGTGGAGTTGTGTCATAAAGAAAATCACCCGATCCTCCTGTTGTTGTTAATTCTATTAATGCGACAAGTCCATCGGGGTTATTTTTATCACAATGTAGATTCTCTTTTACACTAGCTATCAAAGTAAAGTCTGCTGGTTTTTTTATAAGTACATCTTCATATTTTTTTATACATCTTCCATCATAAGAAGACACCTCTATATTATAAGTGTCTGGATTAACTTCGAATGTATGATTTGATTCTGGTGTTGAATCTATTTTGTCACTATATGTGGATGTAGTACTCTCAATCTTATAAATATAATTAGCCAATCCATTGTTTACTATGATTTCAATCTTTCCTTTGCTATTTGGGCAAGTTGGATTGATTGGGTTAATTTTTATATCTGGTACATAATTGGGTAAGTATATATCTGTTTTAAATATACATTTTGTACTACCTATGGGATTTTTCTCTATTGCTTCTAAATAATATGTTCCTTCTTTAGTTAAATCTGAAAAAACAGAGATGTCTTTAAAATCTGTAAAATCTCCATCTGGGGGTTTTATCCGATATTGATATACACCGTCAGGTGCATTAGTAACCTTTAGTTCACCACCTTTGCTACAAGCAATACGTTTAATAACTTCTAGCATTGGTTGAAATTCATTTTTAACAACTCTAAAAGAGAAATTAATTACACAATTGTCTTCATACTCTGCTTTAATTCTGTATTCTCCAGGATTCTGAACCACATATGTGTTTTCTTTTGTTAATGTTTTCCAGTGGTCTTCACATGTTACTATTGGGCAATTCTGTTTTACCTTATCCTCTATTGGGCAGGAATTTGTGTCTAATTGTTGCCATTCTATCTTAATGGCATTATCAAGATTTGGATATAAATCTATTTTTTGGTCACCACAAAGTACTAAAACAGGAAAATCTTTTCCAGTTTCTACACATTGCTCTACCTTACCATTAATTTTATTGTCTTTTATAAATTTTACTATTGGGTTGGTAACCTTATTGAATAAAGAAACTGTCCAAATTTCATATAAGTTTTGACAGTCTGGATTACCCTTTTTATCTACTCTATATACTCCTTCAGCTTTTACTTCAAATTCTTGATTATATCCTATTTCTTCACCATCTTTTGACCAAATGTATTTTTCAAAACCATCTCCTGCTTTTAAAGTTGTTTTGTTATCACATAATGTTGCGGTAAATTCTGTATCACACTTATCTATTCCTATCAAAAAATTAGATGTTCCTGTAACGTCTAAGCCACATTTATCTTGATCTTTTATACTTTCTTCATTGGTAACGGTGAGTTGAGAATCTACTCCGGTATAGGTTGCTCGTGCAATGTTTTCAACAACATTAGAACAAGCGTCTCTTAATTTTGAACAATCTGGTACTACCTTAACTTCGAATTGAACTACTATTTGTGCCGAGTTCTTTTTGATTAAATTATCTGGCAATTTAATTTTTAACTCTCTTTTGTCAGGAGTAAGACTAATGTCAACTTTCTCTTTGTTTACAGTTACTTTTTCAAAATTTACATTTTTTGGAAGTACATCTCGAATAGTAGCATCTTTTATGTCTTCATTCCCTTGATTTTCTATAGTCAGCCTATAGTATAGAGATTGTCCCAATGTTACTTTTTGTCCCGTAATGTCCTCCCCTTTATCGTTTATTACTGTTTTCTTTACTTTTAATACCGGCTTAATGACTTCTATAGCAAATAGATTAAGAAAAATTCGGTAACGGTCTCCATCAGAAGTTGCCTTAAATTTTACCCGATTTTGATTATTACCGATAATTTTGTTATCTATATTTTCAATTTTAAAAATATCTGCATCAAATCCTAGGGTGTTTTCTGATTTTGGGTTACGGTTTTCATTGTATTTAATTTTTTCTGTTGGAAATGAGCTGATTGAGCTGTTAAAAAAATTACCTATACTATCTTTATTATTCTTTAATTTTTCAAAAAGAATCTCATCAGGTTTGTATATTATTAAATCATCCCCTTTAATACCATAATCTCCTTCTAAAGCAGCTACCCCGTATGTTGCTCTTACAGGATTAGGGGGTTCTAGTGTTTTGAAATTGTCATAAAAAAATTCTACATGTTTCGCCTTGCTTATTTCCATAAAACCGTCTTGAGAGCTTATCATTTTTGTTGATAGTGTCTGGTCTTCGTATATCATAACTAATACCCATCCTGCAGAAGCTCCATGCTTTAAGGCTGTTTGCCCTATTGTCGATTTTACATTTGCCACTGTATAGTATCCATTAGGTGTTTCAGCATCAATAAATTTAGTAACATCGGCATAACAAGCATAAGAAACATCATTTGATGCTAAGTGATATTTATTTGGGTTTGACTTTGTGTCCCGCCACCCATCAAAAATAACATCGTCTGCGGTAACATCTTTATAAGTTGTTGCTCCGGGGATTTTTAACTTTATGTTTCTAAAATCTGGACGATTGTCTTTTATGGGTAAATTATCTTGCTTGGGGCTATGGTCTTTTTTTTTGTCAATATAATAGGTAGCAGACCAATATAATCCTGCATATACCACTTTTGCACACTCTCCTTTTGCTATAAATTCTGCACTACTAGAACTGTGTGTAGTTTTATCATTGTCTATATCAATATAGCCTACAGTAAGACCGTCATTAGCCATTCCTCCATCATACGAGTCATTGGGTTTAAAGTCTTTATTAT
Source organism: uncultured Flavobacteriaceae bacterium (assembly GCA_963768325.1). Classification (GTDB taxonomy): domain Bacteria; phylum Bacteroidota; class Bacteroidia; order Flavobacteriales; family Flavobacteriaceae; genus Aquimarina. The sequence continues at coordinate 4,065 of CAVYIL010000035.1, read as the reverse complement.
CACCTTCAAATATTTCTGGTTGAATACCTTTTAAACCAATAACAGCATTCGCCAGCATCTGTACATCCCCTTTGATTGTATGTGTACTAGCTTTTCTTTCCGTAAATGGAATTTTCGCTGGCGTTGGTATTTGCGGTTCCGTTGTTGTTGTTGTCGGTGGTGGTGTCGTTTGTGCTAATAAAGATGAATTGTATATTGAGCCTAATATTAATAATATTAAAGCTACTCTCTTAAGTAATTTTTTTTTCATGTATTATGCCCTGCTCGTTAAATTAATAATTCTTTGTGTTATTGATGGTGTTTTAGTTGTGAGTTACACCTTGGATAAATTGTAAAATAAACATAAGAAATCTACTCGTTTTAGACTTTAATTACACGAATCTAATAGACAAAGCGGTTGCTTTTTCTGTCAATCACGGTATTTAAAATCAAAAAACCAGCCTGTTTCTTTGGTTCAACTTTCTATAAATGTGCTTTTCTTGACCTAAATTTAATTTTTGGTGGAATTATTATTAATTGTTCTTGTGAAAACGAATTGTAGATTGGGCCTAATATTACGGCTTTTTTTAGAGGTAATTTTTTTTTCATGTATTATGCTGTGTAGGTTATTTTAATAATTCTTAGTGTTAATTGTTTTATTTACAATCTGTAATAAAAATGAACCGAAAAAACCCGCTTATTTTACACTTTAATTTCTCGATTCTAACAAACCACTTCTTGTTTTTGACATCAATTTTGAAGTGTCTTAAATCAAAAAGCTTGTGGTTTCTTATCTGTCATTTTACTACTCGTATTATTAAAGTAGTTTAAACTTTTTTACATCGAATTAAAAAAGTTTAAACTACTTCATTGTTTATTGTATTTTCAAAATATACAAATCTCCGTTGTATGTGTTATTAACGTTAGAGAATAAACTCTGTTTAGCTTCTTCTAAGTCATTAAATCTTTTTAGATAAACATAAATATAATTGTCTTTCGGGTTTCTAAAAAACTGAGGTTCTAATCCTTGAGACTTCAATCTAGACATACCTCTTTCGAAATAATTTTCTCTTTTGAAAATGTTAGTTATTAAATAATATCCTTTTTCGATATTATGCCCTCCGATATAAGATAAATTCTCAGTCATTACCGTGTCATCTTTGACAGTATCTTGTATTAACTTAGTTTCTTGTAGCAACTTCTTATACGACTCTACTCTACTCTTGGCAATGTGTAGTATCCACATGTCACCATAGAATCTATTGTCAATATTATTTAGGTATTGCCTAATTGCTGATTCTTTGTTTTCAAAACTTGTTATGGAAACATATTCATATTGATTTTCTTGGTTAATAATGGTTTGTGCATTATCAAATCCTATGTCCTTTAATCTTTGGGTAAATTTACTAGCATACTCCCCTCCTTTAAACACGTTTCCTATTAAATGATATCCTTCTGGATACCCTGCAATAAATTTAGTAGCAATTTGGGCTTCTGGTCTGGTCGTTTCGGCAAACTTAACAAATCTATTCTTAGAAGAAAGTTTTTTAGAAGACGTAGGGTCTACGTCTTTTTTAACTTCTTCTGCATCATTATTCATGGTTGCCAAAGATTCTAATATCTCATTAAACTGAACGTTGTCTACTTCTGCGCTAGTTGTTAACAATGAATCCCTACGCGCAAATATTTTTTTAGTAATTCTGCTACTTTTATCTAATTCTTTCTTAATCTCATCTATTCCCTCCTCCTTACTTGAGTTTGCTGCCGCTATTCGAGCTGCTTCAGCTTCTTGCTTCAATCGCTCTTCTTCTGCTATTCGAGCTGCTTCAGCTTCTTGTTTTGCTAGCTTTTCTTCTGCTAATCGAGCTGCTTCAGCTTCTTGTTTTGCTAGCTCTTCTTCTGCTAATCGAGCTGCTTCGGCTTCTTGTTTTGCTAGCTCTTCTTCTGCTAATCGAGCTGCTTCAGCTTCTTGTTTTGCTAGCTCTTCTTCTGCTAATCGAGCTGCTTCGGCTTCTTGTTTTGCTAGCTCTTCTTCTGCTAATCGAGCTGCTTCGGCTTCTTGTTTTGCTAGCTCTTCTTCTGCTAATCGAGCTGCTTCGGCTTCTTGTTTTGCTAGCTCTTCTTCTGCTAATCGAGCTGCTTCAGCTTCTTGTTTTGCTAGCTCTTCTTCTGCTAATCGAGCTGCTTCAGCTTCTTGTTTTGCTAGCTCTTCTTCTGCCTTCTGCTCGGCAAATTCTACCTCTAATTTCTTCTTAGCGGCTAATCTGTCTTCTTCTATTTGCTGTTTAGCGGCTTCACTTTCTCTCTGTGCTTCTTCTTCTGCAATTCTTTCTTCTTCAGTAAGCTGTTCGTTAAATTCTACCTGAAATGTTTTCTTAGTAGACAAACGGTCTTCTTCCTCTTCAGCCTTCTGCTTGGCCATTTCTAACTCTAACTTGCTTTGTGCGGCAAGGGCTTCTTCCTCAGCTTTTTTGTTTAATAATTTTACTTCTTCGATTCGTTTTAATTCTAACTCTCTGGCTATTCTTGCTTCTTCATTTTTAGTTTCTTCAATAGTTCTTTCTAATTTACTCATCGCTCTTTGAGTTTGAATAGAATCTCCTTTTTGCTCTCGTAATTTTTTTATTAGTTCATTTAATTCTAAAATTTCCTTTTTCAACCTTCTCACTTCTGAGTCTCTGCTTTCATAGGCTTTTTGAGAGGTTTTTCTTGTTTTTCCTTTTCTTTTTTCTGTTACAAAATTATAAGCAAGACCAAATTCGTGAGTGGCTCCAAAATCTGCCACATTAGCACTTCCTCCAATTCCTGGTTCTACAGTATATCCTACTGATACTTGTTTTGTAATATTTGCTCCAATTCCTATAGCTCCACCATGAAAACTGTTGTATCCTAATTGTGCCCATCCATATTTTAGTAGTTCGAATATGACATTACCTCCGTATCTCAATTCTTCATCACCTGGTTTAGACGCATACCCCATTGCTCTAATCTCATTGTCTGATCGAAAATCTAAGTTGGTGGTATACATAAGGTGACCTGAGAAAATCATGGAGTCTGTTAGTAGTTCACTAACGGTTAGGTTATAAGCTGCGGCATTCCCTACAGATACGCCAACATCAAAATTTCCATAGTTAAAATTTACACCCGGATGAAAAAGAAATACTGAATTGTTTTGATAATTGTTAATAACTAAATCGTCTGCATGGGCTTGATCCAAATTGCTTTTTAATCCACTTTGAGAATAGTTAATATCTACACCAAAGGTAAAATTCATATCACTATTCAGTGCTATCTTGTAAGCATAATTAAGTGTTGCTCCAAAATATCTAAATATCCCAACGTTTTGTTGAAACAACCCAATCCCCACACCGGTTTGTTCGTCAAAAGTAGCGGTGTAATTTAGTAAATATGTTTGCGAATTATCACTAAAGCTTGCGCGCGGATTACGATTATAAATGTTTATTGAATTTTTATTTTCTCTTACTAATGAAAATGTGGGGTTAAACATAAAACGGTTATATTTAATCGAGTTATGAATTGGTATATCTGAAGGTAATACACCTTTGTTATTAGAAGCACTTACTTGACCGTTCATACAGTTGATGAAAGTGATATATATTACTATGAAAAGTATTTGTTTGTTCATAAATTATCGTATTACGGTAATAGTTCCTTTTCTTACTACGGTATTATTTTTGGTTATAACGTAGAGGTACAGACATTCTTCTCCATTTGTAATAGAGTTCGATGGCCATTCTTGATTATAACCGCCTGATTTATCAAAATCTATTCCTTGACAGCCATATATTATTACTCTTGTGTCTGAGTCTTTATATTTTTCTGGCAAAATCCAGCTATCATTTTTGTTATCACTATTAGGGGTAATAACATTAGGGATGACTTCTGATTGCCCAAATTCGGGAGAAATTGTGATTTTTTCAGACTCTACAATACAATTTCCAGATGATATTTTCACAAAATATACTCCTTTTTCTTTTACTACCAAAATATTCGTGGTTTCTCCTGCTATTATTTGTTCTTCTTCATTAACAACTATAAACCATTGATATTCATAAATGCTACTTT
>CAVYIL010000034.1:0-16933 GCA_963768325.1 uncultured Flavobacteriaceae bacterium | reverse complement strand
CTTCAGAAAAGTCTAACAGCTATATTATCAGTTTGTTAGACTTTTTCCATTTTAAATCAACCCCTGAATCAACCCCTGAATCTGACTTTTTCACTCTTTCTTGACTTTATAAATCACATTAAACGTCTTATTTGTTTAACTGACAGAACACTAAGTTCGGGTTTTTATTTAAATTTTTAACTGTGAGAAAATGATTAATTTTTGACGGCTAAACTTTCTAAGTCATCTCAAAATAATAAGAAGCCTGTATCAATTCAGTTAGCCTGAACAATATTTTACCATCACATCTTTTAGGTGTTAACAGTCTTTTTTCTATTAGATAATTTACATCTCTTTCTGTTAAATGTAAAATGGTTATAATATCTATTTTGGAAAGATAAATGTCGGGGTTACGAGAAGGTTTTTTAAATCCCATTATGTTGTTTTAAAATAAAAGTCAATTAAGAACTATTATATAGAATATGAGAACCTTGCCAGTCACCCACGTTTATTTAACATTAAAGGTTAGAGTCTAAGGTTTTTGTGATTTGGGTCTAGTTTTACCATTTTATATTTGGTGAATTCCAAAAAAACCAAATCGTAACCTGTAAGGAACTAAAAATCACCACTAATACCAGAATTGTGTTTTATATAGATGGTAAAAATTACAACACCTACTATTTTGATATTTTAACAATATAAGTTAGAAAGAGCATTATGCTGTATCTTTTGGCTCCTTGAATAAGGAACATTCTCTGAGACGGTTTTGGCTCTATAATAATAAGACCACTGAAAAAATCCACTCCTGGGAAAACTTACATATAAAGCCTAATCGTATAATTTATTTTGTTATAACATATAGCTAAAAAAGTTATTTGTTAAATCTAAACGGTTAGGTTTTATATGTTGGCAGTGAGGGAAGGACCGGTTTAGAAATAGTGAGGTCAAGGGGGAAGTGATTAGCTTCCCTTTTTATCACTAAAACCAAAACTTTAAATAGGAGTGTGATAATCTTATTAGCTTGAAATAGTATATTTTTTAAAATAAATTTATACATTAGGTTCAGTTGGATAAAACCATTTTATGTTAAGATTGCCTTTATACAAATTATTACGATTGCTTTTTTTAGTAAGCTTATTTTGTTTGTCAAGTTGTAAAACCGATACAGTAAAAGTATATAAAATAGGCTTTTCTCAATGTCAAGATGACGAATGGCGTGATGCCATGAATGAGTCTATGATAATCCAGGCAGCCCTGCACCCTGAAATTGATCTTACTATATTCCAAAGTTATTTGGATTACAGACAGCAAATAAGTCATATTGAAAAGATGATTCATGAAAAAATGGATTTGATAATAGTTTCACCATTAGAGCCAGATTCGATTGTTCCGGTAATTGAAAAGGCCTATAAAATGGGTATTCCTGTTATAATTGTGGATAGAAAGATTAACTCCAATAAATACACAACTTATATAGGTGCAGATAATTTAGAGGTAGGGGGTACAGCTGCAAAATATATTGCTTCATTCAACAATAAGTATAAGAGAGTGATAGAAATAATGGGCGCGGATTCCTCTTCACCGGTTTTAGAAAGAAGTGCCGGATTCCATCAGGAGGTAAGCAATGAGCCAAAAATTGATGTTGTACTATCAATGAAAGGACTTGATGAAGATAGATTTAATGCAGATTTAGACTCATTAAAAAATAATCCAGTTGATTTCATCTATGCATTTAATGATCAATTGGCTCATCAAGCATACCAAATATGGAAAGGCAATGGCACTAACCAAAACTTGAAATTTATAGGTGTTGATGGTTTATATGGCCCCAATGGCGGCATTCAGTTTGTTAAAGATAATATATTAACTGCCACAATATTGTATCCAACAGGTGGAGATGAGGCAATACCTATGGCGGTAAAAATATTAAATGGCGAATCAATTCCTAAAGAACATATTCTAAATACTACAGTCATTGACGACAGAAATGTCGATATTATGCTTGCACAATTTAATAAAATAAACTCACAGCAAAACGATATTGAAATCCAACAGGAAAGAATAAAGCAACAGGAAGAAACCTATACCACCCAAAACAATATATTAAAGTTACTTTTGGCGCTTTTAATAATAAGTATAATTTTAGGAGCCTACAGTGTATATTCAACTTACAAGCTGAAAAGAAAAAAGCGTGAGTTAGAATTACGGAATAAAAAAATCACTATACAAGGTAATCAAATTAAAAAAATAGCCAAAGAAGTAAAGGAAAGTAATGAAGCCAAGACTAATTTCTTTACAGGAGTTTCACATGAGTTTAAAACTCCGATTACGCTTATTCTGTCTTCAGTCGAGTCGATGGCGGATAATTTTACTATTAAGGACAGCAAATTAATCAATGAAGTTGGTTTGGTCTTTAACAATGCGAAACGTTTGCTAAGACTTATAAACCAGTTACTCGATTTCAGAAAAATTGAAGACAGAAAATTTACTCTTAAAGCTTCCGAGACCAATTTATTCAAATTTTCATCCTTAATTTTCCAAGATTTTGAGAGTGAGGCACAAAAGAGAAATATTGATTTTTTCATTAAATCAAATAATGAAGATCTGAATGTATACATTGATAGAGATTTAATGGATAAAGTATATTTTAATTTGCTTTCAAATGCCTTTAAATTTACTCCAAATAATGGGTCCATAAGCATCAATATTGTTGATGAAGCTAAGAGTAACTTTGTTAAGATATATTTTAAGGATTCCGGGATTGGAATACAAAAAGGAGAATTAGAAAAAGTTTTTCGTCCATTTTTTCAAGGATCTAACAATAGTAAATCAAGTTCTGGTATTGGATTACATATTTCAAAGGAATTTGTTGAATTACATAAAGGAAGTATAGAAGTTAGTTCTAAACATGGAGCAGAGTTTGTAGTTACATTATATAAAGGAAATGCTCATTTAAATTCTGATGAAATAATTTTTGAACCAGACCTTGTCGATGAAGCTATTTTGAGCTTTAATACAGATTACCAGGAAGATACATTTATTGAACATAATTTATTAAATGATGATGAACATTATTCTGTTTTGATTATTGAAGATAATGAAGATCTTGTAAGGTATTTAGAGGGTAAACTTTCTAAAGATTATATTGTTCATTCTTCCGATGGTACTGATGGTATTGAAAAAGCACTGGAATTAATACCTGATATTATTATCTGTGATATTAGTTTACCTGGTGATAAGAATGGTTATGAAATTTGTGAAATACTAAAAAAAGATCTGAGAACATCCCATATACCTAATATTATGCTAACTGCCTTGCATGGCAAAGAAGCGTATATTAAAGGTTTAGAATCTGGTGCTGATCTGTTTTTAACAAAACCATTCAGTTTTGCTATTTTATCACAATCCGTAAAGACCTTGTTATATAATAGGGAAAAGCTGAGGTACTATTATATCAATAATGTTCACAAGATCGAGGCTGGAAATGGTTTTGGATTATATGAGCAGGACTTCTTAAATAAAATCAATTCCATTATTAATGACAATTTGGATAACTCTAATTTTACAGTGGAAGCAATTGCAGATAAACTTAATATTTCCAGAGTACAGTTGTATAGAAAATTTAAGGCTATATTGGGCGTAAAAATTAGCGACTATATTCAAAACACTAGGTTAGATAAAGCAAAAGAGCTTTTAAAAACCTCCTCTTTAACCATATCTGAAATTGCATATTCAACAGGGTTTTCTTCTCCAAATTACTTCTCAACTGCATTTAAAAACAAATTTAATCAATCTCCAAAAGCTTACAGAGAGACTGCTTAATTATGAGCTCCAGCTCAGCTTTTAAAAGTTCGTAAAGAATACATTCAAATTTTATCACTTGTATAACAGCAATCTGTTTAAGCTGTGAATCTGTCATAGATCACTTAACAATTTTGTCAGTTTAGCAATACCTAAATTAACTCTGTTTAGGTAACATAATAGTAAACTTAAGTAACAATTTTGAACTATATCGATATAGTAACCAATATATTATTTAGTTAAATAACTGAAATACAATTGATTATGTTAATTTTAATAAATCCTTAACAAAATTGGAACTTATTGCAACAAATTCAAATCATTAGTTAAAACATTAAACATAATTTGCTAAGAATTAATTATAACATCCATGAACAGAAAAATTTTAGTTTGGTCCATCACTGCAGCATTAGCCGGTTTTCTATTTGGATTTGATACTGTAGTCATATCAGGTGCAGAAAAGAAGCTACAGTTATTATGGGGTTCATCAGATATGTTCCATGGTATTGTAGTCATTGGTATGGCTCTATGGGGAACTGTGATTGGTGCTTTTTTTGGCGGAATCCCTACCAATAGAATTGGGCGCAAAAACACCTTGGTATGGATAGGTATCCTATATACAGTATCTGCTGTTGGATCTGCTTTGGCCAATGACCCTATTACCTTTGCTGTTTTTAGGTTCATAGGTGGATTGGGAGTTGGTGCTTCAACCATTGCAGCACCAGCTTATATCTCTGAAATAGCACCGGCAAAGGATAGAGGAAAATTAGTGGGACTGTATCAATTTAATATTGTTTTTGGAATTTTAGTTGCCTTTTTATCTAATTACTTGTTAAATAATATTGGCGAAAATGCATGGCGATGGATGGTAGGTGTAGAAGCCATTCCAGCTGCAATTTATACTGTATTTGCATTAACAATCCCAAAAAGCCCACGTTGGTTGCTTACAAAATTTAGAAATAGTGAAGCAAGAGATGTACTTAAAATCATTAATCCTGATCTTGATCCCGAAAAATTGATGATGGAGATAAAGGATGAAATGGAGAGCACAGTTCCTAATGAAAATATTTTCCTTAAAAAATATAGATTTCTAATAATTCTAGCTTTTCTGATAGCCTTTTTCAACCAATTATCTGGAATCAATGCTTTCTTATATTATGCGCCAAGAATTTTGACTGAAGCTGGCCTTGAAGAGAGTTCTGCGTTGTTGAGCAGTATAGGTGTTGGAGTAACCAATATGGTATTTACGTTGTTAGGTATTTTCCTTATCGATAGGTTGGGAAGAAAACAGCTTATGTATATAGGCTCCATTGGTTATATAATTTCATTATCATTGGTATCGGCAGCATTCTTCTTGAATTGGAAAGGCGGTTCTATGCCCATATTCTTATTCATGTTCATTGCGTCACATGCTATTGGACAAGGTACAGTAATCTGGGTTTTTATATCAGAGATTTTCCCAAACCATTTAAGGGGTTTTGGTCAGTCTTTTGGGAGTTCCGTGCATTGGGTTTTGGCAGCCGTTGTCCCATCATTAGTTCCAGTATTATTTGCAACCATTGGTCCTGGCGTGGTCTTTATGTTCTTCGCGATTATGATGGTTTTCCAATTACTGTTCGTGGCCTTTATGATGCCAGAAACAAAAGGCGTTTCACTTGAAGAGTTGAGTAAAAAATTAATCAAATAGAATAACAATAATGAAAAAAATAAATATAGTATTTCTCATTTTGGTAATGCTTCTTACGAGCTGTAAAAAAGCGACAAATATAAATCGTGATGGAGCACAAGTTTTGGGACAAGCTTCTTATACAGAAGAAGATTTATACCGATCCAATTTTCATTTTACGCCAAAATCTGGTTGGATGAACGATCCCAACGGTATGTTTTTCTATAACGAGTATTATCATTTATATTTTCAGCATTATCCAGATGGGAACACATGGGGTCCCATGCATTGGGGGCATGCTATTAGTACAGACATGGTAACATGGAAAGAAATGCCCATAGCCATATACCCCGATGAAAAAGGATATATCTTTTCCGGCAGTGCTATTGTAGATGTCAATAATAACTCAGGGTTTTCTAAAAATGGTATTGAGCCTATAATAGCCATGTTTACTTATCATGATATGAATGGTGAAAAAGCTGGTAAAATTAATTACCAATCTCAAGCCATTGCATATTCTTTAGATGAAGGACAAACGTTTACTAAATATTCTGAAAATCCAGTAATTAAAAACCCAGGCATTAAAGATTTTAGAGACCCTAAAATGTTTTGGGATTCCATACATAATAAATGGCTAATGGTATTGGCTGCTGGTCAAAAAATTATGTTTTATAGCTCATCAAATTTAAAAGATTGGAAACTAGAATCTGATTTTGGCGATGGAATAGGGGCACACGGTGGTGTTTGGGAATGTCCAGATTTTTTTCCAATGGTAGTTCAAGGAACGGATGAAGTTAAATGGGTGCTATTAGTTAGTATTAATCCTGGTGGGCCAAATGGTGGAAGTGCCACTCAGTACTTTGTGGGCGATTATGATGGTAAACAATTTAAAATAGACCCATCGTTTGAGAACGACTTAAATAATACGGAGTACAAATCTATTTGGATTGACTACGGAAGAGATAATTATGCGGGAGTAACTTGGGCCAATATCCCAGATACCGATGGCAGAAAATTATTTATGGGATGGATGTCTAATTGGGAATATGCCAATGTAGTGCCAACTGAAACTTGGAGAAGTGCCATGACCGTGGCAAGGACAGTTGAACTTCAAAAAGTAAATTCAAGTTATAGATTATTATTTCAACCTGTAAAAGAATTAACCAATTACAGAAGCACCAAATTTAAAAAGGACTCATTAGTAATAAATGAAGAATCGAAAATTATTGATTCAAAAACAATCGATTTATCAAGTACAGAAATAAATTTTAAAATTTTAGACTTAAAAAACAGTGGTTTCACCTTCAAACTTACAAATAAACAAGGAGACACTTTAGCTTTTGGATATAACCATAGTGATAAAAACTTTTTTGTAGATAGAAGAAAATCTGGTAAAACAGAATTTTCAGAAAAGTTTGCAGATCGTGTTTCAATAGCTAAAAGAACATCAATAAATACAGATTTGCATGGAACAATTATTCTAGATAAAACATCTATAGAACTATTTTTTGATAATGGAGAAACAGTAATGACCGAAATATTTTTTCCGAAGGCACCATTCAGCGAACTAAGTATTGAACCCAAAGACCAAGAATTTATTCTTGGCAACATAGAAATTAACAAACTAAATATTAATTAAATTAAATAAAAATGAAATTAAAACAACTTTTATTTCTGCCTGTATTTGCTTTTATAAGTATTTTGGCGCAAGCTCAGGTAAAAGGTACTGTTACCTCACAGGAGGACGGGATGCCTTTGCCTGGTGTATCTGTAATTGTATCTGGCACAACGCAAGGTGCCGCAACAGATTTTGACGGAAATTATGTATTGGAAAATATTGATACCAATGCGACTTTGGTTTTTAGCTACATAGGTTACAAATCTCAAGAAATTCAAATCAATGGACGTTCAGTAATAGACGTAGTATTGGTCATGGATGCCGCTACACTAGATGAAATTGTGTTAACTGGATATTCTAAAGAACGTAAAGTAGATGTAACAGGAGCCATAAGTGTTGTAGAAATTGGTGCCATTGAAGGACAGAGTAGAAGTTCTGGAAATGCTATGCAGGCTTTACAGGGGCGTGTTCCAGGGCTTTTTATTGAAAAAACTGGAGATCCAACTGGGGCAGCAAGTAATATTTTAATACGGGGTATTACTACACTAGGAGATAATAGCCCTCTTTATGTGATTGATGGAGTTCCTACCAAGAGGCCTGAGGTTTTTGCAAGTTTAAATCCTGAATCAATAGAGTCTATCCAAGTGCTAAAAGATGCATCAGCATCATCTCTTTATGGTTCTAGAGCAGGTAATGGTGTTATAGTAGTTTCTACCAAAAGCGGAGCTAAGGGAGAGCGTGTTACTGTAAGCTTTAATTCAAATTTATCTATTCAATCTGAAAAACAACAGCGTTATGAAATGATGAATGCACTTGAAAGAGGACAGGTGCTATGGCAGGCTTCTGTTAATGATAATGCAGATCCAAACGCAGGCTACGGCTCAATTTACAATTTTGATTGGAATGGAGATTTTAACAATCCAGTACTCAATAATGTAAGTGTTCAGCCATTTGTAGGAGGCGATACATCTGTTCCTGTTGGTGATACTGATTGGCAAAAGGAAATGTATGACACTGGTTTTGTATTTAATAATGAGGTAACTATTTCTGCAAGTTCAGAAAAATCATCCGTTATGATGAACTTCGGTTACTTAAAAAACACAGGAATGCTTAAATACACAAATTATGATAGGTATTCTACAAAAATAAACGCTAATACTAAGCTATTTAATGATAAAGTGAGAGTTGGGGTTAATACACAGTTTTTTACTTCCAATGAAACGTTAGTTTCTCCAGATGTTGGTAGTGCTCCAACTACAGGTTTAGCAATTACTTTAGCACCAACAATTCCAGTTTATGATATTAACGGAGAATTTGCTGGTCCTATTGGAGCAGGTTATTCAGATAGAAATAATCCGGTATTAATGCAATATTTAAACCGCTGGGACAATGCTGATAAAAATAGCTTTTTTGGTAATGTGTTTGCAGAAATTGATCTTTTAAAGGGTTTAACGTTTAGAACAAATGTAGGTTTAGATTTTAGCGATTTTAAAAGAAAAGATATTGAACGTAAAGTAAATAATGGATTTATTACTAGGTCAAATAACCGTTTAATAATTGATACTAATAAGTTTTCAAGTTTTGTGTTTTCAAATACATTAAATTATGATTTAGAATTAGGAGAAAATCACCGATTTGCGGCTTTATTAGGTTATGAGTATATTAGAAATGATTTTGATACATTTGTGGCTCAAGCCGACGATTTTCCATTTGAGACAGAAGACTTCTTTGTCCTGAATGCAGCCACGGGAGCAAGAACTTCTAGAGGTACATCAACGGCAAATACAACCGTTTCCCAATTCGGAAAAATTAATTATGCCTTTTCTGATAGATATTTGGCATCCTTTACTTTGCGTCGTGATGGGTCTTCCCGTTTTGGTGCCAATAATCGATATGGTATTTTTCCTGCAGCGACTGTTGGTTGGAGAATAAGCAATGAGGAATTCTTTCCAGAAAACGATGTTGTTTCTAGCTTAAAGTTAAGAGCTGGATATGGGGTTGTTGGTAATCAAGAAATTGGTGATGGTGCGCGTTTCGGTTTATTCGAAACAAGATATGGGCCTAATCAAAATCTTTATTCACCTGACTTCTTCAATATATATTATAATGTGGGAACGGCTTATGATATTAATGGTAATAATACTGGAACATTGCCATCAGGATTTGTAAGAATTCAATCAGAGAACAATAATTTAAGTTGGGAAGAAACGGCTGAATATAATTATGGGATAGATTTTTCTTTATTCAAAAATAATATTACAGGGTCATTTGATTATTATACTAGAGAAACTAAGGGTATTTTGCGTGCTCCCAGAACAATTGCAACACAGGGTGAAGGTGCTAATACCGTATTAAACATTGCTAATACTGAAGGGCAAGGTTGGGAGTTTGCAATAGGTTATAACAAAACTTTTGATAGTGGTTTTACTTTTGGGATTTCAACCAATGTATCTCATTTTGCAGATAAAATAACACAGCTTAACGAAGGTGGAGAAACAGATTTTGGAGGTACCGTTGATAATTCAATTATTGGACGCTCAGTGTTCTCCATTTTTGGTTATAGAACAGATGGACTTTTTCAAAGTCAAGAAGACGTAAATAATAGCCCGACTCAAGATTTGGCAAGACCAGGTAGTATCAAATATGTTGATATTAATGGTGATGGGGTTATAGATGTTGATGATAGAGATTGGATAGGAACAACTCTGCCCGAATTAGAGTATGGCGTTACAATAAACTTAGCTTATAAGAATTTTGATTTATCGTTATTCGGATCGGGTGTAACAAACCGTATTGGTCAAGACCCTTACGTATTTTGGAACAATTTTGCATCGGGTAGAGAAAATGGGGGTGTTGGGCTTTTAAACGCTTGGACTCCAGAGAATACAAATACTGATATCCCCTCTGCAACTTTAGCATTTAATGATACAAGACCATCAGACTACACCTTTAGAAAAAATTCTTATTTCAAATTAAGAAACCTCCAAATAGGTTATTCTTTACCAAAAGATATAATTAGTGGACTTGGAGGAATGACAAGTGCCAGATTTTATTTACAAGGAGAGAATTTATTCTGGATTACACATAAAGACTATATAGGTCCAGATCCAGAGCGAACAGATGTAAATAGAATACCAGTACCAACAGTCCTTTCTTTAGGATTTAACCTAAACTTTTAAAAAAAATAGATCATGAAAAACAATAAAATATTTTTAATTTGGCTGTTAGCAATAGCTTTTCTGACGGCTTGTAGTGAAGACGTTTCTAGAGTATAAACCAGAAGGATTATTATCACAAGATGATGTAAGTACCAACGAGAATTTAGAAGGGTTGGTTATAGCTGCCTATGCAGGTATAGCAAATGATGAAATGGTTGGGCCAATAACGCATCAATGGGTATACGGCAGTGTGCGTGCTGATGACGCTTACAAAGGTGGAGGAGGAATTGGAGATGTAGATGTGATTCATCGTTACGAAATGTATAATCTAACCATTCCAGATTATGGAGATTGGATGACACCTAAAACTTGGGTGAACCATTATAAGGCTATAAGTCGTGCTAATTTTGCCTTAGAATTGATAAACGAAACATCTGAAGCAGATTTTCCTAAAAAAACCCTGAGACAAGCTGAACTTCGTTTTTTAAGAGCCCACAGTCACTTTATGTTGAAGTTGTTATTTAAAAAGGTGCCTTATATAGTTGAAACTATGACCGCTGAAGAAAAAGCTAATGCAACTAACGATATGACCAATGATGAGTTGTGGAATATGATAGCAGAGGATTTCTTATTTGCTTATGATAATTTACCACAATCACAAGATGAAGTTGGAAGAGCCGATAAAAATGCAGCTGCAGCTTATTTAGCAAAACTACGTTTATATCAAGCTTATGAACAAAATGACACACATCAAGTAACTAATATAAACGCTACTAGGTTACAAGAAGTTATTGATTACGCTGATGATGTTACGGGAGCTTTAGAACCAGATTTTGGGAATAACTTTTTAGATGGTTTTGATAATGGCTCAGAATCAATTTGGGCAGCTCAATTTTCAATAAATGATGGTACTTTGGTTAGCAGAGTAAGTTTTGTTACAGGCCTTAATTCTCCTCATGGTACAGGATTATATGGCTGTTGTGGTTTTCACTTAGCAAGTCAAAATATGGTGAATGCCTTTAAAACAGATACAAATGGCTTACCGCTTTTGGATACGTTTAATGATGTAGATATTTATAACTCTGTAGATGGTAATGGTACAACACCACTTGCTAGTGGGATTACATTAGACCCAAGAATAGATCACACCGTTGGTATTCCTGGAAGACCATTTAAATACCGTAACACAGTAAATAACTCTAATGACATGGTTTACAATTTTTCATGGGCTAGAGACCCTGGTGTTTATGGGTATTTTGGAAATATGAAAGAACAACAAGCTCCAGACTGTTCTTGTTATGTAAAAGAGGGGCCATTTATTGGAACATCAAAAAATGTCGATTTTATTAGATATGCAGATGTACTATTATGGAAAGCAGAAGCTTTAATCCAACTTAATCAAGTGTCTCAAGGTATAGCAATAATAAATCAAATTAGAGACTCGTGCAGCTAATAGTACTAACAGACCAATTAATGCAGGAGCTTCTGATGTTTATGGTATTGGAACTTATCCATTAACACTTTCAAAAGAAGATGCGCTTAAAGCGTTAAAGTTTGAACGACGTTTAGAGTTTGCTATGGAAGGTGCCAGATTCTTTGATTTAGTAAGATGGGGTGAAGCAGCTGAGGTCTTAAATGGTTATGTAGATGTTGAGAAAACAAAAAGAGATTTTTTAGCCAATGCACAATTTACCGCTGGTAGAGATGAATACTATCCAATCCCACAAAGAGAAATTGATGTAACAGGAGGTTTATATGTACAAAACCCAGGATATTAATTAATTGAAATAATGATTATAGTTTTTGAGTTAGTTTGGTTAGTTCCAGAAGAAATTAATTAAAAATGGTTTCTTCTGGATATCAAAAAATTAATCGCAATCATATAATTATCAAAAAGAAGTTATGAAATCAAAAAATAAAATTAAATTTTTTATCTCAGTACTTCTGTTAAGCCTTTTTATTGGGGCTAAGCAGTTGTCAATCGACTGATGATTCTGTAGATACAATTCAAGGGCCAGTTTTGTCTGATCCAGATGATGATGATCCAGATTCTATGTTTGAAAATTTGCAGTGTACACCTCAAATAGAACAATCTGATTATTCAATTTATAAAATAGGATCAGATGGAATACGTATAGGTGATTTAATGCCTATTTACGATGATGCTTCAAATAAGTTTTACTTATATTATTTGAAAGATATTTGGAATGATAATTCAAACCAAAGACACCCATGGTATACACTATCTACAACTGATTTTTCGTCATATGATGAGATCAGTACAGAAATAATTAGTTCAAGTTCTGAAGGATGTGACCAAGACTTTGCAATTGGTTCAGGTTCGGTTTTTGTTAAAGACAACACATATTATGGTTTTTATACAGGGCATAATCCTAATTTTCCATCAAGCTGTGTAACTACAAAAGAAGGCATTATGTTGGCAACTTCAACCAATCCTGAAGCTGGTTTTACAAAAAACAAATCGTTTACAACTATTTATGCGCCAACAGGAATGCAGTTTGATGAGCAAGATAATTTTAGAGACCCTTATGTTTTTGAAGATGCGGGAGCTTACTATATGCTTGTTAGTGCCAGAGCAAATGTTGGTGGAGTTTTTAAAGGTGTAATTGCTTCTTACACATCGACAGATTTATTGTCTTGGACATACGATGGTATTTTTTACGATGGAGATAATAGGACTTACTTTATGATGGAAACAGCTCAAGTTTTCAAAATGGGAAGTATGTATTATTTAATCTTTTCTGATATAGATTCACGTAAAGTTATATATAGAAAAAGTAGTTCAGCAACTGGACCATGGGAACAACCAACTGGTTCTGAATTTCTAGATGGTAATGATTTTTATGCTGCAAAAGCAGTAAGTAACGGAACAGATGCCTTTATTATGGGGTGGACTGCAAGAACTGAGAATAATTTAGATTCTGGTGTTAAAACTTGGGGCGGAAATTTAGTGGCTCACAAATTAACACAAGACTCTAATGACGATTTGATGTTGTCTATACCAGATGCTGTTAGCAGTGGTATGCAAACAGAAATTGCTTTAGAGCTAAATAGAGAAATTGGCACTTTTGAAAAAACAGGTTCAAACGAAGAGTCTTATAATCTTAGTAGTTCTGCTAATAATGATGTTTCGGCGGTTTTTTATGAACCTATTGACGCACCAAGGTATTTAATATCAACTACTGTATCATATTCCCAATCAAATAGAGACTTTGGATTTTTTCTCGGTGCTTGTGATGAAAATGACAACGTAATAAGTTTACGTTTTGTACCTAGTGAGAATAAAATAAGATTAGATAAAACAATTAGGTCATCTTTATCAAGTTCAACAATTTCGGATAATGAGACTTCATTCATATTAGAACCAAATGTAGATTATGATGTTAAGATGGTTGTAGAAAATTCCATAGTTGTAATCTATGTAAATAACCAAGTTGCACTTACATCAAGAGTTTATAAAGCACCAAATACATCTTGGGGTGTATTTGCAGATAATAGTTCAGCGTCTTTTAAAACAATAAAAGTAACTAAACCATAAGTAAAGTTACTCCTGTAAAGTATATAGTATTATAAAATAACAAATAAAATAAGAAAATCATGATTAAAATTATTAAAAGAATATCGATGTTTTTAGCGTTCGGCTTCTTATTAACGCTAACATCATCCTGTGAAGATTTAGAATTGAACCCAATTACGCCAACCATTGCTCAAAAAGTAAGTGGATTGAGTGTTGATTTAAATGGTGATGATGCCGTTTTAACTTGGACGAATCCGTCAAATGTCAGTAGTATTTTTGTGTTGCATACAGATGGTACTGGTTCAGTTGAAGGAGCTGCTACAACTTGGAGCTATGGTATAATAGACGTAAATAAAGATTATTTTTTCACGGTTAAAACTAAAGATGCAGATGGTAATTTATCATTAGGTGAAACAGTGTACCTAAACAGAGAAGGCCCTGAGGCGGTTAGAAACTTTGCAGCAACTCAAGATGTAAGCGACGTGATCCTTACATGGGACTTAATAGAAACTGGTTTGCAAAGTATAAGGTTACAAATCAATAATGATATAGTCAATTTACCTGGAGATGCTACATCTTATACTATAAGCGATATTGCTGAAGGAAATTATACTTTTAAGATCAACACTTTTAATGCCGCGAATGTTATTTCACCTTCTAGAATTATTGAATATCTTGTGAGTTTTGATATTAGAAAAATAGCATTTTTAGGTGCTGCTGCTGAAAATACACCTGTGGCATGGGACGCCTGCAACGGTGGGGATTTTACCGTAGATGATGATGAAACCGCTGCCCAGTGGTTTCCAAATATTGCAGGACCTTTTACAGAAGTTACATATCATTCGTTTACCGATGTAGCCAATGGTGTGATAGATTTAAGTGTCTACCATTCTGTTTGGATTCAGTTCGATGGTGGTTGGTGGGGAGACAGGGTAGCTCAGTTCCCCAAAAATGGTGCTAACTGTATAATTGGTGAAGGACCTGCAGATGGTCCTCCGTGTCCAGATCTAGCCGATAATTTAATTGATAAAGTTAAAACCTATTATGAAGCAGGTGGAAATATACTTGTAAGTAATTTTGCTGCATTTATTTTAGATGATATTGGTGTAGTTGATGGTAATGGAGTTCCTAATCAAGCCTGGGGAGGTATAGGATATGAGGATTGGGCAACAGGTGATGCTTGGGGTGGTAGTTGGACAGCTGATACTTCTAGTCCTTACTTTGCTGGCGTATCTTCAAGCACAGGTGGTTGTATTGGAACAGATTTTGAGACTTTGGCTGCTGGTACTCTAAAAAAGAACAGAGTAGCTCAATATAACATGGATTTTGGTCCATGGGAAGCTGCAACATTGGAAGAAGCGAGGTCAAATTTTGAAGCTGCTGTTGGGGGTAATATTCTTTGGGGGAACTGTGGAGGTAACGAAGTTTGGGGTGTTGAATGGCGATCAGATGGAACAAATGGTACTGTAGTTTGTGCTATAGGTGGAACTTGGGACTGGGAAGTAGGGGGTGTGCCAAATGGTGATAACATGAAGATTATTACTAAAAATATTTTAAATCATTTAGCAGATTTAGGTCTTTCAAACTAATAAAATATTTAATGGCAGTCCAGCCAATTATAATGACAATTTGAAATAATTTACAAGCAATGCCTTATTATCTTTAGCAGGAGTTACATTATCAAATAAAAAGATTGATAAGTCACAAATTGCATTTCATCCAAACCCAGTTGTAGATAATTTAAATGTAAATATTAGAAGTTCAGATGAACTAACACTTAACTTATATATCATTAATGGAAGAACATTAATGACAAGGAAGATAAAAGATGAAACCTCCATATATCTTTCTAACTATGATTACTGGATTGCTATTTGCGGAAATTAGAGATGACAATAATAGAAAATTAGAGACTATAAAAGTGATTAAAAAGTAATTAAAGACACACTAAATTTTTGTTAGTAAATCCGTCGTTTAATTAGTTTTAATTTATTCGACGGATTTTTTAATTCTTAATATCAAATTATGTCAAAAATAGTATGTTTTGGAGAAGTTTTATGGGATGTGTTTCCTACCCATAAAAAAATTGGAGGTGCACCATTAAATGTTGCATTAAGATTACACTCGTTAGGAAATGAGGTTTATATTGTAAGTAAGGTAGGAAACGACGAGAATGGAGCGCAATTAATTGATTTTATTAAGTCAAATAAGGTTAGTACAGATTTTATTCAAGTAGATGAAAATTATGAAACAGGAACAGTAAAAGTTGTGCTTAGTGAAAAGGGTTCGGCTTCATATGATATTGAATTTCCAAGAGCTTGGGATAAAATTCACTCTATGGATAAAACAATGAAATTGGTTGAAGAAAGTGATGCTTTTTATTACGGAAGTTTAGTAGCAAGAGGAGAACTCTCGAAAAGAACATTATTCAAATTAATGGAAAAAGCAAGATATAAAATCTGCGATTTGAATTTAAGACCTCCTTATTACACGAAAGAAAGTTTAATTGAGTTAATGGAGAGGGCAGATTTTTTAAAAATAAATGATGACGAGCTTTTTGAAGTAAGCAAAAAATTAGGTTCTAAATACAATTCAATAGAACAAAATGTGAAGTACATTTCAGAGAAAACCAATACTAATAGTGTTTGTGTGACAAAGGGTAGACATGGTGCACTATTATTATTTGAGGGTGAACTTTATTACAATAGTGGTTATCAAATTAAAGTGGTTGATACAGTTGGCGCCGGAGATTCTTTTTTTGCATCATTAATAAGTAAATTATTAAATGGAGATAGCCCTCAAGAGTCGATAAATTATGCATGTGCTGTTGGTGCTCTTGTAGCTCAAAGTGAAGGTGCAAATCCTGTAATTACAACTTCTGATATTGATAAATTTGTGAATCCTTATTAAAATAATTAGAGCTATTCTAACATCCTTTTGTTTTAATATTTGATTAGTTGTAGAAAAACTCATTAAACTTCTTTTTTTTTTGGTTTTTCCTTTATTTAATCATGATTTAATTGGAAGTAGATAATTCATTTGTAAACATTAAGTTCAAATTTTTATTTATTAAGACCAAGGTAGAAATTTGTTCTTTTTTAATTGTTTTTGATTCTAACTGTACCAAATTTGCCCCTTTTTTCTGAAAGGCTTATATATACTAATAAGTTACT